>NZ_JAXGFT010000011.1:0-179335 GCF_041008785.1 Pseudophaeobacter sp. 1A16562 | reverse complement strand
GCATTCAGCATGTCTTCGATCGCGCGTCTTTCACGCAAATCCAACTCTGTGTGGGCCATGTCCGTTCTCCTTGCTTTTCAGCAAGATAGGGGATGTGTCGCAACCCAGTTTAGAATGTGCCCCGCGTACAGTATAAAGTCGCATAATGAAGTTTATGTTAATTTCCAGGCCTCGCCATCTTGTACCACCCGCGACTCAGACAACAGCTTCTCCAGATGCGCCGCAACGTTTCGTTCTGCGGCCATTGCGATATGTGGGTCGGTTTTCTGGTAGACGGAAGCGGCGATATTCTGGACCGAATCCGGGGTGTTTGAGAGGTGGGCGAGGATCTCCGCCTCGCGACGCATGCGGTTGGAAAGCAACCGTTTGACGTAAGGTTGCGGATCCCGGAGTATAGGTCCGTGCCCCGGAAAGTAGATCCTATCGTCGCGCTCAATCAGCCGCTGTAGCTGCGCGCAGTAGTCGTGCATGTTTCCGTCAGGGGGGCTGACGATCGAACTGTTCCAACTCATAACGTGGTCGCCCGTGAAGAGCACTCCGTCAGGTCTCGCGAAACAAAGGTGGTCGCTCGCGTGACCAGGTGTGTGCAGGACGGTAAGACCGGCAATGACCTGTCCGTCCTCCAGAAACCGGTCAGGTCGAAATGCATCGTCAGGGAATGCCCGTGAGGCATAAACAGGTGCGTCTGTCCGTGCTCGCAGGGCTGGGACGACTCCAAAATGATCAGAATGGTGGTGTGTGAGCAGAATCCCGGATGGTTTGGCCCCCAAATTTTTGATGATTGCCTCGAAATGTGTACTGTCTTCTGCTGGGCCGGGGTCGATTATGAACCGACCATCAGGCGTATCAATGATGTAGCTATTTGTCCCGTGGTAGGTCATCTTTCCGGGATTGTTCGCGACGATCCTCAGAATTCCAGGGGCCAATTCGACTCCCTTCGCGCGGCAAGGCTCCGGCTCTGAGAAAAACATGCTGCTTCTTTTCATTGTGTGCGACCAGGTATTGATTGCGAACAATTTGGTTCGCACAGTTTTGCGCATTGCTCTCGCATGGCGCCGGAAACCTCAGGCTGGCGTCCGGTGCCTGTCAAATCCGGCATCGGACCATTTCAACTTATATTGGACCAAGACCGTATGAGACTGAAACAGTCTGATACAGTCTTGGGCTGGCAGTCACACAGCGCGGCGATTATGGTAAGCAGTATACAGAACTACAGCAATTGTCGCCTTCGTCAGATCCCCGAGAAGGAACGGGTAAAGACCGGCGTTCAGCAACTTTTCGCCATAGCCGACAAAGCCACCCAACCAGAACAGCCCTGCGCAATACATGAGTATCGAGCCCAAAAAGACCGCGACAGATGCTCTGAATGAAGGCCAAAGTCCTTGCAGTGCTTGAACAACCCAACCGGCAGCCGCCGCTGCAAGTGCGAAGCCTATCAGGTATCCGCCTGTGGGACCCGCAATATACGCCAGTCCGGCCGGAGCCGGAGGCGTGCCTGCGAAGACCGGCAGGCCAAGCAGACCTTCAAAAAGGTATGTCACAACAACAAGACTACTGCGCACCGGCCCCAGGAAAAGGCCCAGACCCAAGACAACCAGGGTCTGTGTAGACATAGGTACGGGGTAGAACGGCACCACGATTTTGGCGGATAGTGCCAAAAGAATTGTGCCGACGAGTATTATCGAGATTTCTCGGGTCAGTCTTGCGACTGATTGGCTTTGAGTGGTTTCCAGATTCATCTTTTTCGTCCTTGTTTCTGAAGATTGTTATTTTTTGGATAGTAAGCTCACATGCGCTTGGCGACTTCTTCCAACATGACTTCGCTCGCCCCGCCGCCGATGGCCTGCACACGGGCATCGCGTGACATGCGTTCCACCGGTGTTTCGCGCATATAACCCATGCCGCCGTGAAACTGGACGCAGTCATAAAGCACGCTGTTCACCAGTTCGCCGCAATAGGCTTTGACCATTGAGACCTCTTTCACGCAGTCACCGCCCGCGGCATCCAGACCGGCGGCGTGATAGACCAGCTGACGTCCTGCCGCGATCCGCGTCTGACAGTCGGCCAGCCGTTGGCGCACGGCCTGCTTGTCCCACAGAACGCCGCCAAAGGCCCTGCGCTGCTTGACGTAATCCACGGTCATGTCCAGCGCGGTTTGCGCTTCGGCACAGGCCATCGCACCCAGGACGATGCGTTCGTTCTGGAAGTTCTTCATCACCGAATAGAAGCCGCGGTTGACCTCGCCCAGAACGTTTTCGGCCGGGATGCGGACATCTTCGAAGATCAGTTCGGCAGTGTCCGAGCACAGCCAGCCGGTCTTGTTCAACGCCCGTCCGACCGAAAAGCCCGGCGTGCCTTTTTCGACCGCAAACATGGTGATCCCGCGCGACCCCTTGGCATCGGGATCGGTCTTGGCGCCGACAAAGTAGAGATCGCCATGCACGCCGTTGGTGATGAACATCTTGGTGCCGTTCAGCACCCAATCCGACCCGTCCCGCACCGCGCGGGTGCGCATGCCGGCCACGTCCGAGCCCGCGCCCGGCTCGGTCACGGCGACGGCGGTGATCATTTCGCCAGAGGTGATCGACGGCATCCACCGCGCCTTCTGTTCGGGCGTGCCGGCGTTTTCCAGATGCGGCGAGGCCATGTCGGTGTGGACCAGAACCGTGGCCGAGAATCCGCCGAAGGTGGATCGCCCGACCTCTTCGGCCAAAACCACGCTGGACATCACGTCCAGCCCCGCGCCGCCATACTGTTCGTCATAGCGCATCCCCAGAACGCCGAGATCACCCATCCGGCGCAGCACGTCGCGGGGCACCATGCCCTCCTCCTCCCAGGGCTCGGCCTTGGCGGTCACCTCGGTTTCGATGAACCGGCGCAGCTGGTCGCGGATCAAGTTGAGGTCTTCGTTGAACGGGCCGGAGGCCGCGGTGATGTTGTCTTGTCTGGTCATGTGTTTTCCTCTGGATCGAGTTTGATAAGTGGGGCGTGCCCGGCAACCGTGTCGCCCGGTGCACAATAGATTTCCGTCACTACGCCCGCGACCGGCGCGGGCAGGCTTTGCAACAGCTTCATGGCCTCAAGCACCACAAGCGTGTCACCGGCTTTAACGCGGTCGCCGCGTGCGACACGCACCTCGGCAACGGCGCCGGGCATGGGTGCGGACAACAGGTCAGCGACGCCAGACCCGCCGGTGGCACGTTGCAGATGCTGGTCTTCCAGCGTGCGCAGGTCTGTCGCGGTCATTCCGGCAGGGGTTTGCAGGTGCACCCGCCAGTGACCCGGCGCGCGCGAGACATAGGCGGTGCGCGAAAACGGAACCCCGTCGATGCGTCCGCTCAGACGGCATCCTGTTAAGGCGGCACTCTCGACCGCGATGGTCTGGCCGTCCAGTTGTACGGCTGTCAACACCGACCCGGAGCCGTTTACGCGGATCGGGTCGTCTTTGGTCGTCTCCCAATAGGATGCTGCACCGGGCCACCCCGCAGGGGCCGTGAGCCGCCATGACCCCAGGCTTTCCCAGGGCGACGCGCCCGCCGGGGCGAGATGCAGATGCAGCGCCATCGCGGCAAGGGCCATGTCCCGGGGATCAGCGGACGGTTCAGTCCAGCCGCCTGGAAACATCTCGGGCAGGCCTGAGGTATGGTGCCGGAACGCCTCAAAATCCGGGTGTGTCAGCAACGCGCGCTGATAGGCCAGGTTCAGACCGACGCCACCGACTGCAAAGGCATCCATTGCGACAACCGCCCGGCGGATCGCACCGGCCCGATCCGGCGCGTGGACGATCAGCTTGGCAATCATCGAATCGTAATGGTGGCTGACGACCGAGCCTGCCTCGACCCCGGTATCGAGCCGCACGCCGGCGGGCGGAGCCCAAAGGCTGATCTCGCCCGTTTCGGGGCGGAAATTCTCGGCCGGGTTTTCGGCGGCGATGCGGATTTCAATGGCGTGCCCGTCAAACTGCACATCGCCTTGCGTCAGCGCCAGCGGCTCGCCCCGCGCGATGCGCAACTGCCATTCGACCAGATCGATGCCGGTGATCGCCTCGGTCACGGGGTGTTCCACCTGCAACCGGGTATTCATTTCCAGAAAGTAGTATTCACCGCGCCCGGGGTCATAGAGGTATTCCACCGTCCCGGCGGAGCGATAGCCGATCGCCTGCGCCAACCGCACCGCTGCCGCACGCATGCGGTCGCGCACAGCCTCGGGAAGATCGGCGGCGGGGGCTTCTTCGATCAGCTTTTGGTGGTTGCGTTGCAGCGAACAATCGCGGTCGCCCAGATGCAGCACGGTGCCGTGAGTGTCGCCCAGAACCTGCACTTCGACGTGGCGGGCACGGGGTGCATAGCGTTCGAGGAACACCGCCGGATCGTCGAAGGCGCTCTGCGCTTCGGCCCGGGCAGATGCAATCGCTTCGGGTGCGTCGCCCGGATCGGAGACCAGCCGCATCCCGCGTCCGCCGCCGCCGGCGCTGGCCTTGACCAGAAAGGGGGTGCCTAGCGCCTCGGCCTCTTGCAGCAGGCGCGCGTCGGACTGATCCTCGCCTCGATAGCCGGGCAGGACGGGCACGCCTGCGGCTTCGGCGGCAGCCTTGGCCTCGATCTTGGAGCCCATCCGCGCGATAGCGTCGGGTTCCGGCCCGATGAACACAAGGCCCGCCGCCTCGACCGCCGCCGCGAAACCGGCATTCTCAGACAGAAAACCATAGCCCGGGTGCACCGCACACGCGCCCGTCGCCCGCGCGGCCTCAAGGATGGCCTCGACGTTCAAATAACTGTCCGACGGGGCGGCCCCACCGATGCAGACGGCATGATCGGCCTCGGCCACGAAGGGCGCGTCGCGGTCCGCGTCCGAAAACACCGCTACGTTTTCCAGCCCCAGTTTGCGGCACCCGCGCTGGATGCGCCGGGCAATCTCGCCCCGGTTGGCGATCAGAACGCGGGTGAAGCTCATTTCACCCGCCATGACGGAACGCCCTTGTTGATGAAACTGTTGATGCCTTCGATACCTTCCTCAGTCTCCCACGCATCGGCCAGCCGGTCGGCGGTGTAGATCATGTTGGTCTCCAGATCGTGGGACGCGACATAGGCGATCAGCGCCTTGGTATCGGCCACGGCACCCGGCGCGGCCTGAAGGTGATCATGCACCACCCGGTTCACCGTGGCGTCCAGGTCGCCCGGCGCGACAACCTCGGTCAACAGACCGATCCGCTCGGCGCGGGCCGTGTCGAACAACGCCCCCGACAGCATGGTTTCACGCGAATGCACCTTGCCGATGCGGGCCACCACATAAGGCGATATATTCGCGGGCAGAAGGCCCAGTTTTACCTCGGTCAGACCGAAGCGCGCGCCTTCGGCGCCGATGGTGTAGTCGCAGACGGAGATCATGCCGACACCGCCACCGTAAGCCGGGCCGTTGATCCTCCCGATCAAGGGTTTGGGCAGCGTGTCAAGACGGCGCAACAGCCGCGCCAGCGTGGCGCTTTGTGCGACCCTTTCACTACGGGTTTTCTCGACATTAGAGGCGAACCAGTTGAAATCGCCGCCCGCGCAGAAGCTCTTGCCCGCGCCGGTCAGGACCACAATACGCACATCGTCATCTGCAGCCAGCTTTTCGGCGGCATCGTATAGCTCTGCGATCAATTCGCCATTCAGCGCATTGTGTTTGTCGGGGCGGTTGAGCGTCAGCGTGGCGACGCCACGCGCATCGGTTTCGATAAGGATCGTGTTGTAGGTATTGGTCAACTTGAAGCCTCACATTCTGAATACAGGCGTATGGCGACCGGCTTCGGGCACCGATGTCACGATGGCCAGACACAGGCCAAGGATATCGCGGGTTTGCGCGGGTTCGATCAGCCCGTCATCCCAAAGCCGCGAGGTGGCATAATAGGGATCGGACTGTTCACCGTACTGGGCCCGAACCTGCTCCTCGATCAGCTTCATGTCGGCCTCCATCTTGCCCGGGTCGCCCCCTTTCTGGCGGCGCAGTTCCAGCATCACATTTGTGGCGATGTCGGCAGACATGGTGGCCAGTTCCGCCGTGGGCCAGGCAAAGAGAAAATTCGGGGCGAAACCACGTCCGCACATGCCGTAGTTGCCTGCCCCGTATGAGCCGCCCAAGAGGACCGACAGGCGCGGCACCTTGGCAACCGACATGGCATAGACCAGCTTGGCGCTGTCTTTGGCAATGCCGCCGCGCTCGGCTTCGGTGCCGACCATGAAGCCCGAGATGTTGTGGAGGAACAAAAGCGGGATGTTGCGTTGATCGCACATCGACACGAATTGCGCGCCCTTGAGCGAACTGTCGGACACAAGCGCCCCATTATTTGCGAGAATGCCCACTCGATAGCCGTGAATCCGCGCGGTGCCGCAGACCAGCGTCTCACCCCATCCGGGCTTGAATTCGCGGAATTCGCCGGCGTCGATCATGCGCAGCAGAACCTCGCGCATGTCATAGGGCTGTTTGCGATCGGCGCTGATGACGCCAAGCAGTTCCTCTGGGTTGCGCGCCGGCGGCGCGCAGGTTGCATCGGGACCCATCGGGCGCGACAGGCCCAGTTCGGATACGATGTCGCGCATCAGAGCAAGCGCATGATACTCGTCCTCGGCCAGATGGTCAGACACACCGGAGACGCGCGAATGCATCTCGGCCCCCCCCAATGTTTCTCCATCAACCTCTTCGTTGATCGCCACCTTGACGATCGAGGGGCCGCCCAGATGGATGCGTGCGTTGCCGCGTACCATGATGACTTCGTCCGACAGGGCCGGGATATAGGCCCCACCGGCCGTGCAGCCTCCAAAGACCGCCGAGATCTGCGGCAGGCCGCTCGCGGACATGTTGGTTTGACGATAAAAGGAATTGCCGAAATGGCGGGCATCGGGGAAAACCCGGTCCTGCTCTGGCAGATAGGCACCGCCGCAATCCACCAGATAGAGGCAGGGCAGCCGGTTCTCGGCTGCGATTTCCTGGGCGCGGATGTGTTTCTGCACGGTTTCGTGATAGAAAGACCCACCCTTCACTGTCGCATCGTTGGCGATCACAACGCAGGGCAGCCCGTGGACGATCCCGATACCGGTCACGATCCCCGCACCGGGCACCTCGCCCCCGTATTGACCGTAGGCGGCAAGCGACGACAGCTCAAGAAACGCAGTGCCCGGATCCACCAGCAGGTCGATCCGTTCGCGGACCAACAGCTTGCCGCGCTTGCGATGCCGCGCGACCATATCGGGGCGGCCGCCAGCCGTTGCTTCGGCGATCCGCGCACGCAGCGTTTCGACGCGCTCGCTTTGTGCGGCGTGGTTGCGGGTGTAGGTCTCTGATGCGGTCAGCACCGCTGTTTCAAGACGTGCCATGAAGTCAGGTATCCTGTCTTTGGAGTATCCCGTTGAGGAACACATCGGCATAGGTGCGTGACAACGCATCGGCGCTACCGCGGTCCGGGTCGAACCAATCGAGCGTGGCGTTCAATGTACCGATCAGCATCAGGCGCAGGCGACGGATATCGACGTCTTGCTTCAGCGTGCCATCTTTCTTAAGCTGGGACAGAAGACTGTCCCACTCTGCCTCATAGGCCCTGCGCGTGGGCAAGTTGGCATCCCGGACGGATTGCGGCACCTGCCCGAAAATACGCACATTCGCCGATGTATAATCGCTCACATCAATAAGCGCGCGCAGATGCGCCCGGATCGCGGCGCGCAGTACCGTTTCGCCGTCGGCATCGGCCCGCAGGTCGGTGACGGCGTCTCTCATGCTCTCGTGAACGACTCGAATCCCTGCATCAAGAACGGCCGCGACGATCTCGTCCTTGGAACCGAAATGATAATATATGCTACCCGCCTTGATCCCGGCGGCCTCGGCAATTTTTCGGAGCGAAACGGACCCGTAGCCTTGTTCGCGGAAAAGCCGCGCGGCAATGTCCAGCACCCCATCCCGTCCAACCGCGCTGCGCGATGTCTCGTTGATTTTGATTGCCGTGTTTTGTGCCATATACTTTCGTATCGCCCCAACGCCTAACTAACGCCTGTTAGGTTAATAACGCAAATGAGTAAATCGTCGTGATCGTGCCAGACTAGAGTTTGCGGAAAATTCCGCATTGGCGACCGCCAAGAGGCCGCCCAGACATTAATGTGCTTGCCCGGACCCCGTCATCGGGTCCGGGCAAATGCCTTAGATCACGAAACCGCCACCGCAGATGACGTGCTGGCCTGAAATGAAGTTCGATTCCGGCGCACAGAACAGATAGACGGCACCGGCAGCTTCTTCCGGAGTGCCGACCCGGCCCAGCGGGATCATGCGCTCCATCTGGGACAGGAGATCGGGATTCACGCCGACCTTGATCTCTTTTTCTTCGACCTTGATCGTGCTGTCGCCATCCGCGCTGCCTTCGGTCAAGCGGGTGCGAATCGGGCCGAAGGCGACGGCGTTGACGTTGACCTTATAGCGGCCCCATTCCTTGGCCATCGTCCGGGTGACCCCTAGGATACCGGCCTTTGCGGCGGAATAGTTGATCTGGCCAGCATTGCCGCCGGTCCCTGCGATGGACGAGATGTTGACCACCTTGCGGAACACCTCTTGCCCGGCGGCGGCCTCTTCCTTGGCCTTGGCGCTGATCACCGGCTGGGCAGCGCGCAGGATCTTGAAAGGTGCCGTCAGGTGGACGTCGATGATCGCCTGCCACTGTTCGTCGGACATCTTCTGAACGACGCTATCCCAAGTGTAGCCTGCGTTGTTCACGATGATGTCTAACCCGCCAAAGCTGTCCACGCCGGTCTTGATGAACCGTTCGGCAAAACCGTCTTCGGTGACGCTGCCGGCACAGACCACGGCCTCAGCTCCCATTGCGCGCACCGCCTCGGCGGTTTCATTGGCCGGATCCGCATCCAGATCGTTGATCACCAGCCGGGCCCCTTCCGAGGCCAGTTTGAGAGCGATTTCGCGGCCAATGCCCCGGCCCGAGCCCGAGACCAGCGCCACGCGCCCGTCGAGTTTTCCAGTCATATTGATTCCTCCCGAAAGGCGCTATCAGGCTTTTTCATAAAGCGTGGTGACGCAGGCCCCGCCGAGGCCCAGATTGTGCTGAAGCGCCAGACGTGCGCCATCAACCTGGCGCGCATCTGCCTGGCCGCGAAGCTGCTGAACGAGCTCGGTACATTGCGCTAGGCCGGTCGCCCCAAGCGGATGGCCTTTGGACAAAAGACCGCCCGACGGGTTGGTCACGTATTTTCCGCCGTAGGTGTTGTCGCCATCATCAACGAATTTCGCCGCTTCGCCGCGACCGCAAAGGCCAAGCGCCTCATAGGTGATAAGCTCGTTGTGGGCGAAACAGTCGTGCAGTTCGACCACATCCACGTCCTCGGGCCCGATGCCCGCGTCCTCGTAAACCTGATCGGCGGCGCGCTTGGCCATCGAAAAGCCGACCACTTCGCGCATGTCATGGGCTTCGAAAGTTTCCGGTCCGTCTGTTGTCATGGCCTGCGCCGCGATCCGAACGGAACTGTCCAATCCGTGCTTGTCGGCGAATTCTTTGGAACAAATGATCGCCGCCGCCGCGCCACAGGTTGGCGGACAGGCCATGAGCTTGGTCATGACGCCGGGCCAGACGACCTGGGCGGCCATGACATCTTCCGCCGTCACCTCCTGCCGGAACAGGGCAACCGGATTCTTCGCAGCATGTCGGCTGGCCTTGGCGCGGATCTTGGCGAAGGTCTCGACGGGTGTGCCGAACTCGTCCATATGCGCCTTGCCCGCACCGCCAAAGTACCGCAGTGCCAGCGGGATTTCGGAACGGCCAACCAGATCGTCGGTTTCACTGTCGAATGCCGCAAACGGGCTGACCCGGTCATGGAACATCGCACCGATTGCGCCGGGCTGCATCTGTTCGAACCCAAGTGCCAGAGCACATTCGACCGCGCCGCTTTCAACTGCCTGCCTGGCCAGGAACAGGGCGGACGATCCGGTCGAGCAGTTGTTGTTCACATTCAGAACCGGGATGCCTGTCATTCCGACATGGTACAGGGCGCGCTGACCGCAGGTGCTGTCGCCATAGACATAGCCAACATAGGCCTGTTGGACTTTATCATAATCCAACCCCGCGTCTGCCAGAGCGGACCGGGTCGCAGCGGTCGCCATCACATCGTAGCTTTCGGATTTTCCCGGCTTCTGGAACGGGACCATCCCAACGCCTGCAACATAGGCTTTGTCTGTCATTTCTCTCTCTCCCAAGTTCGGTCAGGCCACCCTAATCGGTCCGCCAGCCTATTTTTTACCATTTGTTAGATTTTAAATCCCAACCTTGGGAAGTGTCAATATCGCCAAGCTGTGACGTAGGGAGCTTGCGCTATTTTCTAACTTGTGTTTGTTTTCGGGCCACACGCCCTGATCGGCGGCACAATTGAGGGATTCTGGTCCCGGCGCAACCGCTGACAAGCGTTTAGCACTCAGCTTACGAAAGGTGGTCGGAATGGCATACTGTTATGAGTTCAAGGGTTTTATACCCGTCGTGCCCGAGGATACATATGTCCACCCCCAGGCCGTTCTGATCGGAAATGTCATCTTGGGTCATGGATGCTACATCGGCCCCGGAGCAAGCTTGCGGGGCGATTTCGGCAGGATCGTGATCGGGGATGGAGCCAATGTTCAGGACAATTGCATCATCCATTCCTTTCCCGGCCGCGACGCCGTGGTGGAAAGCGACGGCCACATCGGCCATGGCGCGATCCTGCACGGTTGCACAGTGGGCCGGAACGCTCTGGTCGGAATGAATTCCGTCATTATGGATGGTGTAGAGCTTGGGGCGGAATCGATTGTCGGCGCGCAGGCGTTTGTGCGTGGCGAAACCGTGATTCCGCCGCGTTCGATGGTGGTGGGATCGCCGGCAAAGGTGATCCGCGAGGTCAGCGAGAAAGAAATCGCGTGGAAAACGCGCGGCACCGCGGAATACCAGCAACTTGCGCGCGACTGTCTGGCCGGATTGACGCCGGTCGAGCCGCTGAAGGCGGTCGAGGCAAACCGGCCCGGCATGGCGGCCTCTGACGTCGTCTCCATTCAGGAGGCGCGGCGGACATCGTCCTGACCGGTCCGGGAACCGGACCGGTCAGGACTACTTCAGATTCCGAAAGCACCAGATGGAAGCGCCTTGACGCGGAACGGCACTCCCCGACCCGGTGTGCCGTCCCTCAAGCCTTTACAGACGGAAGATCCCGTAGTGCGGATCGTCGATCGGTGCATTGAGCGAGGCAGAAATCGACATGCCAAGCGCGTTGCGTGTGTCCGCCGGATCGAGGATGCCGTCGTCCCACAATTCCGAGGTCGAGGTATAAGCCTCGACATCGCGCTTGTATTTTTCCAGCACCGGTTCGCGGATCGCGGCGATTTCTTCTTCGGTCAGCTCTTTGCCTTCGCGCTGAAGCTGCCGAATCTTGACGTCCGCCATGGTATTTGCGGCCTGATCCGCCCCCATCACGCCGATCTCGGCCTGGGGCCACATGAACAGCGTGCGCGCGTCCCAGGCCCGTCCGCACATCCCGTAGTTGCCGGCCCCGTAAGACGCATTGGCGATCACGGTAAACTTCGGCACGACCGAGCCGCCCTGCGCCATCAGCATCTTGGCGCCATCCTTGGCGATGCCTCGTTCTTCGTATTCGCGGCCCACCATATAGCCGGTGATGTTCTGGAAAAAGACCAGAGGCGTGCGGTTCTGGTTGCACAACTGCATGAAATGCGCTGCCTTGAGCGAACTGTCGTTGAACAGCACCCCGTTGTTGGCAAGGATGCCGACCTTGTAACCCCAGATATGGGCAAAGCCGCAAACCATCGTGGTGCCATAGTCGGGCTGGTATTCGTGAAAGCGCGAGCCATCGACGATCCGCGCCAGAACCTCGCGCATATCAAACTGGGTTTTCCGGTCCTTGGGGATGATCCCATAAAGCTCCTTGGGGTCGTAGTATGGCTCTTCAAAAGCGGCGGTTTCGATGATCGTTTTCGGGGTGCGCATCCATTGGCTGACAATCTCGCGCGCCAGTGAAAAGGCGTGTTGTTCGGTCGCGGCGCGATAGTCGCCGGTGCCCGATACCGAGGTGTGCATGACCGCGCCGCCAAGCTCCTGAACACCGACCTCTTCGCCGGTAGCCGCCTTGACCAGCGGGGGACCGCCAAGGAAAATCGCGCCTGTGCCTTCGATGATGATGTTGTAGTCGCTCAGCGTCGGCACATAGGCACCGCCAGCCGTGCAGTGTCCGCCGACCACGGCAATCTGCGGGATATTGGCCTGGCTCAGCTTGACCTGGTTGCGGAACACCCGCCCGCCCAGATACCGGTCGGGAAACACCCCGTGCTGCAGCGGCAGGAAACCGCCCGCGCTGTCGCAGATATGGATGACCGGCAGACGGTTTTCCAGCGCGACATCCAGAAGACGCACGACCTTTTTCACGGTATGCGGATACCAGGCACCGCCCTTGACGCTGGCATCATTGGCATGAATGGCGACCTCGCGGCCTTGCACGATGCCGATCCCCGTAACCACGCCTGCGCCGGGCACCACCCCGTCATATTCACGACAGGCCGCCAGGGTTGAAAATTCCAAAAACGGAGTGCCGGGGTCCAGCAGCAGTTTCAACCGCTCGCGCACGCCCAGTTTGTTCTGGCGGGCGAGGCGGTCGATATCGCGTTGCGGACGTTCGAAACGCGCCGCGTGCTGGCGAGCGTGGAATTCCTTCAGCCGTTCAGACATGGCGGCGAAATTTGCCTTGTAGTCGGCGGCATTGGTGTCGATCTGACTTTCAATTCTGCGCATGGTCACTCCTCCTCCGGAGCCAATTGGGCCAGGATGTCTTTCAGACCAAAACTGTCGCCTTCGGCGAATGGCATTTCGGCAACGACCCCGTCGCGCGGCGCCGTCAGTGTGGTTTCCAACTTCATGCTTTCGATCACCAGAAGTGGCTGGCCTTCTTCAACCGCATCGCCGGGTTTAACCGCAACTGACACCACGACACCCGGCATGGGCGCCACCAATCGGTCGTCGCTCGCGCCACCGTCGCTTCCGGCCAGGCGTTCGGCGGGATCAACCCGCCCGACTTCGTAGGTTCGCCCGTCCATGTGCACAAAAGTTGCTTCCGGCCCCACGGCCAGTCGCAATTCGCGCACAACACCCTTGGCCCGCAGCTTGTAACCGCCCGGCAGACCCGTCGGATCCAATTGGCAGGCAACAGCGCCAGTGGGGGTGTTGAGCACGAACCGGCTGCCATCATGACCCAGCCAGCAATCAGTCTCTTCTCCGTCGATCTGAAAAATCCGTTGCATCAGTTTCTCCACCCACCCATCTTGCGGTACATTTCCGGTATCTGCATTACGTCACTCACCAGGCGCTCGTCCGATAGGGCCGCCGCCGCTATCAGCAAGTCAGAGACATCTTCGCCCGGCGCGGTTAGCGTTTCGGATTGTTCAGCCAGGAAGCCAGTTGAAACGTCACCAGAGGCGAAATCCGGATGTGCAAGGATTGCATCCAGGTAACCGGTGTTGGTCGTTACCCCGAGAATCACATAGCTTTGCACCGCGCTCCGGGCACGGGCGATGGCCTGCGCGCGATCCGGGCCATGCACGATCAGCTTGGACAACATCGGGTCGAAGTCGGTCGTTACCTTGCCGCCATCCAGAATGCCGCTGTCTACGCGGATCCCCTCGCCCTGGGGTTCGTCCAGCAGCAGGATATTGCCGATCGCGGGGCGAAAATCGGCGGTCGCATCCTCGGCACAGATGCGCAGTTCGATCGAGTGTCCGGTTTGGGGAATATCCGCCTGCACGGCGCTCAGCCCGTCGCCCGCCGCGACACGCAGCTGCTCGGCAACCAGATCAAAGCCGGTTACCATCTCGGTCACCGGATGTTCGACCTGAAGGCGGGTGTTCATTTCCAGGAAATAAAAGGCCCCATCCTGTGCATAGATGAATTCGACAGTCCCTGCCCCGCGGTATTTGACGGCGCGGGCAATTCCGGCAGCGGTCTCGCAGATCTCATCCCGTTGCTCGGGGGTCAGCGCCGGTGACGGCGTTTCCTCGATAATCTTCTGGAACCGGCGCTGGATCGAACATTCACGTTCCCAGAAATGGACCACGTTGCCCTGTCCGTCGCCCATCACCTGCACCTCGATATGGCGCGGGCGTTCGATATAGCGTTCGACGAAAAGCCGCCCGTCGCCGAAATATCGTTCGCCTTCGCGGCGCGCGGTTTCGATTTCGGTCTCCAGCGTGCTGTCCTCGCGTACGACGCGCATGCCCTTGCCGCCACCGCCGGCCGAGGGCTTGATGAGCAGCGGATAGCCAACGGCGCGGGCGCGTTCGACAAAGCTCGCCGGATCATCATCCTCGATGGCCGAGGGGGCGACGGGAAACCCGCGTTCCTCGACGAAGGCGCGGGCGCGGACCTTGTCCCCCATCAGGTCGATGACCTCGGACGTCGGGCCGACAAAGGTCACTCCGGCTTTTTCCAGCGCCGCGACAAAACCGGCATTCTCTGACAGAAAGCCATAGCCGGGATGAACCGCGTCCGCGCCGATCCCTTTGGCGGCTTCGACGATCTGAGGAATATCGAGATAGGCGGCCACGGGCGTCGGGCCGTCGATCATCACGACCTCATCTGCGATCAGATGCGCCGGCCCCTCTTGCTCGGCGACATGACGCAACACGGCAGTCGCAAGCCCGCGGGCCTTAGCGGTGCGCAACACGCGCGCCGCGATCTCGCCCCGATTGGCGACCAGGAGTTTCGAAATGGTCATGGTGTCGTCCTCTTAGTTCCGGGCCGCGGCATTCAGTCCGTCACGTGCGGCCAGATCGGCTGGCACGGGAATTTCGATATCAAGCAGCATCTGCGCGAACCCTTTGCCCTGCGGGTCTATGCGGACCGAGGCGATGCCGCCACCGCCAAGCGATTCATGCAACAGGAAATTCAGCGAATGGCTTCCAGGCAAGTCGAACCGTTCTACCCTGCCGTCGCAGACATGGGCGAAATAGTCCTTCACCACCTCTTCGCTGAGAGCCGAGCGGATATATGGTAGGTAGTCCGGCTTGCGCGCGAGGATGCCGATATTGGCGATGTCCCCCTTGTCGCCCGAGCGGCCCCAGGCCAAATCGACGAGGCGGACCTTGACAACGTCCGGACCGGGCTCGCGGCTATCTGCGGGCGGTGCGGCAGGCGGATCAAGGTGGACTGGCGTAGTGGCCACGCTCACGGGCACATCCTTGCCGTCGACCTCGACCGCGACGGGGGTTTCGGCCTTGCTCTGAAGGAAGGAAAATAGACGGACCACCGGCTGCACCTTTGGCCGTCCGGCGAAGAACCCGGTCAGACCCTGCGCGGTCGAAATCGCCATCGGTGCGATTTCGCCGGCAAAGATGTTCAGCGCGGCGCGATCGTCATGGACCGCGCCGATCTTGAGCACCACCTCGCGGGTCCGGGCGCGCGCATTTGCGCCGTAGGCCGCCTCGGCCCCCAGCACCTCGACGCTGACCTGCCGGAAATCTCCCATGTTGCGGTCGCGGAAAATCCGGCGACAGCGGGTCAGGATCGCCTCGGCCACACGTTCGGCCTTGGCGGGTGCGTCAATCGCGGCCAGTGTCAGGGTAGAGACCGCGCGCCAGCCATCGGCATGGGTCGCCGACACCTTGTAGCTGTCGGCGCGCCCAAGCCCCCTGCCGCCCTTGACCAGCACCCGGTCGGGTCCGACCTGTTCCAGGGTGACCCCGGACCAGTCGCAGATCACGTCGGGCAACAGGTAGGCGCGCGGGTCCCCGATTTCATAGAGCATCTGCTCTCCGACTGACCCGGGCACGACCAGCCCGCCGGTGTCAGGCGTCTTGGTCATGATGAAACTGCCGTCTTCGGACACCTCGACGATGGGCATGCCCATATTGTCCCAACCCGGCACGTCCTGCCAGTCGGTGAAGTTGCCGCCGGTTCCCTGGGGGCCGCATTCGATCAGGTGGCCGGCCAGCGATCCCTGGCTGAGCTTGTCCCAGTCATCGTCGCCCCAACCGTATTCATGCATCAGGGGACCAAGCGCGACCGCGCTGTCGGCGCAGCGTCCGGTGATCACGATGTCGGCCCCGGCATCCAGCGCGGCAGCGATGGGGCGGGCACCCAGATAGGCATTCATGCTCCAGATATCATCTGGAAATGCGACACCCGAGAACATTTCCGTCTGACCGTTTTTGCGAATTTCATCGGCCCTGGGCAACAGGTCATCGCCTAGCACGACTCCGACGGACAGATCGATCCCGGCCTGGGCGGCGGCTTTGGCAAGCGCATCGCTGCAGCCACGCGGGTTCACGCCCCCTGCATTGGCAACGACCTTGATCCCTTTTGCCTTGATATCCGACAACCAGGGTGCCAGCGCCTTGACGAAGTCCGGCGCATAGCCCGACTCGGGCGCTTTGGCGCGGGCCCGCGCCATCAGCGACATTGTCACCTCTGCCAGATAGTCAAACACCAGATAGTCGATCTCGCCCTTTGAGACCAGTTGACCGATCGCTTCCGGCGTATCGCCCCAGAAACCCGACGCGCATCCGATGCGCAGCTTTCGTTCCGACATATTCCTCTCCTCCCCGTTTGATCAGCGGCCCGTCCATTCGGGTTTGCGCTTCTCAATAAAGGCATCAAAGCCTTCGCGCGCGTCTTCGGTCTGCGCCACACGCGGTAACAGTGTTTCTGCAAACCGCATCTGCTGCGGATAGGTCATGTCCTCCATCGCGTGACAGGCGTATTTTCCCAGCCGGATCGCGCTCGGCGACTGCGCGGCGATCTGGGCAACCAGTTCTGCAACCTTGTCGTCCAGCCCCGCGGCATCGGTCACATAGTTGACCAGATTGAACTGCAGGGCTTCCTCGGCCGTCAGAGGAACGCCGGTGATGAACATCTCCATCAGCCTCCGCCGGGGCAGCACGCGCATCATGGGTGGCACGATCGTCATGGGAAACAGACCCACCTTCACTTCCGGCGTTCCGATGCGAGCATGATCCGCCATCACAGCCAGATCGCAGGCACAGATGATGCCCGCTCCTGCCCCCATAGCGACGCCATTGATGCGCGCGATCGTTGGCTTTCGGCACGCCTGTATCGTCTCGAACAACCTTCCGGCAAAATGATCCGGGTCCGCCGGATCCTGAACAAACGGGCCGCCATCCGCCCCCGCCTTGATGTCGCCCCCGGCACAGAAGGCGCGCTCGCCCTCGCCGGTCAGAACGATCACGCGGCAATCGCTGTCCCTCTCGGCAGCACATATGGCGGCCATGATCCCGTCTGCGACCTCACGGTTGAGGGCATTTCGATTGTCAGGACGTCGAATCGTGATACGCACTTCTTTGCCGAGCGCCTGCGATTGAACAACGCTCTCAGTCATTTCCGAAGCTCCCCCCCCCTCTGTATTGCAGGACACCGCGCTTTCTTACGTCAGGTCGTCAAAAGCTTGGCTTGATCTATTTTCTAACATATGTTTGATTTTGGTCAACACGGCGGACGACATTTTTCGGGAGGATGATATGACCACTCAAAGTGAGGCCATCTCGGCTGATCTGGAAGCCATCAGGGCGAACTATTCTTTGACTGATGAGCAACGGCAGATCGTCGATCACGTGGATCGGGTGTCGCGCGAGGTGCTACACCCACTGCAAGCGCGTATGGATGACGAGGAATGGTGGCCCGATGATCTGTTCAAGCAGATGGGCGAGCTGGGCCTGCTGGGGATTACCGCACCCGAAGAGCTTGGCGGATCGGGACAGAACGAGTTCACCCAGGCGCTGGTGTCCGAGGTGATTTCGAAGTGGAATCCGGCTGTGGGCCTCTCACACGGGGCGCATGACAACCTGTGCCTGAATAACCTGCTGCGCAATGGATCCGAAGAGCATGTGAAGAAATACGTGCCGGGCCTTTGCTCGGGCGAGCTGGTTGGTGCTTTGGGCCTGACCGAACCGGGTGCGGGATCCGATGCGCTCGGATCCATGGCCACAACTGCCCGCCGCGACGGTGATGATTATGTCATCAACGGCTCGAAGATTTACATCACCAACGGCCCCATTGCCGATGTGATCCTGCTTTATGCCAAAACCGACAAGTCGAAGGGCGCCAAGGGCATTTCTGCTTTCATCATCGAGACGGACAATCCCGGTTTCAAGGTGGCGCAAAAGCTTGACAAGATGGGCTTTCGCGGCTCGCCAACCGGAGAACTGGTGTTTGAGGATTGCCGCGTACCCGCATCCGCCATGGTTGGACCGGAAAACACCGGCGTTTCGGTGGTAATGAGCGGGTTGGATCTGGAGCGTGCTATGGTTGCCTCAGTCTGCGTTGGCATGGCCGAACGCGCCCTGGAACTAGGGCTGGAATACGCCAAGATTCGCGAACAATTCGGCAAACCGATTGCAAGTTTCCAGATGATGCAGTCGAAACTGGCCGAGATCTACACCGAGGTCGAAACCGCGCGCGCATTCGGTTATCGGGCACTGGCCGCCTGTACGGGCCTACCAAAAGGGGCCGGGGGCCGTGGCGAAATCCACAAACTGACCGCGGCGGCCTGTCTTTACGCAGGCGAGGCATTCAACAAGGCGGTGACCGAAGCCTGTCATATTCATGGTGGCTCTGGCTACATGCAGGACACCGAGATCAACCGGCTGTTCCGCGCCAACAAATTGTTGGAGATCGGCGCGGGAACAAGCGAAGTCCGCAAGATCATCATTGCCGAAGAACTTTTGCGCGCCTGAGGGGGACGAGACAATGAACAAGCAACTGCGCAACGACACCGCTCTGCCAACACATTTCATGACGGACGAACAGCAGGCCCTGGCCGATCAGGCCGGCAAGTTCTTCATGTCCGAATTCCACCATCTGAATGCGGAAATGGACGATACTGATGACCTGCCGTCTTCGGTTTTCCCCAAGCTGGGCGAAATGGGCTACCTGGGACTGAACGTGCCGACGGAATTCGGCGGTGCCGGGCTCGATTTTACCTCGGCCTGTATCATCACCGAGGAAATGTCGCGCGCCTCGGCGGCCATCGGACTGACCCATGTGGCGCACGACAACCTCTGCGTCAATAATATCTATCGCAACGCCAATGACGAGTTGCGCCGAAAATACCTGCCAGGTCTGTGCGACGGCACGCTGGTGGGTGCCCTGGGTCTGACCGAACCCGGCGCGGGGTCTGATGCGCTTGGCTCGATGCGGACCACGGCCAAAAAGGATGGCGACGACTACATCCTGAACGGCGCCAAGATCTACATCACCAATGGGCCGATTGCCGATCTGGTGCTGGTCTATGCCAAGACATCGCCCGAAAAAGGGGCCAAGGGCATTTCCGCCTTTATCGTGGAAACCGACACGCCCGGTTTCAAGGTGGCGCAGAAGCTGAACAAGATGGGATTCCGGGGCTCGCCGACGGGCGAACTGGTATTCGAAGATTGCCGTGTTCCGGCCAGAAACATGGTCGGCAAGCTGGATGGCGGGGTTGCCGTTACCATGTCCGGACTTGATCTGGAACGTGCCATCGTCTGTTTCAACGCTCTGGGCATTGCGCAGCGGGCGCTGGATATTTCCATCGATTACGCCAAGACACGCCAGCAATTCGGCAAACCGATCGCCAGTTTTCAGATGGTTCAGGCGATGCTGGCCGACATGTATACGCAGATCGAGGCCGCGCGGAGCCTGTCCTTGCGCACCGCTGCCATGTGTGAAGGCCTCGAAGAGGGCGAAGGCGGGCGCGGCGAAATACACAAGCTCACCGCTGCGGCGATCTACAAGGCCGCTGAGGCGACATCCTTCGTGCTGGACAAAGCTGTCCAGATTCACGGCGGCTCGGGTTACATGCGTGATACAGAAGTGAACCGGCTATACCGGACCGGTCGCGTGCTTGAGGTCGGCGCAGGCACCCAGGAGGTTCGCAAACTCATCATCTCTGGCGAATTGCTGAAGAACTAGGGGCGGAACATGAGCGAAGCGAAATCAAGGCGTTACGCGTCGGATCTCATGGCGGGTCAAGTTGCCCTGGTCACGGGGTCCGGATCTGGAATGGGCCGGGCGACGGCGATCGAAATGGCCGCTTGCGGGGCAAGGCTTGCGCTGTTCGCGCGCCGCGAAGAGCCGCTGGAAGAGACCGCCGAAATGATCCGGGCGGCGGGGGGCGAGGCCTTTGTCGTGCCCGGAGACACCCGCGACGAAGACAGTATCGAAGCTGCGATGGGGCGGATCAAGGACCACTATGGGCAGTTGGATGTTTTGGTGAACAATGCCGGCGGCCAGTATATCGCGGCCGCCCGCGATATCACCAACAAGGGCTTCGAAGCCGTGATCCGCAACAACCTGATCGGATCTTGGCAGATGACCCGGGCAGCGGCGGATCACTTCATGTACGACAATGGTGGATCGGTTGTGTTTGTCACCGCCATCTCTGCGCGCACCGCGCTTACCGGCTTTACACACACCGTCGCCGCCCGCGCCGGTGTGACGGGCATGATGAAAACGCTGGCCGCCGAATGGGGCGAGTACGGCATCCGGCTGAACTGTGTCGCGCCGGGCACGATCAAGACCGATGCGCTTGGCCGCTATCCGATTCCGCCGGAACAGTGGAAAAAGCTGAACCGCTCGGTGCTAAACCGGATGGGGGCGGCCGAGGACATCGCAGGCACGATCATTTTCCTGGCCTCGAAACTTGGCGGTTTCATCACCGGAGAAGACATTTATGTAGACGGCGGTGAAACCTTGCATATGGGTCATGACGCGCGGGACATGATCAACCCCGCGATGTTCGAGAAACGCGAACGGGGAGATGGCAAGAATGAATAAACAGCCCGTCCTTCTGGAGATTTCCGACAGGATCGCTACGGTTACGCTGAACGACCCCGAGCGGCGCAACCCGGTCACCGGCAACGACATGATCGCTGCCCTTCTGGAGACCTTCGCCAAGGTGCAGGCCGATCCTCAGGTCAGCGTGATGATCCTGACCGGGGCCGACCCGGCCTTTTGTGCAGGCGGGGACATCAAGGAGATGAACGATCCCGACAGCGTGTTCCGCAAGGAGCCGCTGGCGGCGGCGCAGAGTTATGTTGATGGGGTGCAGCGGCTGCCGCTTGCGCTCTACAACATGGATATTCCGACGATCGCCGCAGTCAACGGCCCGGCGGTGGGCGCGGGGTGCGACCTGACCATGATGTGCGACATGCGCATCGCGTCAGAAAAAGCAAGGTTCGGCGAGGTGTTTCTGAATCTCGGAATCATTCCGGGCGATGCGGGCAGCTGGTTCCTGTTGCGTCGTCTGGGCCACCAGAAGGCCGCCGATCTGACCTTCTCGGGGCGCATGGTCGAGGCCAAGGAAGCGCTGGAGCTTGGTATGGTGCTTGAACTTGTGCCTCATGAAAAATTGATGGAACGGGCCCGTGAACGGGCCGCTGTCATCGCCGCGAAACCGCCGCGCGCGGTGCGGGTCGCCAAGCGTCTGATGCGCAATGCCGAACGGATGGACCTGCCGGATTTCCTGAATTCCGCGGCGGCCTATCAGGCGCTCATGCATCAGACCGAAGACCACCACGAGGCGGTTGCTGCGTTCGTCGAAAAACGAAAACCCAATTTCACGGGGCGTTAAAGGAAAGATCGCATGTCAGACATCACCCAAAAGAAGATGGAGCAAATCGCGCAGATGTGGAATGCGCGCGGCAAGGGTCTGATAACGCATATGGCGCTTGAGATCGAAGAGGTCTCGACGGAAGGTGTTCGGGTTCGGATGCCGTTCAATCCGGACTTTTGCGTCGATGCGGAACAATCGCTGCTCCACGGTGGTATCCTGACGGCACTTCTGGACAGTGTCTTTGGACTGGCGAACTTTGTTGCCATCGAAGGCGTCAGTACCATGGCCACTCTTGACCTCAGAGTTGATTACCTGCGCCCGGCCCGTTCGCGCGCGGATGTCATCGTTCAAGCGCATTGTTTTCGCAAGACCCGCCACATCGCCTTCAATTCCGGCAGCGTCTGGTTCGCGGGCCATGAGGATGCTGAAATAGCTAGGGGAACCGCCTCGTTTGCATTGACGCGCGGCGAAACCAGCCTGTTTGACGCAATGACAAAAGGAAAAACCTCGTGATGGACGTGCAAACTGTCAATGCCAATGTATCCCGGGTGCCGTTCTTCCGATTTCTCAACTTTGAGGTCAGAAGTCTAGACAGTCTCCATGCTGAGGCGGAAATGACCTTTGATGACCGCCATATCGGTAACCCGATCATGGAGTACTACCATGGCGGCATAATCGCGAGTTTTATGGAGGCCACTGCCGCCATCGCGGTACAGCCCGATTTCGCCGACGTTCCGGCCAAGCCGATCAACCTGACCGTCGATTACCTCAGACCCGGTGTGAAGGGACCGCTTTTTGCGCGCGCTAACGTCACGCGCAAAGGCAAGCGGATGGCAAGCGTCAGCGTGCTCAGCTGGCAGACGGATCGGGAAAAGGCGGTTGCCGAAGGGCTGTATCACTTCCTTCTGGTCTGACCGGGGCAACCGCTTTCAGGGCTACCTTGTCCTGTGGACGGGGTCGCTTCCCGGTTACAAATGCCTTCCAATAGCAGATTGATGAGCATGCTGGAGAATTCAGGCAGTGATAGATATCCTTCCACTCCTGCCTTGTTCGGGTCGAACCATTCCACCGTCCAGTTTAAGGCACCCAACATCACTTGGCGCAAGGGGACGATCTTGATATCCGACCGTATGGCACCGTCGTCCTGAGCTTCACGGAGTATCCGATCCCAGAGTTTTCCATACTCATGGCGAATACCCCTGTGCCTCTCCCTGAAATGATTGGGGAGCATTCCATAGCTTCTGATATTCGCCGAGGTGAATTCACTTGCCTTGAAGAGGAAATCCAGGTGCGCCCAGATTGCAGTCGCTATCTTGGCGTGATGATCGTACGGGGCATCGAATTTCCGAACGGCGGCTTCGACACCTGATAGCAAGTCCCTCAGTCCGGCGTTTAGAACTTCGTCAACGATCGCTTCTTTGGAGTTGAAATGGTAATAGACGCTGCCCGCTTTCATGTCCGCTTCTTCCGCGATCTTTCTCAGCGTGGTCGCCTTGTAGCCATTGTCCCTCAGAACGCGCGCTGCGGCCTTTAGAATTTCTGCACGGGTCTTAGCCGCCTTGCTGTCGGGATCCGGGGTTTTGGCGGTAGTGGCGGGGCACAGCTTCAAGCCTTCGGTATCCGCCTTGCGATGTGGACACATTCCGTCAAGTATCAGCTTACTCATTCGTTCCGCGAGTATGCGCACCGGATACGAGTCGACATCGTACCATTCTACGGTCCAGTTCATGGCACTCAGGATGAACTGGCGGATCACAGCAGTGGATATGTCGCTTCGAAGGTGGTCGGCGCGTTTGGCGTCATTCAGGAATTTGCCCCAGGCACCCGCATATGATGCACGCAATTCGCGATGCGGGGCGCGTGTTTCGTCCGACAACATCGGATAGTTCCGAATATTGGCTGACGTAAAGTCGCTGTCGGTCAATAGGTAGGCAAGGTGTGTTTCAATCAGCAGTCCGAAAGTCTTGCGAAAATCCTCCGAACTTGTCGGTGCCGACCGAACGATTTCACTGACCGCCTGATATAGTTGACGGACGCCAAGATCGAGAACTTCGCTCAGAATCTGGTCCTTGGATTGAAAATGATAATAAATGCTGCCGGCCTCAATGCCAGCTCCCTGCGCGATGTCGCGCATAGTCGTTGCGTGATAGCCTTCATACCGAAAAAGTCGCGCAGCCGCCGAAAGGATACCCTCACGTGTCCTCTCAGACTTGCTCAAGTCTTCGCTCAGTGTCCTGGGGGGGTCAGTCTTGTGTACCATTTCATTTCGATACTTGCGGGACACGAGACTGTCCATTGCATTAAATCTAACAAATGTTAGAATAATCCAAGGAACGTTCCGAATCAAGTTCTTGACAAAGGTTTATCGGAAGAGGAGGACCTCCATGCGAGGGTTGAGTGGAAAACGGGTCATTGTGACCGGCGGTGGAAGCGGCATTGGCCGCGCAGTTTGCGAACGGTTCGGCGAAGAGGGCGCCGAAGTTGCCGTTTTCGATCTGAACAAGGATGGGGCGGAGGAAACTGTCCGACTGATCACCGAGGCTGGCGGGAAGGCGCAGGCCTTCAAGGTAGATATCACCGACCGTAGTCAAGTCGACACGGCGGTGGCCGAGTTCGAATCCGGCGGCCCGATTGATGTGCTGGTGAACAACGCCGGCTGGGACGTCAGCAGAATGTTTCTCGACACCGATGCCGATCTTTGGAAAAAGGTTATCGACATCAATCTTTACGGCCCGCTCAACATGCATCACGCGGTGCTTCCGGGCATGGTCAAGAGCGGCGGCGGTCGCGTGGTTAACATCGCCTCTGACGCTGGTCGTGTCGGGTCATCCGGCGAGGCGGTTTATTCAGCCTGCAAGGGCGGCATCATTTCGTTCACGAAGACCGTGGCGCGCGAGCTGGCGCGCAAAGGTATACAATTGAATGCGGTCGCCCCGGGACCGACCGACACACCTCTGTTCGCTCAATTTGCCGAGGGCGAGGCAGGTCAAAAGATCGCCGAAGGTCTCAAGCGGGCGATTCCGATGAAGCGCCTGGCGCAGCCGACGGATTACCCTGGCATCATCTGCTTCCTGTCGTCGGACGACGCAGGGTTCATTACCGGCCAGGTGATTTCGGTTTCGGGCGGCTTGTCCATGCACGGTTGAAGCCATGACAGCAGCGCCGGACACCAGGCGTTGCTGCCAAACCGTGCCAAAAGAGTTACCTCCCCGACTGGCCGCGCCTTTTGTGCGGCCCTTTTTCATTCTAGAAAGGTTGCGAATGTTTCAGCCAGGCTCTGACATCCAGCGGACAAGCACTCTGACCGCATTTCTGACGGGCTGCGGCATTGACAGTTACGAGGAACTCGTCCGCCGTTCGAATGAAGACCCAGACTGGTTCTGGGGCCGGATCATTGACCATGCCGGGATACGGTTCGCGCGGCCCTACAGCCGGTTGCGAGATATCTCCGAAGGGCCCGAATCGATCCGGTGGGCCGTCGGGAGTACTTTGAATCTGACGGAAACCTGTCTTGACGCCCGAATTGTCGATGGCTTGGGCGACAAGGTCGCAATCGACTGGGTCGGCGAAGACGGAAGCCGCCGCCGCTGGACCTATTCCGACCTTACCGCCGAAGCCTCCCGCGTTGCCTCGGCCCTTGCCACGCGCGGTGTAAGGCCCGGTCAGGCGGTGGGCATCTATATGCCGATGATCCCCGAAATCGAGGCCGCGCTTCTGGGGATTGCCCGGCTGGGCGCGGTTGCGGTGCCGCTGTTTTCCGGTTTTGCGCCTCATGCCATCGTATCGCGCCTGAACGACGCGGATGCCGTGGCGGTGCTGACAGCGGATGCCACACCCCGGCGAGGCAAGCCGGTCTGGATGGAGGCGAGCCTCGCCCAGGCTTTGACCGACGTGCCATCGGTTCATACCGTGATCAGCCTGCGACGGTTCGGCGGTGCGGTAGCCGATCCCGCCCGCGATCTGGACTGGAGCGAAACCGTGGGCCGCGCCAGTCCGGAGCTTGCCGCCGTTCCGGTCAAGGCCGAAGCCACCTTTCTGATCGCCTATACGTCAGGCACCACCGGACGGCCCAAGGGCGTCGTGCATACCCATCTGGGCGTGCAGGCCAAGGCCACGGCCGATTTCCTGCTTTGCCTCGACATGAAACGGGATGACCGGCACCTCTGGATGACCGACATGGGGTGGGTCATGGGACCGCTTACCCTTTTGTCGGTGCTCTTGTCCGGTTCGACTCTGGTGCTGGCCGAGGGCGCACCATCAATGCCCGGCGATCCCTTCAGGCTGTTGCGTCTTGCGTCCGAGATGGAGGTCACGCATCTCGGCGTGGCCCCGACCCTGGTACGGCAGTTCATGACGCAGGATACTGAATCTTTGTCGGGCTACGACTTGTCGTCCCTGCGCATCGTCGCCTCGACCGGCGAGCCCTGGACCGAGGATGCCTGGCTCTGGCAGCTCGATCATATCTGTCGCCGCCGCGCCGTGCCGCTGAACATCTCGGGCGGGACCGAGCTTTTTGGCGCGATCCTGACCTCGACCGTGCTGCACGAGCTCAAGCCCGGCGGATTTTCGGCCCAGGCCCTGGGTGTCGGGGCCAAGGTTCTGCGCCAGGACGGCAGCGAAGCCGCACCGGGCGAGGTCGGCGAACTGGTCGTGACCCAGCCGCCTCTGGGTCTGACCCCGGCCATCTGGGGGGACCGCGATCGCTACCTTGAAACCTACTGGTCCACCTTCCCCGGCCTCTGGCGGCACGGCGACTGGGTGCGCTGCGATCCGGACGGGACATGGTATATCCTGGGCCGGTCGGACGACACGCTGAACATCGCCGGCAAACGCATCGGCCCGCCCGAGATCGAGGCGGCCCTGACCGAAACCGGAGAGGTGGTGGACGCCGCTGCCATCGCGGCACCTGATGACATCAAGGGCGTGGCCGTCGTCTGCGTCTGCGTGGCGGCCCCAAATGTGTCGCCGGACGCGGAGCTCGTGAACCGGCTCAAGGATCGTGTCGGAGAGATCGTCTCGAAGCCCTTCCGCCCGCGCGAGATCCACTTTGTCGAAGCGCTGCCCAAGACCCGCAGCATGAAAACCATGCGCCGTGTCGTGCGTGCCGCCTTTCTCGGTGAAGATCCGGGCGATCTGTCGTCGATCAGCAACCCGGAAACCATTCAGCCCATCGCAGACCTGCAAAAGGAAAAGTCATGATCACTGTTTTCGGAGCCACGGGCACGACTGGCGCGCCCCTCGTCGATACGCTTCTGGCAAAAGGCGCGTCCGTGCGCGCTGTCACCAGCGCCCCCTCCAAGTTAGATGCGCTAAGGGCCAAAGGATGCGAGGCGGTCGCAGCGGATTTCACGGACCCTGCCGCGCTGGCGCGGGCCTGTGACGGGGCAGAAAAGATATACCTGGTCACGCCTGCCCATCTGAACATGCGCCAGTGGAAGGCGAACGTGATCGAGGCGGCCAAGGCCGCGGGCGTGCGCCATATCGTTGTGGCCACGGGGCTTGGCGCGTCGCCCAAGGCGGGGCTGACCTTTGGAAAGTGGCATTCCGAAACCCAGGAGCTGCTGAAGCAAAGCGGCCTTGACTGGACCTTTGTCCAGCCGACCTATTTCATGCAGAACCTGCTGTGGCAGGCCGGCAACATTGCAAAGGACGCCGTGTACTATGACGATCTGGGCGGCCCCGTGGCCTGGATCGACGCCCGCGACATCGCGGATGTCGCCGCCGAGGCGCTGACCGCTCCGGGTTACGAAGGCAAGGCTCTTGGCCTGACCGGGCCCGAAGCTCTTGCAGGGGATGACATCGCGGCCCTTCTGTCCGGGGTGACGGGACGAACAGTGTCGTGCGTGTCCCTGTCGGCCGAAAATGCCAAGGCGGGCATGGTGGCTGGCGGAATGCAGGACGAGGTCGCCAGAGCCATGGTCGAATTGGCTTCCATCGCGCCCAAGGGCTACCTTGCCGGCATCGAGACCACGGTCAGTGATGTGATGGGACGCCCGGCGCGCCGATTTGCCGATTTCGTCGCCGAGAACCGGGATGCTTTCGTCAAGTAACCTGATGGAGCCGCCGCGTTATCTCGAACTGGCTCCGCCTGAGGAAGCGGCCAAACAGATCGACCATTTGTTCGTGTTCCGCGATACCGGTGTGCTGAGCGGTGGTGGACACGGGCGGTTCGCAACCGACCTCTTTACCCTTTCGGTAACGCGCGACGACAGCGGCGGCGGGCGCGTATCGCTGGCAGAACCGCGCCCCTATTTTTCGCCCCGCCCAAGGCCATTCCTGGGTGTCGTGGCCGGGCTGCGACTGTCGTCACGACCGCAGCGATTTCCCGACTCCAAAGGGCTGGACATGCTGGCCTCAGAACTGGCCCGGGTTCAGAACGGGGACGATGACCTGCCTGCGCTCATCGCGGTGCTTGACGGCCTTGCGAGAGACCTGCGCTTTGCCGCACCAACCGGAGCTTACAGCGACCGGACCAAACGTCGAAAGGTGCGGGCGGAAACCGGCGTGTCGCGGCGGCGGCTTGCGACCTTGCGACGCTTTCGCCGGGCTCTCGGGCAGCTTGCGTCAAAGACCCTGCTGCTGAGCGATCTGGCGCTGGACGCCGGATACTACGATCAATCTCACTTGTCCGCCGCTTGCCGGATCTTCGCCGGCAAACCGCCCGGCGCGTTGCGCGCTCTGTCTATTCCGCGTCGTTTTGACCTTTCGCTACAAGATACGCGCCTCAAAGACCGCCTAAGATTGGTCATTGACGAATGAAATCGAAGAGGAAGACCCGCCATGACACAATTCAAACCGAAAAACCCCGACTATGACGCACGCGTGCGCAACAGTTTCGATCGCCAGAAGGTGATGAACACGTTGGGGATCAGCATTGCCGAGTTGTTACCCGGCCGCATCGTTCTGGAAATGGCACATCAGGTTGCACTGACCCAGCAGCATGGGTTTTTGCATGCCGGAATCCTGTCGACAGCGCTGGACAGCGCCTGCGGATACGCGGCCTTTTCGCTGATGCCAGCGGACGCGGCAGTGTTGACGGCCGAATTCAAGATCAACCTACTCAACCCGGCGGACGGCGAACGGTTTCGCTTCGTCGCTGACGTGGTGAAACCAGGCAGGACGCTGACCATATGCGAGGCGCGTGCCTATGCCGTGAAGAGCCAGGATGAAAAGCTCGTCGCAACGATGACCGGAACGCTCATGGCGCTGATCGGGCGGGCGGGGGTCGCGGACTGAGCGCAACCCGGCCGCAGCACATCCGATCCGGGCGGCCGGGCCGATTATTCAGACAGCTGGATCAGCTGTTCCAGCGGCTCGCGACCTCGGCCAACCGTTTCCCGTAGGCGCGCGCGGTATCCAGATCGCCGCCAGCAGGTTCAGACCTGCCAAGCGGTAATGTTAGCCTTTAGCAGTGCGGTCGCCGATTGTCCCTCGTCAGGGTTTTTCGGAGAGCTGAGACTGTATCGTAACGGAGGATCTGGTTCAGTTTCTGTTCAAGTTTATGCGGCAGCGGCCTGATGCTGCAACCGTAATTGGAACGGATGGACGCCCACGGTGCCGATGGGCTGCCGTCACGCCGGAGTTTCCAGTCAGGGCGGAGCTGGCGCACCATTCCGGCCAAGCGCGAGAACTTTCGTGCTGCCTTCGCCGGGTTCGACTTTCGGGGAGTTGCGAACTTTGACGACAACGATATTAAGCGCCTACTTGCCGATGAAGGAATTGTTCGCTATCGAGGCAAGATCGAAGCCGTGATCAACAACGCTCGCCGTACTTTCGAGGTCGTCCAAGAGGAAGGCTCCTTCGCCGCATTCATCTGGCTATATGAACCTGCCAAGGACGACGCACTGCCACAAATGCGGTCCAAATCACCAGCGTCCGAGACCCTGTCCAAAGACCTACGAAAGCTTGGCTTCAAATTCGTGGGGCCGGCCACCGTATATGCATTCATGCAGGCCATGGGATTTATCAACGATCACGCAGAGGTCTGTTGGATGCGAAAGGACGTCGAAACAGCCCGAAACACCCTTCGCACACCGACATAGGCAACTGTCGGCCAATTAACGTGAAAAAAATTCAGGGCCACTTAGCGTGGAAAGTCACAGACAGGTTTCGCGTCAGTCGACCTAGACTTCAGAGCTTTGAGAGTAGCGAGGCCAATTGAGCGGCGTCTTTGGGTTTCAGCTTTGCGCCGATCCTTTCCGACAGAACCCGTTCATAGATCGGCCACATCGCCCTCCTGACAGATTTACCCTTTTCAGAGATAGAAATGTTTTGACCTCGCCCATCTTCCAAGCAGTCCTGTCGGTTCACCAGCCCTGCTTTCACCATACGGTTCAGCAGCCGCGAGGTACCGTATTGGGGTAACAAAATCCGGTCTTTGAGTTCGAATGGCCGGAGTCCGTCCGGGCCAGCCTTCTCGAGTTCGAGAAGCGCGTCATACCATGCAATTGGCGGGTATCCTGCCGATTTCAGAGACGTTTCGACAGCCTCAAGCAAAACGCGGCTTTTAGTCATGAGGGCTGTCCAGGCGGCCTCAGTAGCATGGTCAATCTCGTTCATATCCAGCACCTATCATGTACATGTAAGTGCATCAACCTTGACATCGCATGTGACGCGCTATATATAGATGCAACTGCATCGACATATGGGATCATATCATGTCACAATCGCACCTCACAGAATTTGGGATATTCCTGCTCCGTATAGCACTCGGGATCATGTTCCTGGCGCACAGCCTGTTTCTCAAGCTCTTCATTTTCACACTTCCCGGAACGGCGCAGTTCTTCATTTCGATCGGGCTGCCCGGCTGGTTTGCTTATATGGTCTTTGCAGTCGAGGCGATTGCCGGTGCCCTTTTGGTCCTCGGCGTACAGGCTCGGTGGGTCGCGTCGGCGACCGTGCCCATCCTGGCCGGTGCGACCTGGGCTCACTCCGGAAACGGCTGGATGTTCGGATACGAGAACGGCGGGTGGGAATACCCGGCCTATCTGACGCTGCTTGCCATCGTGCAAGGGCTTCTGGGCGACGGCCGTTTCGCCCTCAGCCCTTCCTTCGCGCCCGGTAACGTGCAGATGGCGGGAGAGACAACATGAGCCTCCACCTCATTAGCCATGCGCTCTGCCCATATGTGCAGCGCGCGGCGATCTCGCTCACTGAGAAAGGTGTCACGTTCGAGAGAACTGACATCGATCTTTCGAACAAGCCCGACTGGTTTCTTGCCATATCTCCGCTGGGCAAGACGCCTGTCCTGGTTGTGGACGGGACGCCGATTTTCGAATCTGCGGTTATCCTCGAATATCTTGAGGATACACAACCCCACGCGCTTCATCCGCACGACGCTCTCGATCGCGCCCGCCACCGTGCCTGGATTGAATTTGGATCTGCTGTCTTGAACGACATTGCGGGGTTCTACTCGGCGCCGAACGAGAAAGCGTTGGAAGAAAAAGTGGCGGCGCTCCGCGCAAAGTTCCTTCGGCTGGACGCGGAGCTTGGGGAGGGACCATGGTTCGATGGCCACCGGTTCAGCCTCGTCGATGTCGTATTCGGCCCGGTCTTCCGCTATTTCGACGTTTTTGACACCATCGGAGAGTTTGGCGTCTTCACAGGGCTTGCCCGTGTAAGGGCCTGGCGACATGAACTGGAGCGTCGGGTTTCTGTGAAGAATGCCGTCAGTGAAGATTACCCGACCCTTCTGCGTGACTTCATCAGACGGCGCAATTCTTACCTGTCCCAGATCATGCAGACAGGAGGGCCGAAGAAGACAGTTACACAGGTGCGATCGGCTGACCGCTGATCACTTGATATCGTTTTGTCGGGCCGCAGTACAGAACCGGACGTTTGAGGTCGCTTGGCGAATGTCCGCTTTGTCCCGCACATCGGATAGTCGCCGACTTTCCCTTGAAGGCCCGCAGCAGCCCCAACCGGCAATTGCCGGCAGTCCATGCCCGTCGGTGCGATGCGCCGGGTTACTGCTGCCCCCACAGCGCAACCGGGAACAAACCACCGATCGCACTGATGAATGGCTCAGGGATCTACGAATCCTCCTGAGCTCAAACACCCGGAAAACCCTAGCCGTGTAGTCCGACAGAGGGCTGCGCTTCAATCGCGGGTCAATCTATCCCAGATGGTGGATCACTTTCAGGGGGTTACTCCAAAGGGCGGGGATAAGAAGCTCGTGGCAACGAGGATAAGAACGCTTTTATCGCTATTGGGGCGAACTGGCGTGGCTGGCTGACGATCGGGTCAGAGCGAAAATTAATCTGCGAGCCGGGCTTCGAGGATATGCCGCTGGATCTTGCCGCTGGTCGATCTGGGAAAATCCTCGAACGCGATGAAGCGAATTTCGCGTGGTCGCTTATAGCCAGCGAGGCTTTCGCGGCACAAGTTCAGCAGCGCCTCGGCATCCGGCCCGTCATCGTCACAGGCGACAAAGGCCACCGGGCTTTCCCCCCATTTCGCGTCGAAGGCCCTTACCACGGCGGCATCGATCACATCGGGATGAGAAAGAAGCACACGTTCGATTTCCGCCGGATAGACGTTTTCACCTCCGGTCTTGATCAGGTATTTCGCCCGATCCACAAAGTCGACGGTGCCGTCCGCATTGCGCCGGAACAGATCGCCCATGTGGAAAAAGCCGTTGCGAAAGTCACGGGCATTGGTGTCGTCGGCGTTCCAGTACCCGGAAAACAGCGTCGGACCCCGAAGCGCCATTTCGCCCGGCGTTCCATCGGGGACTTCGCGGTCGTCGGGATCGACCAGCCGCACCTCGCAAAAGGCGCTGATGCGCTTGGACAGCCGGTCCGGGGTCACACCCGGCGCGATCAGATCGGCGGTTCCCGGCGGCAGGCCGGTTTCGGTCGCCCCGAAGGAATTCAGATAGGGCGTGTCCAGAAGACCGGTCAGTTCCGCGATCTGATGCGGCGGCACCAGATCAGCCATTGCGCCGCAAACCTTGATCCCCTTCAGCGGCAAAGGGTTGGCGTGCCGTTCGTTAATAAAAGCCTCCAGTGCCCCGGGCATCATCACGAACCAGCCGATCCTGTGGCGTGACAGCGCCTCGTTGATGACGGCGGGCTGCAGCCCGTCCACCATCACCACGGTCCCGCCCCGCAGGATCGTTGCCAGCGCATGATCGGTGGAGGCCATGTGGAACATCGGCGCCCAGGCGATGAACCCGTCGCCGGGATCCAGCGCCAGCTGGGCCGCAAAAACCATGGATCGGGCGATATGCGCGCGGTGGCTGATATGCGCCCCCTTGGGCAGGCCCGTGGTCCCCGAGGTATAGAGGATCGTCAGACCGGCCTCGGGGTCGTCAACCATGGTTCCGGTGCGCGGGTCCGGCTCGACCCCGGCAATGGCCGTTTCCAGGTCTGGCCCGACGGTTAGACAGGGTGTCGACGCGACGGCGCGGTAAGCTTCTGAAAGTTCCGGTTCGACAACCGCGAGAACCGGCTCGACCAGATCGATGCAGTGCCGCAGTTCATCGGGGGCAAGCCGCCAGTTCAGACAGGCGACGATCGCGCCGATTCCCGCTGCTGCAAGTTCGACCTCCAGGTATTCTGAGCGGTTATGCGACAGGATCGCGATCCTGTCTCCGGGCGCCACGCCTCGTGCCAGAAATACAGCCGCCAGACGATCGACCCGCTCCAGCAGTTCTGCATAGGTCAGTTTTCTGCTGCCGTCCTCGATGGCGAGGGCGCGGGCGCAGTCATGTGCGCGGGTTCGAAAGATCGAATACAGATCAGCGCGCCCCGCGCGGATGACGTCGGTCAGCATAGTTTCCCCCTTGCCCGAGCCTCGGTTCAGAGATCCTGCGCCAGGCGCACGCCCTCATCAATGGCGCGCAGCGCATCCAGTTCGGCGGCCTCCTTTGCCCCGCCGATCATCGTAACCGGGACGCCGCGCGCTACAACCTCTTTGGCCAGGGCCCGTTCCGGTTCCTGACCGGTGCACAGCACAATTGTATCGGCTGCGATGACCGTCGGGTTTCCGTCCGCGACGATGTGCAGCCCCGCATCGTCGATATGTTCATAGGTCACCCCGCCCATTGCCTCGACCCCATGTTTGCGCAGCGCGTTGCGCAGGATCCACCCTGTCGAAACACCAAGCCCCGCGCCCGGTTTAGCGGTCTTGCGCTGCAGCATGACGACCTTGCGGCGCGACGGCTTCGGTGCCAGAGGGTCGCCCGCCAGGGCACCCGAGGAGACAAACTCGGGGTCCACTCCCCAGGTTTCGCAAAAGACGTCGGAATTCGCGGTCTCGGCGGGTTTGGTCACTAGGAACTCGGCCACATCATGACCGATGCCCCCCGCCCCCATCACCACGACACGGTCGCCCGCCTCGCGGTCACCGGACAGAATTTCGGCGTAGGTCGCGACGCTGGGATGGTCGATACCCGGCAGGTCGGGAATGCGCGGCGTGACCCCGGTGGCGATGACCACATGGTCAAATCCCTCAAGATCGCTCGCCTCTGCCCGCTGTCCCAGACGCTGCGTGACCCCGTGTTTCTGCATCTGACCGGCATAATACCGCAGGGTTTCGTCGAATTCGTCCTTGCCTGGTGCGGCGCGGGCCAGATTCAGCTGACCGCCCAATTTGTCCTGCGCTTCGAACAGGGTGACATCGTGGCCCAGCCGTGCCGCCTCGGCGGCTGTGGCCATGCCCGCGGCACCACCGCCAACGACGGCCACTTTCTTTGGCGTGTCGGTTGGCGTATCCCGGAATTCCGTTTCACGCCCGGCCCTTGGATTGACCAGACATCCGACCGGCCGGTCCGAAAAAATGAAATCCAGGCAGGCCTGGTTGCAGGCAATGCAGGTGTTGATCTCGTCTGCGCGGCCCTCGCGCGTCTTTTTCACGAAATGCGGATCGGCCAGAAACGGGCGCGCCATCGAGATCATGTCCGCATCGCCAGAGGCAAGTATGTCTTCTGCAAGCTGGGGTGTGTTGATCCGGTTCGAGGCGACTACCGGGATCGACACCGCCGCTTTGACGTTGGCTGCCGCCTTGCGCCAGGCACCGCGCGGCACCGGGTAGGCGATCGTCGGCACGCGGGCCTCATGCCAGCCGATGCCGGTGTTCAGGATATCCGCACCCGCAGCCTCGATCTTGCGGGCCAGTGCGGCAATTTCTTCGGCGGGCGCGCCGCCCTCGACCAGATCGGCCGCCGAAATCCGGTAGATGACCAGAAAGTCGGGGCCGCAACGTTCGCGCACCGCGCGCACGATCTCGACCGGGAATCGGTGGCGGTTCGCGGCGCTGCCGCCCCAGTCGTCTTGGCGCTTGTTGGTGTGGGTGACGGTGAATTCGTTGATCAGGTATCCCTCGGACCCCATGATCTCGACGCCATCAAAGCCTGCGGCCAGCGCATTGGCGGCCGCTACGGCAAAATCCTCGATGGTACGGAGAATGTCGGCTTCGGTCATTTCACGCGGGATGAAACGGTTGATCGGGGCGCGGATCGGCGACGGGGCCACACACCCTTCGATCTTGGCATAGCGCCCGGCGTGGAGGAGTTGCGCGCAGACCAGGCTGCCTTCGGCCTGCACCGCCTCGCAGATCGGGCGCAGGTCAAGCGCTTCTTCCGGGTCATCGATTCTCGGACCTTCTGGATCGAATATGCCCTCGGCATTGGGCGAAAACCCGCCGGTGACCAGAATCGCCGCCTCCCCCCGCGCACGCTCGGCGTAAAACGCGATCTGTTTGGCTATGCCGTCAGGCTCGGTTTCCAACCGCGTGTGCATCGACCCCATGATGACACGATTTCGCAATGTATGCTGGCCTGCGCGGATGGGCGAGAGCATGGTTTCAAAGCTTCCATCTGGTCTATTTTTCACTTTGGTTCTCCTCCTCAAAACTGCACTTGATCTACATTCTAACATTTGTTAGATTTTTGGAAAGAAGATTTTCGCTCATGGGGAGGAGCACCGATGCAATTCCAGCCTACAGACGATCAGAAGGCGTTTCGCGAGACCGCAAAGCGCTTCGCAACTGAAAGGCTTGCGCCCACATATCAAGAACGCGCCAGCGGCCATACATTCGACCGTGCGCTGATCAAGGAGATGGGCGCACTGGGGCTGATCGGGGCCGATCTGCCCGAGGAATTCGGGGGTCTCGGCGAAAGCTCTGTCACGTCAGGGCTGATCGTCGAAGAGATCGCCTATGCCGATTTCAACGCAAGTTACGTGCAGCTTCTGGGCTCTCTCATGGGCGGAATGGTTGCCAAACATGCCTCCAAGGACATCGCGTCGGAATGGGTGCCCAAGGTTGTTTCGGGTGATGCGGTCATTGGCCTGGGCCTGACAGAGCCGCGCGGCGGTTCGGATGCGGCGAACCTGATTCTGAGGGCCGAGAAATCCGGCAACGGCTGGCGGCTGAACGGTGAAAAGACATCCATGAGTTTTGCCAGTCAGGCGGATGCGGCGGTCGTCTTTGCCCGTACCGGCGATCCTGATGGCGGCTCACGCGGGGTCAGCGCCTTTTTCGTCGATCTGAACCAGGAAGGCATCAAGCGCACCCATTTTGACGACATCGGCACCAAGCCTGTCGGGCGCGGCTCGGTTTTCTTTGACGATGTTTTCGTGCCGGCTGAAAACATGATGGCGGAACAGGACCATGCCTTTGGCACGATCATGGCGGGCTTCGACTATTCCCGCGCACTGATCGGGCTGGAGTGCCTGGGGGCCGCGCAAGCGTCGGTGGATGAAACCTGGGCCTACGTTCAGGAGCGCGAGGCATTCGGAGCCCCGATCGTGCAGTATCAGGGTGTCAGCTTTCCCTTGGCCGAGGCCGAGACCCAACTGACCATGATGCGCCAGCTTTGCTATTACACGTTGGACCTGCGCGACCGTGGCCTGCCCCACACCTCTCAGGCCGCCATGTGCAAATGGTACCTGCCCAAAACCGCCTGCGAGATCCTGCACCAGTGCCTGATCCTGCACGGACATTACGGCTACACCACCGACCTGCCCCACCACCAGCGCTACAACGATGTGCTCGGCTTGCAGATCGGTGACGGCACCGCGCAGATCCAGAAGCTGGTGATCGCCCGCGAGAAGGTCGGTCGCATGGCGCTGCAGTATGACAAGAAGGCGAAGGGAGCCTCGAAATGAGCGACCCCATCCTCGTCACTTCCGAGGGCAACACCGGCATCATCGAACTGGCCCGCCCCGAGAAATTCAATTGCCTGTCACTTGAGGTGCATGAGCGTATTTCTGTCGCGCGTGCGGAATTCGAGGCGAACCCCGCTATTCGGGCGATCCTCATCCGGGCGCAGGGCAAGCACTTTTGCACCGGTGCCGATCTGGTGGAAGTGAAAGGTAAATTGAACGATCCCGCCGCGCTGGACCATTTCATCGCCTTTGGCATGAACAACCTGCGTGCGCTCGAAACCTCCTCCCTCCCTGTCGTGGTGGCAGTGCAGGGGTTGTGTCTGGCCGGCGGGATCGAACTGATGCTGGCATGCGATGTGTGTTTCGCGGCCGAAAGCGCCCAGTTTGGCGATCAGCACGCGCAATTCGGGCTGATTCCCGGTTGGGGTGGCTCGCAGCGGTTGACACGGTTGATGGGGCAGCGCAGGGCGCTCGACCTGATGTTCTCGGCCCGCTGGCTCAAGTCGGACGAGGCCAAAGAGGCCGGATTGGTCAACTACATCGTGCCGGATGCGGACCTGCACAAGTCTGCGCTGGAATACTGCGAGAAAATCGCCACCCGTTCACGTCCCGGCATCGCCGAGATGAAGCGGTTGGCGCGCGAAGGCGCGGACCTTGGTATCGACCAGCAGATGCGGCTTGAGCGCGATGCCGCCGTGCGCGCACTGCCCAGCGATGACGTGGCCGAGGGCCTCGATGCATTCGAGAACCGGCGCGCCCCCGAATTCAAGGCTTGAGGACGAAGCATGGATTTCATTTTGAACGACGAACAACGCCAGATTTACGACTATGGCGGCCAGCTGGCGCAGAAGTTCGACAACGATTACTGGCTGAGACACGCACGCAAGCACGAGTTTCCGCACGAAATGTTCCGCCAGATCGCCGATGACGGCTTCCTCGGCATCATGGTGCCCGAGGAATATGGCGGCGCGGGCCTTGGTATGACCGAAATGGCCCTGTTCATGGAGGGCACCGCCAATCACGGCATTCCTCTTTTGATGATGGTGGTCGGGCCGACCATGTCGCTGGCCCATATCGCCAGCCACGGGAGCGAGTTCCACAAGAAAGAACTGCTGCCGGCTGCCTGCCGCGGTGATATCCAGTTCTGTTTCGCGATCACCGAACCGGGGGCCGGGTCTAACACGATGAAGGCCACTACGCTGGCCAAGCGTCGAGGCAACCGGTTCAGCCTGTCGGGCGAAAAGACCTTCATCACCGGGGCCGAAGTGGCCGACTACTGCCTCGTGGTGGCGCGGACCAAACCGCATACCGAGGTCAGCCGCAAGACCGACGGCTTTACCCTGTTCGCCGTGGATCTGAAGAAAAAAGGCGTCGACAAGCAGCGGGTGAAGATCTCGATCCCCCTGCCCGAGGAGCAGTGGACACTGTTCTTCGACGATGTGGATCTCGGCCCCGAGGATGTGGTCGGCGAGGTGGACGAAGGGTTCTCGATCCTGTTCGACAGCCTCAACCCCGAGCGTATCATCCTGGCCGCCTTGTGCTGCGGCATCGGCCGGTTCGCCCTGAACAAGGGCGTGGCCTATGCCTCCGAGCGCAATGTGTTCGGCCAACCCATCGGTGCGCACCAGGGCGTGCAGCATCCGATGGCCAAGGCGCACACAGCGGTCGAGATGGCCAGTCTGATGACCCGGCGCGCGGCATGGGAGTTCGACAACAAGCTGCCTGCCGGTGCGTCGTCGAACATGGCGAAATATGCCGCCGCCGAAGCCGGGATCGAAGCGGTCGACGCGGCGCTTCAGGCGCATGGTGGATCGGGCTTTACCGAAGATACGGGACTTTACGAAATGTACCCGCTGGTCCGCCTGCTGCGCACAGCGCCGGTGAACCGCGAACTGTGCCTGAGCTTTATCGGCGAAAAGGTCATGGGCCTGCCACGATCCTATTGATCGCCACGGCTTGGAACGGAGAACGACATGCAATTTGGAATGCGCTTCCGGCGGGAGGATGCCGCCGACAAGGTAAATGATCGCTTCTGGCACGCGATCGAGGGCACGCCGCTCGACGAGGTGCGCCGTATTCAGGAAGAGCGGCTGCGTGACCAGATGGCCTATCTCAAGTCGAATTCGACCTTCTATCAGGAAAAGTTCGCCGACGCCGGTGTCGATTTCGACGAGATTCGCAGCATCGAAGACCTGCAGAAGCTGCCTTACACCTACAAGACCGAGATCCGCGAAAGCCTTGCTGCGGAACCGCCCTTCGGCAAGCACCGCGCGGCACCAATGTCGGACATCATCCAGATGCAGGCCTCGTCGGGCACCACCGGCAGCCCCTCGTATGTGGCCCTGACCGAATCCGACGCCGAAATGTGGCACGAGATGACGGCGCGCTGCTTCTTCGCCAACGGGGTGCGACCGGGCGATATGGTGTTGCACGCGTTTTCGCTGGCCAAGGGCTTTGTCGGCGGCATCCCGGTGATGCAGGGATTGCAGTACATGGGCACGATCGATGTGCCGGTGGGGGCGGATGGCGGTGCAGAACGTCTGCTGCGCGCCTGCGCAGACACGCGGCCGCGTTGCGTGGTCGGCGCTCCGAACTTTGTTCTGCACCTGGCCGAAAAGGCTCCCGAGGTGCTGGGATGCAAGGCCAGCGAACTGGGTATCGAGCGCGTGATCGTCGGCGGCGAACCCGGCGGCGGCATTCCCGCAATTCGGGCAAAGATCGAAAAGGCCTGGGGTGCGAAATGCACCGAGATGCTGGGCGGCACCGATCTGGGCGTGACATACTGGGCCGAGTGCGACGCCCAGTCGGGTATGCACATGGTCAACATGGACTATATCATCACCGAATTGCTCGACCCCGAAAGCGGCGAAATCATCCCCTGGGAAAAAGGTGCCGAGGGCGAGATGGTCTATACCGCGCTCGGCCGCCAGGCGAGCCCGCTCGTGCGGTTCCGGTCAGGCGATTATATCGAAGTGATCGATACCGAATGCTCCTGCGGCCGCACCGGGCCGAAGATCCGCTGTACCGGCCGGACCGACGACATGCTGATCGTCCGGGGGGCCAATGTCTTCCCGTCGGCGATCAACAGCGTCATTACCGAAATGGTGCCGGACACCAATGGCGTCATGCGCATCGTGGCCGATTTCGAGGGCCACACCACGCAGGGCGCGCTGACGGTGATTGTCGAACGCGGCCCCAATCGCGATCCGGCCGATGACGTCACCCTCAAAAAGAAAATCGAGCAGCGCCTGCGCGAATCCTTGGTCTTCAAGGCCGACGTTCACCTGGTTGCGGCCGACACTTTCGAAAAACCTGGCGCCGCCAAGGTCGCCTTCGTTCTCAGGAAATATCCAGACCTGCCATGACTAGAATGAAATCCCTTCTCGACACCGCGTCGGACGACTTCCGCGCCAACGACGTGTCTTACCGCGAAAAGGTCGATGAACTACATGCCCTCCGGCTCTTACAGCGCGTCGGCGGCCCCGAAATGGCGCGCAAACGTCATGTGGACAAAGGCAAAATCCTGCCGCGCGAACGGATCGAACGACTGATCGACCCGGGCACACCATTTCTGGAACTCGGCGAGTTGGCCGGACTGAATATGCACAAGGGAGTTCCACCCGGCGCCGGCATCATCACCGGTATTGGCGTGATCGAAGGCCGTCAGTGCATGATCATCGCCAATGATGCCACCGTAAAGGGCGGCACCTATTTCGGGATCACCTGCCGCAAACACGTCCGGGCACAGAAAATTGCCTGGAAAAACCGCCTGCCCGTCATCACCCTCGTGGACTCCGGCGGTGCCTTCCTGCCCGACCAGGCCAACCTTTTCCCCGACGAAGGCCAGTTCGGCTCCATCTTTCACCAACAGATCGGCATGTCTGGCGATGGTGTGCCGCAAATCGCCGTGGTCATGGGGCCCTGCACCGCGGGTGGTGCCTATATCCCCGCGCTCTGTGACGAAGTGGTGATCGTGCGCGGTCAGGGCTTTATGTATCTAGGCGGACCGGAATTGACCTTTGCCGCAACCGGCGAAAAGGTCGAAGCCGAAGAACTGGGTGGCGGCAAGATGCATTCGTCCGTCTCCGGTGTGACAGACCATTTGGCCGAAGATGACGCCCACGCTCTGGCCATCACGCGCGAAATTGTCAGCCATCTTGGCGAAAAACCCCAACCCCGCAAGACGCCCGAAACGCCCCGTGCGCCCGCCTACCCGGTCGAAGAGATTTATGGACTCATCAGCCGCGACCCCAAGGTGCCGACCGACAACCGCGAAATCGTGGCTCGGTTGGTCGATGAGAGCGATTTTCACGAATTCAAACCGCTTTATGGCGACACGATCATGACCGGCTGGGGCCGCATCCACGGCCACGAGGTCGGTATTCTCGCAAATACAGGCGTGCTTTTCGTCGAAGCCGCACTGAAGGCCACGCATTTCATCAATCTCTGCGTCCAGCGTGATATTCCGCTGCTGTTCCTGGCCGATGTGAACGGCTTCATGGTGGGCCGCGAGGTCGAGCAGATGGGCATTGCCAAGGCTGGCGCCAAGATGATCACGGCCATGTCTTCGGCCCGGGTGCCGAAATTCACCATTATCACCGGCGGCTCCTATGGGGCGGGATACCTGGCCATGCTGGGCCGCCCGTTCCAGCCGGACGCAATGTTTGCCTGGCCGACGGGACGGTCGGCGATCATGGGGCCGGAACAGGCCGCCAGCGTGCTGGCTCAGGTCCGCGCGCAGATCAACGAACGCGAAGGCAAAAGCTGGACCCCCGAGGAGGAGGAAGCCTTCAAGGCACCGATCCGCAAGGAATACGAAGATTTTCAGGGAGCCTATAATTTTGCTTCCAACCTTTGGATCGACAGCGTGATCGAGCCCTGTGAGACCCGTGATGTCATGGCGCTGATGCTGGATGTGACATCGCGCAGACCCAAGGTCGATACCAAATTCGGCGTGTTCAGGATGTGAGGAGCGAACCGTGAAAATCAAGACGCTTCTGATCGCCAACCGCGGCGAAATTGCCTGCCGGATCGCGCGCACTGCGCGGGCCAGCGGTATCATTCCCGTCGGCGTGCATTCGCAGGCCGACGCCAATGCCCTGCATGTCCGCGAGATTGGCAAATCTGTCTGTATCGGCGCCGGACCTGCATCCGAGAGCTATCTGAAAATCGACGCGGTGATTGCCGCTGCGCAATCAGTGGGCGCGGATGCGATCCATCCCGGTTATGGCTTTCTGGCCGAAAACCCCGATTTTGCTCGTTCGGTCGAAGCCGCCGGCATGATCTTCATGGGGCCGACGCCTGAAACGCTTGAACGTTTCGGCGACAAGGCCAGCGCCAAAGAGGCCGCCGTGGCGGCCAGCGTCCCGGTGATTTCGGGCGCCGAAGGTGCGCGGTCCGATCCCGAGCAGATTGCCGAGGAGGTGCGCCAAATGGGCCTGCCGGTGCTGCTCAAGGCGGTCGGCGGCGGTGGTGGGCGCGGACAACGGCTCGTCACTGACGAAACCACGCTGGTCGAGGACATCGAAGGCGCGCTGCGCGAAGCAAAATCCACCTTCGGCTCCGAAGGGCTGCTGTTGGAGCGTTTCCTGCCCGAGGCGCGCCATGTTGAAGTGCAGATCGCAGGTGACGGCAAAGGCCATGTGGTGCATCTGTTCGAACGCGATTGCACGCTTCAGCGCCGCCACCAGAAGGTCATCGAGGAAGCCCCGGCCTGGGGTCTGCCCCGAACGCTTCTGGACGACATCGCACGCGACGCGGTGCGCTTGGGCGAAACGCTGGACTATCGCGGGCTGGGCACGGTCGAATTTCTGGTCGCGGGTGGCGAGTATTTCTTCCTTGAGGTGAACCCGCGCATTCAGGTGGAACATCCCGTCACCGAAGCGATCACCGGGCTGGACCTTGTCGCGCTTCACCTGCGGATTGCCGAAGGCGCGGGCCTTGGACTGGTGCAGGACGATCTGACGATCAACGGCCACGCGGTCGAGGCGCGGCTTTACGCCGAAGATCCGGCGATGCAATTCGCCCCGTCGACGGGCACGCTCTCCACGCTCAGCCTGCCATCGGGCCTGCGCATCGACAGCGGCGTCGAAGAAGGCGATGCCGTCACGCCCTACTACGACCCGATGATCGCCAAGCTGATCGTGCACGCGCCCGACCGGGAAACCGCATTGGCACGTCTGGCCACGGCGCTTGATCATGTCGCGGTCGAAGGTGTCGAGACCAATCGCGCCTTTCTAACGGCGCTGGCGCGAAACCATGAATTCGAACGGATGCAGGTGCATACCCGCTGGATCGACGGCAGGCTGGATGAGCTGACACAGGCACCCGGCCTGACCCGCCCCGATCTGTGGAAGGCGACCGCTGCCATTCTCTTCGTGACCCAGTCGCGCAGCGACACAAACGCCAATCCCTGGACCAACCGTGATGCCTTTACCGGCTGGCGGCTTGGACTGGGCGGCGATGCGATTGAAGCGGGGCAGCGCGTGACGCTTACCGATTCTGACGAGGTATCCGAAGAACTGCGCGTCAGTCCTGTCAAACCGGGTGCCAAGTACACCATCCATTCGGAGAAAGGCGAGGCGCTGATACTGTCGGCACGTGAACTGACCCCGGGCCGTTGGCGTGTCGGCGAAGGCGACACCGTCCATCTGATCGACGCGCGCCTGCACGCGGGCGTGATCGAACTGGATACGCCCGAAGGCCGCCTGGTATTTCGGCCCGCCGCGCCCCTTGCCTTTGCCGGCGACAATGCCGCGGCGGATCGCGCCGTGACCTCTCCGCTGACCGGCATGATTGTCGAAATCAAGGTCTCCGATGGTCAGAGCGTGGCCGAAGGCGACGTGGTCGCGGTCATGGAATCCATGAAACTCGAAATCTCGATCCGGGCGGCCGCGGCCGGGATCGCCAGCAATATATCCGTCTCGAATGGGGACATGGTCGATCGCGGCCAGGTCATCGCCGAGATCCTGCCATCCGAGGAGTGATGAAATGAGCGACTTTCCCAAATTCGTAGAATTTCGTGAAGAAGGCCCGCGTGAGGGTTTTCAGATCGAAAAGAAGATTTACCCGATCGAAGAGCGGATCGAACTGATCGACATGCTCAGCGAAACCGGCTTGAAACGCATTCAGGTCGGCAGCTTTGTCAGCCCGAAATACGTTCCTCAGATGGCGGACACCGGCGAGTTGTTCCAGCGTATCAAGCGCAAACCGGGCGTGAACTACACATCGCTGTGGCTGAACGACAAAGGGTTTCGCAAGGCCCTGACCGCGCATGAGGTCGATATCGACCCGCGTCTGCTGTTCTATCCTTCCGAAGCATTCGCCCAATCGAACAACAATTGTTCCTCGGCCGAGATGCGGGAAAAACAACGTGACTGGGTCCGTCTTTACAAGGAAGAGGGATATACCGTCGACGCGGCCTATGTGATGACCGCCTTCGGCTGCAACCTCGAGGGCCCCATCCCCCAAGAACGCATCTTGGACGATTTCCGCTTTATCCTTCAGCTATGCGAAGAAGAGAACATCCCCGTGCCGATCCTCGTGGTCGCCGACACCATGGGTTGGGGAAACCCCGAGGCGGTCAAACGGATGATCGGCGCCCTGCGCGAATTGGCGCCCGAGGCGCGCATCGGTATGCACATCCATGACACACGTGGGCTGGGGATCGCCAACGTTTATGCGGCCCTGTCGATGGGCGTGGACATGTTCGAAAGCTCCGTCGCCGGTCTTGGCGGCTGTCCTTTCGCGGGCCACGGCCACGCGCGCGCCGCAGGAAATGTCTGCACCGAGGATTCAGTGTTCCTGTGTCACGAGCTCGGCATCGAAACCGGCATTGATCTGGACAAGCTGATCGCAGCGGCGGTCAAAGCAGAAGAGATCATCGGTGTGCCGCTCATGGGCCGGGTCATGCACACCGGCGGGTTGGACAAATACCGCAAGTCACGCTGAGGGAGCAAGAAGATGACAAAAGCACTTGACGGAAAGGTCGTTCTGGTCACCGGGGCCGGCGGTGGGATCGGGCGTGATATCGCCTTGATGGCAGCCGCAGAAGGCGCCGCCGTGGTGGTCAATGATCTGGGCGCATCCCTGAAAGGCACCGGTCAGACAGAAACTGCGGCGCAGAAAGTCGTCGAAGAGATCAAGGCGGCGGGCGGCGATGCGATCGCCGATGGCGGCAACGTCACCGATCCGGACGCCGCGCGCGCGATGATCGAGGCGGGTGTCAAGGAATTCGGCCGCATCGACGCGGTGGTGAACAACGCCGGCATCCTGCGCGACGGGTTCTTCCACAAAATGACCTACGAGGATTTCGACGCGGTGGTGAAGGTCCATCTCTATGGCGCCTTCAACACCAGCCGCGCGGCGGCCGATTATTTCCGCGAGCAAGAGGGCGGTGCTCTGGTGCACATGACCTCGACCTCGGGGCTGATCGGCAATCTGGCGCAGGCGAATTATTCGGCGGCAAAGCTGGGCATCGCGGCCTTCTCGAAATCGGTAGCGCTCGACCTGAAACGCTGGAACGTGCGGTCAAACTGCATCGCGCCCTTCGCCTGGAGCCGGATGATCTCGTCTATCAAGACAGACACCCCGGAACAGGTGGCACGGGTCGAAAAGATCAAGGAGATGACACCGGCCAAGGTTGCACCGATGGCCTGTTTCCTGATGAGCGACCGCGCGGCTGACGTGTCAGGACAAATCTTTGCGGTTCGCAAGAACGAGATCTTCCTGTTCAACCAGCCCCGCCCGGTGCGGTCGGTTCATTCCGATGATGGCTGGACCGCCGATGAAATCGCCGAGCGCGCCATTCCCGCGCTCAAATCACAGTTCACGCCGCTCGAAGTTTCGGCGGATGTCTTTTCGTGGGATCCGGTTTGATGGGAAAACGCAAAGAAAAAATCAGCTCCGACATTGCCTGGAGCACCTCTGACAAGATCAGCGTGCGTGGGCTCGATCTGCCCAACGAGATCCTGGGCCACATGAACCTCGGCGATCTGGCGTTTCTGCAGTTGACGGGTCGCAAGGCCACGCCCGAGGAAAGCCGCGTCTTTAACGCTATCGTCATTACCTTGGTCGAACATGGTATCACGCCCTCGGCCCTGGCGGCGCGGATGACCTATATGGGGGCGCCGGAATCGCTTCAGGCGGCTGTGGCGGCTGGCTTGTGCGGGCTGGGCACCGTCTTTGTCGGTTCTATGGAGGGTGCCTCGAAGATGCTTTACGAGGCACTGCCACAGGACAAGTTGGGCACCGGTGTCGATCTGGATGCGCTGGCCGTCGAGACGGTGGAAAAATTCCGCGCCCGCAAGATGATCGTGCCGGGGCTGGGCCATCCGGTGCACAAGCCGGTCGATCCGCGCACACCTCGCCTGTTCCAGATCGCTGCCGAGAACGGCAAGTCCGGTGAATACATCGAGTTGATCCAGAAAATTCAGGCCGTTGCCGAAGAAAAATCGGGTAAGATGCTGCCGATCAACGCCACCGGGGCGATCGGAGCGATCTGCTGTGAATTTGGCTTCCCCTGGAAGATCGTGCGGGGCTTTGGCGTCATGGCACGCGCCATCGGTCTGGTCGGTCATATCCTCGAAGAGAGCGAAAACCCGATTTCCTATGAGCTTTGGCAGCGTGCCGAGCAGGAAATTCTTGAAACGTCGGGTCCGGGAGCGAAGTAACCGATGCAGACGTCAGCCCCAGACACTCACACCGATCTGCGCGACGCCTTGCGCGCACTTTGCGCGCAGTTTCCGCCAGAGTATCATCGCAAGTTCGGCGAAGACGAAACCTACCCCGAGGAATTCGTCGATGCGCTGACCCGCGAGGGCTGGCTTGCCGCGATGATCCCAGAGGAATACGGTGGCTCGGGTCTGGGGTTGACCGAAGCCTCGATCATCATGGAGGAGGTGAACCGCTGCGGCGGAAACGCGGGCCATTGCCACGGGCAGATGTATAACATGGGCACGCTGCTGCGGCATGGTTCGGATGAGCAAAAGCAGAAATACCTGCCCGGCATCGCCAGCGGCGCGTTGCGCCTGCAATCCATGGCCGTGACCGAACCGACAACCGGGACCGACACCACCAAACTGAAGACCACCGCGGTCAAGAAAGGTGACCGGTATGAGATCAATGGCCAGAAGGTCTGGATCAGCCGTATCCAGCATTCCGACCTGATGATCCTGCTGGCACGCACCACGCCGCTGAGCGAGGTCAAGAAAAAGTCGCAGGGCCTGTCGATCTTTATGGTCGATCTGAAAGAGGCTATCGGCAACGGGATGGAGGTCCGCCCCATCGCCAATATGCCCGGCCACGAAACCAATGAAGTGTTTTTCGACAACCTGGAAATCCCCGCCGAGAACCTGATCGGCACCGAGGGGCGCGGGTTTTACCATATTCTTGACGGGTTGAACGCCGAACGGACCCTGATTGCGGCGGAATGTATCGGTGATGGATACTGGTTCGTCGACAAAGCCCGCGCCTATGCCGGTGACCGCGTGGTCTTTGACCGTCCCATCGGCCAGAACCAAGGCGTGCAATTCCCTATCGCCAGGTCTTATGTGAACATCGAGGCCGCCAATCTGATGCGCTTTGAAGCCTGCAGGCGGTTCGATGCTGGGCTGGATTGCGGAGCACAGGCGAATATGGCTAAGCTGCTGGCTTCGGAGGCCAGCTGGGAAGCGGCCAATGCCTGCATTCAGACCCATGGCGGCTTCGGTTTCGCACGGGAATACGATGTCGAGCGCAAGTTCCGCGAGGCGCGCCTCTATCAGGTCGCCCCGATCTCGACCAACCTGATCCTGTCATATGTCGGAGAACATATCCTCGGCATGCCAAGATCGTTCTGAAGGCTAGGATTATGGGTGAGATCGACCTTGACGCGCTGGCGCCCTGGCTGGGACGCACCGAGACTAAGGAAGATGTTCTGACGCACGGGCTGATCGACAAATTCCGCGCCACGCTCGGTCCGCATCTTTGGGATGGAGCGGGCGATGTCCCGCTGGGAATTCATTGGTGCCTTGCCCTTGATACCGTGCCAGCGACCGCCCTGTCAGAAGACGGCCATGCCGCGAGGGGTGGATTTCTGCCCCCTGTTCCGCTGCCCGCCCGCATGTGGGCTGGCGGCGATGTTACGCATATCGCGCCGCTGAAAATCGGCGAAACCATCACCCGACGCTCTTCGATCAGGGATATTGTGGCCAAGCAGGGCCGTAGTGGACCATTGGTCTTTGTGACCGTCGAACATGAGTATCTGAGTGGCAACCGGCTTTGTATCCGGGAGCAGCAAACGATCGTTTATCGTGAGATTTCCGCCCCCCGCACGGGCGAGAGCGCACCTGACGCGGGTGACCCCACCACGCTCAGATCGACCCTGACACCGGATCCTGTTCTGCTGTTTAGCTATTCGGCGCTGACGTTCAATGCCCATCGCATTCACTATGACCACATCTACGCCACCGAAACCGAAGCCTATTCCGGGCTTGTTGTCCATGGCCCCTTGCAAGCCACGCTACTTCTGAATCTGGCGGCGGATGCGTTGAAAACATCGCCTCACCGGTTTTCTTTTCGCGGACTCGCGCCACTCACCCTGCCCTGCGAATTGCAACTGCACAATGAAGAGACCGGCACCTCCGGGACAGTCTGGTGTCAGGATCAAAACGGTCTTCGAAGCTTTTCCGCAGAGTACGCGGCTGTCTGATCGTTTTTCTTCGGTAGCGAATTCAATTGTTGACCAAATTTTCTAACATCTGTTAGGAATGGCGGAGAAACTTGGTAAATAAACCAGGCAAACCTCTGAATTTAGAGGTGGGAGGAGGAACAATGCGAGGAAAACTCGTAACCAACGAAAAACCGTGCGGTCAGGCTATGCGCGCCTCCATGAGGTGTGGGGCAAAAGCACGGGCCGCAACATGACCACGAATAACGGGCACGTATCCTCACCGCTTGCGGTGCGTGGTGCAACTTTGAAATTTGGCGGTGTGACCGCGCTCGACGATGTGAGCATTTCTGTGGCCGACGATGAATTGCTTGCAATTATCGGACCGAACGGAGCCGGAAAAACATCACTTCTGAACGTGACTGCGGGCTTCTACCGTCCGCAGAAGGGCCGTGTCGAATTGTCCGGGCAGGACGTGACCGGCCTGCGTGTTGACCAGATCGCCCGGCGCGGTCTGGCGCGGACGTTTCAGGGCACCCATCTTTTTGCCGGGCAGACGGTGGTGGAAAACATTATGATCGGCCGCCACATGCTGATGAAATCGAATGTAGTCCAGGCCTTTTTCCAGTTCGGTCCCGTGATGCGCGAGGAATCGGAACATCGTGAAGCCGCAGAGGAGATCATCGATTTTCTCGAGATCGAGGCAATCCGCAACCGGCCCGTGGGCACGTTGGGGTATGGGTTGCGCAAGCGTGTCGATCTGGGCCGTGCATTGGCGCAGGAACCGTCGATCCTGCTGATGGATGAACCGATGGCCGGCATGAACTCGGAGGAAAAAGAAGACCTGGCGCGCTTCATTCTCGATGTGCGCGAGGCGCGCAAGATTCCGGTAGTTCTGGTGGAGCACGACATGGGCGTCGTGATGGACCTTGCCGACCGGATCGTGGTGCTGGATTTCGGGCGGGTCATCGCCGAAGGCACCCCGGAAGAAATCCAGAAGGACCCGGCTGTCATAAAGGCATATCTGGGGTAGCGGCATGGTCAAACAACGGACAGCAATGGTCTTTTCGGACCCAGCAGTGACACATAGCGAAACCCTGCCGCAGGTTTTGCTCGCGCGAGCGACATCCACACCGACCAACCTCGCCGAACGGCACAAGCGCCTGGGCATCTGGCGTGAATTCACCTGGGCCGATGTTCTTGACAGGGTTCGCGCCCTGGCTCTCGGGTTGGAGAACCTGGGCTTGTCGGCTGGCGAATCCGTCATGATGATTGGCGAAAACGAACCCGAACATTTCTGGGCTGAATACGCCGTCCAGTCGTTAGGCGGCAAAGTCCTGTCTGTCTATCCGGATCAAAACGCTGAAGAGATTCTGTATCTGGCCGAAGACTCGCAAACGCGGATTTTTCTGGCGCAGGATCAGGAGCAGGTCGATAAATGCATCGAGATTGCGGGCAAGTACTCGGGCGCCCTGGCGGTCGTTTACTGGGACGATTCCGGTCTGTGGGGCTATGATCATCCCCTGTTGCATTCGTTTGAAAGTGTGAGCGCGGCAGGGCGTCAGATCCACGCCAAGGAACCCGCCAGATTTGAAGAACACGTAAAACGTGGACGGGCGGACGATACCGCCTTGCTGTCCTATACCTCGGGTACCACGGGAAAACCCAAGGGCGTTGTCATCAGCCATCGCTACCTGTTCGACAATTGCTCGCGGGTGATGGGGGCAATCGAAATCGCGCCGGGCACCGAATACCTGACCTACATTTCGCCGGCCTGGGTCACGGAACAGATTTTCGGCCTGTCGATCGGTTTGATCGCGCCCATGGTCGTCAATTTCCCCGAAGGCCCTGAAGACGTACTGACCAACATTCGCGAACTGGCGGTCGACGCACTGGTGTTCAGCCCGCGCCAGTGGGAAAATCTCGCCTCCATCGTTCAGGCCCGGATGCTGGGGGCGGGCAAAATCCGCAATGCGATGTACAACTGGGGCATGAAGGTCGGCCACGACGTTTATGTGGAACGGCTGGAGGGGCGTAGCCCCAGCCTTGCCGCACGCCTGCAGCTTCCCTTTGCCGAAGCTCTGGTGCTGCATCACCTGCGCGACAATCTTGGCCTTGGTAAGGCCAAAAACGCAATGAGCGGCGGCGCCCTGATGGCACCTGACGTCTTTCGTATGTTCCACGCGATGGGGGTTAAGCTGCGCAACGTGTATGGCGCGACCGAAATCGGCCTTCTGACCGCGCATGTCGGCGAAAGCTATCAGCTGGAAACCAGCGGCAGCTGGATGCAAAGCAACACGAACTACGGCGAACCGCTGGAATACAGGGTCTCGGACGAAGGGGAGCTTCAGGTGCGTGGCGGATCGGGCTTCGGTGGCTATCACGGCAAGCCCGAAAAGACCGCAGAGGAATTGACCGAAGACGGTTGGTACAAGACCGGTGACGCGGTGTCGATGACCGACGACGGCGAGCTTTTGTTCTTTGACCGTGTCAAGGATATGCGCCGCCTGGCAAATGGGCACAGCTATCCGCCGCAATTCATCGAAACGCGGTTGCGGTATAGCCCCTTCATCAAGGATCTCATGACCTTGGGCGACGAAACCCGGAGCTTCGTCAGCGCGCTTATCAATATCGATATGGAAGTTCTCGGGCGTTGGGCGGAAGAGAACAAGATCAGCTTTTCGACCTACACCGATCTCTCGCAGAAACCCGAAGTTCTGGACCTTATCAAAGGCGAAGTGGCGCGCATCAATGCGCTCCTGCCCGAAGGCTCGCGCGTGGCACGTTTTGCGAATTTTCCCAAGGAACTCGACCCGGATGAAGGCGAGTTGACCCGCAGCCGAAAGCTTCGCCGGGCCTTTCTGGAGGAACGGTATGCCAAGCTCGTCGAGGCGATCTATGCTGGCGATGACGAGACAGATCTCGAAATCGCTGTGACCTATCAGGACGGCCGTCAAGGCGTTCTCAAGACCACGGTTCGCGTGTCGGATGTTGAAAACGCATCGAAGGCTGCCAAGCGGCAGTCCAAATCTTAAAGGAGGTCGGCGACAATGGTCTATTTCATCAATGACATCATTACCGGGGCTTTGATCGGCCTTCTGTATTCGCTGGTGGCCATGGGCTTTGTTGTGATTTACCGCGCCAGCAAGGTGTTCAACTTCGCGCAGGGCGAGCTTGTGATCATCGGCGGGTTCATCGTCTGGTTCACAACGATGCAAGCGGGGCTTAGCCTTTGGTTGTCGATACCCCTTTCGCTGGTTCTGGCCGGGCTGGTCGGGTACGCAATCGAACGGATTTTCCTGACAAAGCTGATCGGTGAATCGGTTTTCTCGATGGTCATGGTCACCGTCGGCCTTTTGATCCTGCTGCGCGGTTTGGTGCTGCTTGTGTTCGGTCCCGCGGTAAGACCCTTCCCGATCATTTTTCCGCTGAAACCCTTGTTCCTCGGCGATATGTTGATCCCGATGAACCTCCTGATAGGTGGGATCATCACCATTGTCGCGGCCGTCGGCCTGTCGTGGTTCTTCAACCGGACCCGGTCCGGCCTCCGTATGACCGCTGTGGCGGAGGACCACGTCGTAGCTTCCTCGATGGGCATTTCGGTGAAAGGCTCGATTGCCGTTGCCTGGGTTCTCGGGGCAATCCTGTCCACAATTGGTGCGATGATCTTTCTCAGCGGCAAATCGCTGACCTTCCTGGCCTCGGATATCGGGTTCGCGGCCCTGCCGGTGGCGCTCTTTGCCGGGCTGGAATCCATCGGCGGGCTTATCTTGGCAGGAATAATCATCGGCATCGCGCAGAGCTTGACCACCAACTACCTTGATCCGTTGATCGGTGGCTCGCTCGGCAGTGTCGTTCCATATATCATAATGCTTGCCATTCTGCTGATCCGGCCGACCGGCCTGTTCGGCTGGCGCACAATCGAACGGGTGTAATCCATGGATCCTTCTGGCGTATTCCCGACAAGCTATCGCAGTGACAGACGTTTGATCCGAACGCGCTGGCAGTTTCTGGCCCTCGTCGTATTCATGGCTCTACTGCTGTTGGCGCCTTACCTGGTGAGCAGCCGTATCATCGCTATCCTGAATATGATGATGATCAGCGCCGTCATCGCCGTCGGGCTTCAGATCTGCACCGGCTATGCGGGCCAGATCAACCTGGGTCAGGCGGCGTTCATGGGGGTCGGCGCCTATACGGCCTCGATACTGGCCTCGAAGACCGGCCTTACGTTTCTGCTGACCATTCCTCTGGCCGGGCTCTCGGCTGCGCTGTTCGGCTTTCTCTTTGGCTTGACCGCGGCGCGGATCAAGGGGTTCTATCTGGCACTGACCACGATTGCAGCTCAGTTCCTGTTCCACTTTGCCGTATTGAACCTGCCGTCAACCTGGCTGGGTGGGTCGAACGGTATCACCGTGCCCCCGGCCGAGCTTTTCGGGCTGCGATTTGTCAGCGAATCTTCGCAGTTCTATCTGAATTTCGCCGTGACCGCGATCATGGTGGCGGGCGCGTTCGGGATCGTTCGGTCACGCTTCGGCCGTGCCTTCGTGGCGGTCAGGGATGATGACGTGGCCGCGGGTATAATGGGGATCAATGTCGCGGCCACAAAGGCAAATGCCTTCCTGATCGGCGCTTTCTATGCGGGCGTCGGCGGGGCGCTTTGGGCCTATCTGATCCGCTTCGTGGGGGTAGACCAGTTCACCCTGTTTCACTCGATCTTCTTCGTCGCGATGATCATCGTCGGCGGGATGGGTTCAATCGTGGGGGCCCTGATCGGCGTCTTCATTATCCGCATCATCCAGGAAATTATCGCGACGGTCGGCCCCAATATCGCCGACTCGGTATCATTCCTTGGCGGTGACATCGTGTTCGCTGGCATGAATGTCGTTCTTGGCGGCGTGATCGCATTGTTTATGATCCTCGAACCCAAGGGGCTGATGCACCGCTGGAACATCCTGAAGTCGTCATACCGTATCTGGCCGTTTCCTTACTGAGAAATAGAGCGGCTCTAAACCTGGGAGGAAGAATATGACTTACCAATCGAATCGAGGTCTTCGCGGCTTACTGGCAGCGGCTGCCTTGGCGGCCGCGGCGACCATGCCTTTGAAGGCGCAGGCCGAAGAGACCTATAATCTCGCCCTGCTGTCGGACTTTTCCGGCCCTTATGCTGACATCATGCCCATCCTGGCAGGCGGACGCGAAGCTGTGTTCACCTGGTGGAATGAAACCCGCGGCAAGGAACTTGGCGTCACGCTGAACTACAAAAACTACGAAACCCGCTATGACGCGGCACAGGTGGCAAGTCTCTGGCCCGGGATCAAATCGGAACTGGACCCGATTGCGGTTGTCGGCCTCGGCGGGCCTGACGTCGCGGCCCTTTCCGAACGCCTGCCGGAAGACAAAATCCCGATGTTCATGGCCACAGCGGCCTACGGTTTTGCCTGGCAACCGGATGCCTGGATTTTCAACCCACGCCCGACCTATTCGCACGAAAGTGTCGGCTTTCTGAACTGGATGCGTGAACAGCGCGGAGGAGACGAACCGCTCAAGGTTGCGATCCTCGCCTCCGAAGCATCGCCTGCCTATGTCGACATGGCAAAGGGCCTTGAACTCTATGCCGAAGAGCACCCCGAGGAGATCGACCTCGTCGAGGTCATCTATACCGAAGTTCAACCCACCGATCTGACGGGGCAAATGCGCCGCGTTGTACGAGCCGGGGCCGAGGCGCTGGTAATCCAAACTAACACCTCTATCGTGGTTGCCGCGAAACGTGGGCTGCAGGCCAACGGGGCGAACATCCCGATCATGATGAGTTCGCATAACGGGCTTCCAGCCTCGGGTGGCGCGCTTGGCGGGCTTGAGCAAATGGAGGGGGACTTTGAAGCCTACGGCATGGCGATTGCGGCCGATGAGGACACTCCCGCGCGACAATTCTACGAGACATTGGTTGCCGATTACGGACTCGAAGCACCTTGGAACGTCGTGACCGCAATGGGCGTATCTCAGGGTCTCTATACCGTGACCGTGATCGATCACGCGATCGAGGCGAACGGCGCCGAGGGCCTGACCGGAGAGATGGTACGTGAGGCGCTTTTTGCCAAACCGATCACCACCGAAGAAACCCATGGGTTCCTGCCGACCTTGTCCTTTACGCCAGAAGCACCGTTCCCATTGGAAGGCCTCAAAGTGAATGTGGGCACCGTCAAAGATGGGAAAATCACCATCGCGGCAACGGGTGTCGACGTTCCGCAAGTTGAGAAATGGTGAATTAATCCGGGCGCCGCAGTCGCGGCGCCCGTTCTGATCCTTAGCCCCGGGCAATATGACCATGCTGGAACTCAACAACGTAGAGGTGACATATTCCGACGTCATCCTGGCGCTCAAAGGCGTGTCCATGACAGTCCGTGCGGGACAATGTGTTGCTCTGCTCGGTGGCAATGGCGCAGGAAAAAGCACGACGCTTAAAGCCATCTCGGGAACGCTCAAATCCGAGGATGGAACCGTTTCGGCGGGGTCCATCGTTCTGGACGGAACTCCCATTCAGAACATGGAAGCCTCGGAAGTCGTGAAGAACGGTCTCATCCATGTGATGGAAGGGCGGCGCGTTTTGCGGCATCTGACGTCAGAGCAAAACCTGATCGTCGGCGGGCACATGGTGCCCAACTCCGCCGAGCTGAAAAAGCGCCTGGACCATGTTTACACCTTGATGCCCCGGCTTGCGGACCTGCGCAACCGCACCTCTGGCTTCATGTCTGGTGGCGAACAACAACTGCTGCTGATCGGCCGGGCCATGATGGCCAGCCCCAAGATCATCGCGATCGACGAACCGTCGTTGGGATTGGCCCCGATGATGATCCGGGATGTTTATGAAGTGCTCAAGCAGCTCAAGTCAGAAGGCACGACCTTCTTCCTGGTCGAACAAAACAGCGCCGCGGCGCTATCGATCGCCGACTATGCCTATGTGATGGAGAACGGCCGGATCGTGATGGACGGCCCTGCCGACAAGCTTGCTGACAACGAGGACATCAAGGAATTCTATCTCGGCGTCACCGCATCGGGCGAGCGCAAAAGCTATCGAGATATCAAACACTATCGCCGCCGGAAGAGATGGCTGGGATAGAAAGGAACGAAGATGAGTAACCTGCTTTCCATCAAAGGTCGTACCGCATTTGTAACCGGAGCGGGGCAAGGCGTTGGTCGGCAAGCCGCGCTTTATCTGGCGGAACACGGAGCCGGTGCCATCGTTGTCAACGATTTTCACGCCGAACGGGCCGAAAGCGTTGCCGCGGAAGTGGAGGCAGCGGGTGCAAAGGCTCTGCCACTCGCCTTCGACGTCTCGGATTTCGACGCGGTTGGCGCGGCGTTTGCCGAAACGCAGACCACATTTGGCGGCGTGGATATTCTGGTCAACAATGCGGGCAACGCCGGGCCGACATCGCGGCTCGACGATCTGGTCCCTTTTTGGGAATCCGATCCCGACGAATGGCGCCGCTGGATGGCCACCAATTTCGATGGGGTGCTGAACTGCACCCGTCACGCCATGCCGTTGATGGTTAACAGTGGCTATGGGCGCATTGTGACCGTCATTTCCGACGCCGGCCGTGTCGGTGAACCGCATCTGGCGGTTTATTCCGGGGCCAAGGCCGGTGCGGCCGGCTTCATGCGGGCAATTGCAAAGGCCGGCGGCCGGTTCGGGATCACCGCGAATTGCGTCGCCTTGGGGGGCACAAGAACTCCGGCTGTCGCCGACCTGATCCCGGATGCAGAGACCGAGAAGCGGGCATTGTCGCAGTACGTGATCCGCCGTCTGGGCGAGCCGGAAGACCCCGCCGGAATGATCCTGTTCCTCTGCTCGGATGCTGCCAGCTGGATCACCGGTCAAACCTATCCGGTGAATGGCGGGTATTCTTTTGCCTGCTAGAGCCGCCATCGGACGGCTGCCGCCTCTAGTTGGAGCTGTCCGAAAAAACGCTGTCATTATCTGCCCCGAGCTCGGGGGGCAGATCCGGTATCGCGGTTTCGAAACCATCGAATTTCAACGGCTGGACAATAAAAGTCTCGGCCTTGCCGCCGTCATGCGTAATCTTGCGCAGCAGCTGGCGCGCACGCACATGGGGGTCGTCCAACGTTTCGACCAGGGAATTGACCGGACCCCATGGCACCCCCGCCTTATCCAGAAGGTCGCCCCATTCGGCGCGCGTCTTGTTGACCAAAATCGCCGCGATTTCTTCGCGCAGCGCGGCCTTGCGGGCGACACGGTCGCGGCCTGTCAACGGCGCAAGATCCGCCCTGTTGATCACATCGCAGAACGGTTTCCAGAACCAGTCCTCATGCGCGATGGACAAGGTCAAGAGCTTGCCGTCTTTGCAGGTGAACACGCCATAGCCCGGCTCGGCGATAAATTCGCCCAGCGGTGTTCCATTGGCGGCGGGAACGAGGAATGCGGTCAACATCGAAACCACCGCATCCGACATGGACACGTCCACGTAACGCCCCTGCCCTGTGCGCTGGCTCGACACCACCGCCGACAGGATTGCGATCGCCGCGAACAACGCCGCGCCAACATCCGCAAGGGGGATCGGCGGCACAGGGCCGGGCTGCTTTGCATCGGCCTGATCGGCCAGCAAACCGCCAACCCCTTCATAGCTCAGGTCATGGCCAGCCCTGTCACGATAGGGGCCGTCCTGCCCGTAACCCGAAATCGATACATAAACCAGCCGCGAGTTGACACGACGCATGTCCTCGAAACCGGCACCCAAGGCCGCAAGCTTGCCAGGGCGGAACCCTTCGACGATGACATCCGATTCCTTGGCCAGTTCGCGAAACCGTGCCAGCCCCTCGGCCGATTTCAGATCCAACGCAACGCTGCGCTTGCCTCGGTTCAGTGCCCGGAACAAGGGCGGAAATTGCCGGGCCGGATCGCCGACACCCGGTCGTTCGATCATGATCACCTCGGCTCCCATGTCGGACAACAGCATTGTGGCATAGGGACCGGGAAACTGTTCGGCAAGGCTGAGAATTTTCAGGCCGGCCAGGGGTGTAGTGCTCATATCAATCTCCAGCTCTTTTGTTTTCCACGTGCGGGTCCGCCCGAGTGCAGCGCAAATCGCCGCAAAAGACAAGGCGAAAAACCAATAATATGTATAATTATCAGGAGCTTAGCATGAGTGAAGCAAAGCAGACGCTATTCGTTGAGCGGGTCGAAAAAACTGAATGGATTACCTTCCAGCGCACCGAACAGCTCAACGCAATGTCAACGCAGATGCTGCGCGAGATGGCGGCAGCACTGGAATCGGCGCTGGCCGACGATGGGGTGCGTACAATTGTCCTGACCGGCTCTGGCCGGGCATTCTGCGCCGGTGCCGATCTGAAAGAAGTTGCTGGCGCCAAACATGCACCAGGCGAGCCGGATCTTCTGGATCTTGTCGATCACACGTTTGGGCTGATGCGACATGGCCCGAAACCGGTGATCGCCGCAGTGAACGGGCTGGCGATGGCGGGCGGTTTGGAAATGGTGATGGCCTGCGATCTGGTCTTTGCCGCCGAAAGCGCGCAACTGGGCGACGCACATTCCAACTTTGGCGTCTTTCCCGGGGCCGGCGGTGCGGCGATCCTGCCGCGTAGGATTGGCCTGAACCGCGCGAAATACCTGCTGTTCTCGGGCGAGAACGTTTCGGCACGGGACATGATGGACTGGGGACTGGTGAACAAGGTCGTCGCGGACGAAGACCTGCGACAAGCGGTGCAGGCCTTTACCGACAGGCTGGCAGAAAAAAGCCCGGCGGTCTTACGCCGCATGAAGACGGTTGCCAATCGGTCGCTGGACGTGGACGAAACCGCCGCGCTTTCCGAAGAGATGCTGAACCTGCGCGCGCACATGCGATCCTGGGACATGCACGAGGGTCTGTCGGCGTTCAATGAAAAACGAAAACCGCAGTTTCGCGGATACTAGGTCAGGAGGACAAACGATGCAGGACATTTACATCGTTGGCGTCGGGATGACGCCGTTCGGAAAGTTCCGGGACAAAACCATCAAGGACATGACCGGCGAGGCCGTCGCCGCCGCGCTTTCCGATGCCCGAGTGACGGCAGATCGTATCGACGGCGCATTCTTCTCGAACGCGGTGCAGGGCCACATGGAGGGCCAGCACATGATCCGCGGCGAAATCGCGCTGCGTGAAATGGGCATTCAGGGCATTCCGGTGGTGAATGTCGAAAACGCCTGCGCCAGCGCCTCGACCGGGTTCAAACTGGCAGTCGATTTCCTCAAGGCCGGCAATGGCGACTGCTGTCTCGCCGTGGGCGCCGAAAAGATGTATTCTGACGACCGTGCGTTGATGTTTTCGGCCTTCGACAGCGGCTGGGACGTCAGCAACAGCGAAGAGGTCGCGCAACGGCTGGCCGATCTGGGTGCAGGGGTCGAGGAACCCGAAGGATCGAAATCGCCCAAGCCCTACAGCGTGTTCATGGATGTCTACGCAGGCTTCGCCCGGCTGCACATGAAGACCTTTGGCACAACTCAGGAACAGTTCGCCGCCGTCGCCGCCAAGAACCATGCGCATTCCGTGCATAATCCACTGGCGCAATACCGAGAAGCCATGAGCGTCGATCAGGTATTGGCCGCGCCGCCGATCACCTATCCGCTGACCCTGCCGATGTGCGCCCCGATCTCGGACGGGGCCGCTGCGGCCGTTTTATGCACCGGCGAGGGGATAAAACGTCTGGGCCTAGATCCCGCGCGCGCGATCAAGGTCAAGGCCGCGATCCTGCGCTCGGGCACCGATCGTCCGCCGGAAGATTACAAGAACCACCTGACCCGGCTTGCCGCGCTTGAGGCCTATGAACAGGCCGGGATCGGCCCCGAGGATATATCGGTGGCCGAAGTGCATGACGCCACGGCCGTGGGCGAAGTGATCCAGATCGAGAACCTCGGATTTGTCGAATTCGGCGAGGGCGGTCCCGCCAGTCTGCGCGGCGAGACAAAGATCGGCGGACGCATTCCGGTGAACCCCTCGGGCGGGTTGGAATCCAAGGGCCACCCGGTCGGTGCCACAGGGATAGGGCAGGTTTTCGAACTGGTCACGCAACTGCGCGGCGAAGCTGGCGCGCGCCAGGTCGAAGGGGCAAAGAATGCCATCGCCGAAAACGGCGGGGGGTTGCACGGGGTAGAAGAAGCGGCCGCCTGCGTCATCATTCTGGGCCGTTGAAACAAGGAGACGAACCATGGAAAACGTGATCGCCGCCGCTCAGGCAATCTATACAGATGAGCAACGCATGTTGCTGGAAAACTTCCGCAAGATGGCCGAGGCAGAGTTCGCGCCGCTGGCCGAGAAATACGAGAACCTCGGCCACCCCCCCGATGCGAAAACCCTGAAGTCCCTGTTCGCCAAGGTCGAGGAATTCGGGCTGATCAGCGGCCTGATCCCCGAAGAGGAAGGCGGTGCCGGAATCGACCGCATGACCTATGGCATCCTATACGAGGAACTGGCCCGGATATGGGCCGATCTGGCAATCGCGGTGCTGATTCAGGGTCATGCCGTGTTCGCGGTCAACCTCTTGGGAAATGTGGCGCAGAAAGAGGCCTATCTGAAGCCGCTCCTGCGCAGCGAACGGATCTGTGCCACCTGTATTTCCGAACCAGAGGTCGGTTCGAACGTACGCGAGGTCAAGACACGTGCGGACCGAGAGGGCGATAAGATTTTCGTCACTGGCCAGAAGCTCTGGATTTCCAATGGGGCCCAGTCGGATTTCGCCATCGTTGTCTGCAATCTGGACGACGGTATTTCCATGGTCATCGTCGACCGCGACACCGGCAACTATGAGAGCCGCGAATTGCGCAAGATGGGACTTGTCGGTGCATCGACCTGTGAATTGTTTTTCGACCGGGCGGAAACCACCGCCGAGCATGTTCTGGGTAATGCAGGCGGCGGCCTGTTCCAGACGTTGAAACTGTTTGAGAGCGCGCGTGTGTTTGTTGGCCTGACCAGCATCGGCATTGGTCAGGCGGCATTGGAATGTGCGGTCAAATATGCCCAGGAACGCGAGCAGCATGGCAAGCCGATTGGCGGGCACCAGTTGATTCAAGGCTACCTGGCCGACATGGCCACGCACCTGGATGCCGCGCGCCTGTTGTGCCAGCGCGGGCTGCAACTTCTGGACCTGGGCGTGCGCTGTGACACCCAGACCTCGATGGCGAAATGGTATGCAACCGAAATGGCCGTCGAAATCGCCGGCAAAGCGGTGCAGATCCACGGCGGCAACGGCATCACCAAAGAGTTCGACGTTGAACGGCACTTCCGCAATGCAAAGGTCATGCCGATTCCCGATGGCACCACCGAAATCCAAAAACTGGTCATCGGGCGCAACCTGACCGGGCTTAACGCGTTCTGAAATCGTGACTCTAAGAATTGCGGCCGGGGATTCCCGGTCGCCTTATCGTAGGCCCCCGGTCCGGGGGGGGCGGCCAACGGATCATGCCCCAACCGGCGCTGCGGGACGCGTTTGATCAATGCCTGTCCCGCGTCAGTGGCAAAAAACTCACGGTTCAGGTCGGTTTCGATATAACCGGGGCAGATGGCATTCACCCGGATGCCATGCCGCGCCCATTCAAGCGCCAGAGACCGGGTCAGTTGAATCAGCCCTTCCTTAGACGCGGCATAGGCGGACACATGGCTGGCCACCCGTGTGCCCAGAAACGAGGCGACATTGACGATACAGCCCCCGCGTCCGGCATCAATCATCGCTTTGGCGGCGATACGTGCGACATGAAATGCGCCCTTGAGATTTGTGTCTATGATCGCGTCGATTTCGGCCGGCCCGTGTTCCAATGCGGGAAGAGATGCCGTCGTTCCGGCATTGTTGATGACAGTGTCAAAGACCCGTCCCTTCAGCGCGGCTTCCACCGACTTCGGGTCCGCCACGTCCATCTCTATCACATCGGCCTGCCCCCCTTCCGCCGCTATCTTTGCGGAAAGCTCAGACAAGCGGGCGACGCGGCGGGCGGCCAATGTGACGTCGACATCCTGCCCCGCCAGCAGTTCGGCGAAATGCTCGCCCAATCCCGAAGATCTGGCGGACGACTATCAATTCATCCCGGGCCAGTACGTCACGCTGCGCCGTGCCGATGATATCGATGGTGTGCGGCGATGCTATTCGGTCAGCTCCGGCCGAGACGATGGCGAGTTGCGCGTTCTGGTCAAGCTGCTGGAAGGCGGAGCGTTTTCCTCTTTCGTTCATAGCGAACTGCCACCGGGCACCGAACTTGATGTCATGACGCCCGAAGGCACATTCGGATCAAAGATACGACAAGGCGGACCACGCACCTATCTCGCCCTGGCCCCGGGCAGTGGAACTACTCCAATCATTTCGATCATCCGCTCGGTGCTTGCCACCGAGGCCGGGGCCAACTTCATCCTTTTTTACGGCAGTCGAACGCTAAGTTCCATCATCTTCCGCGACGAATTGAACGATCTCAAGGATACCTATCCCGGACGGTTCTCTCTTTTTCATACACTGACGCGCGAAGGCACCGATTCCCCACTATTCTCGGGCCGGCTTGATGCGGAAAAGCTGCGCAAGTTCTCCGGTGCCCTGTTCGCTCCGGCAGAAATAGAAGATGCTTTTCTTTGCGGCCCCGCCGAGATGATTCAGGAACTCAAGACCGCGCTCCGCGACCTAGGCGTTGAAGAGAACCGTTTTCATGACGAGCTGTTCGCTCCCGCCGATGCTGACAATACCGCCACCGTCACGCTTGCGCCGCTTACGGCGGAAGCCGCCACTGGAGAAGGAGTTCAGGTCACGGCGATCCATGATGGCACCGCCCGCAGCTTTGTGATGACACCTGATCAGGAAAGCGTGGTCTCCGCCGCCGCAGCAGGTATCGAACTACCCTATTGCTGCAAGGGCGCAATGTGTTCCACCTGCCGCGCCAAAGTTATCGAAGGCGAGGCAGAGATGACGCTGAACTATGCTTTGGAGCCTTGGTAGTTGAAGGAGAACTTTGTCCTGACCTGCCAGGCCCGTCCGAAAACCAAAAAACTGACAGTCGATTTCGACCACGTTTGACCTGTGCCGCTTTCCGCGACACCCCACGGGCGCGCGGGGCCGGGATCCCCAAGACCTTCGCCAAGTTGAAAGTCTTGGGTCCACGAAAACCCGCGTGCCAGTGTCGGCTAAAAGGTCGGATTCAGGCAAAGCGCACAGAACCCGATCTCAGCGGTCTTTTTGGTTGACGATCAGTTCTGCATTTTCGGGTAGTTCCGAAACAATGTTCACCTCGTCAGCACGAATTCGTGCATGCAGTTTGAAGGTATCAGCGGCGGCTGCTTCTGCGGCGGAAGCGTCGGCACCGTCTTCCAGCACAAGCGAGAGGCGGATCATGTCGCGATCGTTCTCGCGCGTTACCACGGCCTGCGCGGCCTTTGCGCCCGGCGTGCCGATGACAACTTCTTCAACCACGCGCGGATAAACGAAAATCTCGCGCACTTTGACCGCTGCCCCGACCCGTCCCTGCAATGCTGAAATCCGGCTGACGGTGCCATCCGCGTTGCTTTCCAGGGCAAAGGCGCTGTCGCCGGTGCCGAACCGGATCATCGGCCAGGTGGCATCGCGCGCGGTCACGACAACCTCGCCAGGTTCGCCATGAGCGACCTGTTCGCCGCTGACCGGATCGCAGATCTGCACCACGCGGTCGGGATGAACCAGGTAGCCTTCGCCGCCATCCTCATAGGCGACAAGGCCCAGATCGGCGGTGGCATAGGCGGCCCAGGTGGACACGCCGTATTCGGCCTCGATCCGGCGGCGCTTGGCCATCCAGTCGCCCATCTCACCGCCGAGGAAGGCTGTCTTCACCTTCCATGCGTCGCGGCCATAGGTTTCGATCACCTTGTCCGCCAGCGTCAGGAAAAACGCGGTCGAAGCGCAGATCGAAGTCACGCCGGTTTCGGCGATGATCTGTGCCTGAAGCTCCGTATTGCCGACGCCTCCGGGGATCACCGTGGCGCCTGCGGCCTGTGCCGCTTCGTCGAACAAAAGCCCCGCGGGCACCAGATGATACATCCAGGTGTTCAGGATGATATCCCCCGGCCCCACGCCTGCCGCCTTGAACAGCCGGTCAAGGCCGTGGCCGCCACCGTCCGAAAGGGCCGGTTCGAAAATCGGGCCGGGGGACACGTAGATCCGCCCGACATCCTTCAGATCCGAGGCCAGGAACCCGCCAAAGGGCGGGTTCTCGCGCTGGATCTTCAGAAGCTCTTCTTTTTTCATCACTGGAAGACGCGAGAGGTCCGCCACCGATGTGACAGCTGCCGGATCGAATCCGGCAGCCGTAAATCGCGATTTCAGGCCAGGAGCTTTTTCGGCCGCAGCGGCATAGGCTTGAGCTATATCTTTGTAGATATCATCAGACATTTCCATGCCTCCTCGTCCAATCGGGCGTTAAAGCGGGCAGTCCTTACGGAAGTTCGGCGCGCGCTTCTCGCGGTGCGACAACACACCTTCCTTGACGTCCTCGCTCATGAAGCCAAGCATCTCCAGCGCGGTCGACGCATCAAAGATCGGCCCGGCCTGGCGCAGCCAGTTGTTCAGCGAATACTTGGTCCAGCGAATCGCGCTTTGCGAGCCGTTGGCCAGTTCGACGGCTGTATCCAGCGCGATCTGCTGCAGCTCGTCATCCTCGACGCACATTGATACCAGACCGATACGCTCGGCCTCTTCGCCCGACACCGGCTTGCAGGTCATCAGATAGTATTTCGCCTTGGCCATCGAGGTCAGCAGCGGCCAGATAATCGCCGCGACGTCACCGGCGGCAACACCAAGGCGGGGATGACCATCGACAATCTTGGCCTTCTTTCCGGCGATCGAGATGTCGGCCAGGATGGCAACCACAAGGCCTGCGCCGGCCGCAGGGCCATTGATCGCGGAAATGATCGGCTTGTTGCAGTTGATGATGTTATAGACGAGATCCTTGGCTTCTTTCCACGTCTTCATGATCTCGTGCGAATTGCCAATCATGTTTTCGATCAGGCTGAAATCACCCCCGGCGGAAAATGCCTTGCCCGCACCGGTCACGATGACCGAATTGATGTCTGGGTCACGGTCGATATCGATCCACATGTCCGTCATCTGAGTGTGGGTTTCGGCATCGACCGAGTTGAATGTCTCGGGCCGGTCGAACGTGATGCGCAGGACGCGATCCGCCGGGTAGTCAAATTTCAGTTTATCGTATTTTGCATAACGATCCGACATGGTTCTATTTCCTCCGTGGGGTATTGAGTCAGCCAGGCAGTCCCAGGACGGCCTTGGACAGGATGTTTCTTTGGATTTCGTTCGATCCACCGTAGATCGTGGTAGGTCTGGCCTTGTAGAAACTCGCCAGAACATCGACACTTACGTTGCCGACCTGAAGCGGCCCGATGGAGCCGCCATCGGGACCGGCTGCTTCGATCATCAGCTCGGTGATGCGCTGGAAGCATTCAGTCACCCAAATCTTCAGCATGGACACATCCGCACCGAGCGTCTCGCCACGTTTGAGCTGATCTGCAAAACGGGCATAAAGCGCGGCATGATCTTCCACATCCAGTGCCGCCTGGGCAAAGCGGTCACGGAACACCGGATCGTCAAACGCGCCACGGCCACGGGCAAAGCTTTCAAGCTGTCCCAGAGCGTTCTGGGCCAGACTTGGCGAACCGATGAAAATGCGTTCGAAGCTCAAGAGAGCCTTGGCCATCGTCCAACCCTTGTTCAGCTCGCCCACGAGGTTCTCGCGGGGCGTCCGTGCATTGTCAAAGAAGACCTCGCAAAACTCGGTCTCGCCCGACAGGGTCGTGATGGTGCGCACCTCGACTCCGGGTTGATCCATCGGAGCGAGCAGGAAACTGATGCCCTGCTGTTTCTTCGGCGCATCGGGATCGGAGCGCACCAGCATGAAAATATGCGTGGCGTCATGCGCCATCGTGGTCCAGATCTTCTGTCCGTTGATGACAAAGTCGTCGCCGTCAATCTCTGCGCGTGTGCGCAGGTTCGCCAGATCGGACCCGGCGCCGGGTTCCGAATAGCCCTGACACCAGATATCTTCGCAACTCAGGATACGCGGCAGCCAGTAATCTTTTTGTTCCTGGGTGCCGAATTTGATGATCAGCGGCCCGACCATCTGCACGCCCATGTCGCGGCCGCGATTGACGCCCCAGCGCTGCTGCTCTTCGTAAAAGATCAGCAACTTGGCGGCGTTCAGCCCCATACCGCCGAATTCAGCGGGCCAGGCTGGCGCGACCCAGCCCTTGGCGTGAAGCTTGCGGTGCCAATGTTCGATCTCGGCGAACTTCGGTCGGTGCGGCAGGTGACGCAGCTCCTCGGGATATTCCGCCTCGAAGAACTGGCGCACTTCTTTGCGGAACTCTGCATCGGTCATAGCGTTCCAGTCGGTCATTGTGCTGCCCCCTCTGCTTCGCGTGCCTCGAACCATATCCGCCTGTGATAGGCATCGTCGCCCAACCAGGCCGACAGCACCAGCGCCCGGTTCAGGTAGAGCCCGATATCGAACTCATCCGTGTACCCGACGGCCCCGTGCAGCTGGATGGCGTCGCGGGTGATTTTCTTGGCGGCCGTGACGGCGCGCGCTTTGGCGCGGCTGGCAATCGGGGCCCGAACCTTCGGATCGGTTTCGCTGTCCATCTGCGCAAGCGCCTCCCGCACTCCGGCCTGCGCGACCTCGCACATCACGTTGAGGTCGACGGCACGGTGCTGGATGACCTGGAATGATCCGATCGGCTTGTCGAACTGCTCCCGCGTCTTGATGTAGTCGAGCGTGATCTCGAAGGCGCGCTCGCTCAGGCCGACAAGCTCGGCCGCGGCAAGCGCCGTTGCATCGGCGACAGCCTCGGCCAGTGCAGTGAGAACCGCACCGCTGCTGGCCAATTCCGCGGCCGGAGTTCCCGAAAACGAAAGCTCGCCCAGAGAGCTGCCATCCGCCTGCGTCCGCTTGTCGATGACAAGCCCCTGCGCGTCTGCCTCAGCCAGAACCAGAACCGGACCATCATCCTGTTCGGCCACGACAAGGAACCCGTGCGAACCGATCGCACCGACGACCCAGGCCTTGCTACCGGTCAGCTTTCCGTCCGCGTATCGGCAGGTCGCATCGGCAGGCGCCCCGTCGGGGCCGCGTTCCTGCCAGGCAACCGCCAATGAAATTTCGCCGCCGATGAGCTGTGCCATCTTCGGATGATCCGGACAAAGGCGGCGCAGAAGGCCGAGGCTCAGACCGATCGTCGACACGACCGGTTCCGGGGCAATCACACGGCCGACTTCCTCGGCGATGACACCCCCGGCGGCTAGGCCCATGCCAAGCCCGCCCTGATCTTCGGGCACCGCCACGCCGAAAACACCGGCCTCGGCCAGTTCCCGGACCATCTCCGGATCGAAACCGCCCCCGGCATCACGGAGTTGTCGGGCTCTGTCACTTCCGCCCGCCCGTTCAAACAACGTGCGCACGCTCTCGCGCAACAGGCGAAGGTCTTCTTGTTCGCTGGAAAGGATATCAGTTTGTGTCATTTTGTTTTCGCTGGATCATCACGGGGGTGTCGGTCGAAAAAACGACCTCGCCCTCGGGGTTTCTGGCGCTGAGCGTATAGTGCAAAACACCTCTGTCGGGCTTGCTTTTTGACGGTGTGACCGAGTTGACCGTCAGTTCGACATCAAGGGGTTCGTTCGGGTGCACAGGCCGCAGCCAGCGCAAATTGTCAAAGCCCATGCCGCCGATATTGGCAACATCGACCATCATCTCGGTCATGACCGGCTTGAACACCTCAAGCATGGTCTGAAAGCCCGAGGCGATCAGGCTGCCATGTATGGCGGTTGCATAGTCTTCATCGGTGTGCAGCCGCTGCGGATCCCATTCCTTGGCAAAGGCCTTTATTGAATCCGCGCTCATCGGAGCGCTGCGAAAGCGATAGACTTGGCCCGGCGAGAAGTCTTCCAGATACCTCAAGAGGCACCCTCCTTTGCGAAACCGTCATCGTATCCGCTCGCATCCTTGGATATTCGGATGCGGTTGAATTCTTCCAGCTTCGGATAGGTTTGCTTGAACGCCACCAGGAACTCACCCATCGGCGCGTCGAAATAGAGACCACGGTCGTTCACATATTCCATGTGCCGGTGATTCTGTTCGTCGAACTCATGAAAGAGCGCGTCGTGATAGCCGTCGAAGACCAGGGGTTTGACCCCGAATCTTTCACACAGTTCCATGTTGAATGCAGGTGTCACCTTGTAGGCCTCATTCCCCAACCACAGCTGAACATAGCCGTGGTAGATAAAGAGATCGGTCCCCATCAACTCCTGCAACTTGGGTGTATTCAGGTGGTTGCGCACATCCGCGAACCCCAGAGCGGCAGGGATACCCACAGCACGCAAACAAGCCGCCAGAAGAATTGCCTTGGGAACGCAAAACGCCGCTTCCGCCCCAGCGATACGGCTGGCACGGTAAGAGTCCTCATCCAGCGCAAAACAATAGGGATCATAGCGAATATCGTCGCGCACCGCTTCGAACAGGCGGATCGCCTTATCTCGATTGGTTGCGCCCACAGGAAGATCACGCAAAGCCGATGTCACGAAACCCTGCACTTCCAAGCTATCGCTTTCCACAAAGCGCGATGGCATGACATAACGCTCAGCTTCAGTCGGCAGGTCATCGTCAGACTTGTCCATTGGACCCTCCTTTTTTCTAACAATTGTTAGATTACCGATTCAAAACCTGCCCGTCAACGGGATTTACTCTGTCTTTGGTTGGTCCAAGCCATAACGCGTATTGTCTTCGCCCAGAGTGGCTGCAACTCCGACCGAATTTCCGGAAGAACGGAACTCCGGGGCAATTGGCAGCGGCAAAGCGGGCGCGTCCCGGCCGGAGATTTTTACGGTCCGCCCGAACACGTCACGCGCTTTGAAATGCGGGCCACGCGCCGCCTCGGCGGGCGTCTTCACGACCGAACAGCAGCAATCTGCCGCAGCCAGCAAAGGCTCCCAATGGGTCGAGGGGTGTTCCCTCAGACGACGTGCAACCTCTGCGGCACAGGCATTTGGATCGGACCAGTCATCGCGAAGGGCCACCGGCAAACCAATGACATCGCAGAACGACTGCCAGAACTTTTCTTCCAACGCGCCGACGGCGATCTGACGCCCGTCCGCAGCCGTATAAAGCCGATAACGGGCCAGGCCACCCGTCAGACGGCTGCAACCGCTTTCGATGTTCTGCCCGGCAATCACACCTTCGGCATGGGCCCAATAGGCAAAGGCGAACGCCCCCTCGGCCATTGCGATATCCAGATGCGTCCCCTGCCCGCTTGCCTGCCGCGCAATCAGGGCCAGCAGGATATTCATCACCGCAGGATAGGTTCCGCCTCCGATATCGGCGACCAGCCCGAACGGGGCTGTTGGCTGGTCATCCGGTCCGCGACTGAGCGACAGGATACCCGCATCACCGACGTAGTTGAGATCGTGGCCGGCGGCGCTGGCCTTTGGTCCGGTCTGGCCATAGCCGGTGATCGAACAATAGATGAGACCGGGATTGATCTTTCGCAACGCTTCATAACCAAGCCCCAGCCGGTCCATCACGCCGGGACGAAACTGCTCTACCAGAACATCGGCCTTCTCGATCAAAGGGCGCAGACGTTCCACTGCGCCCCTTGACTTGAGGTCGATGGCCACCGATCGCTTGCCGTGGTTCAACACGGCAAATCCGATGCTCTCTCCGTCGATCCTGGGCTCGGTTTGGCGCGCGTCCTCGCCGACTCCGGGCCGTTCGAACTTGATCACTTCGGCGCCGGCCTCGGACAGCATGAGCGTCGCCATCGGACCGGGAAGAAGGGTGCTGAAATCCAGCACCAGGATATCCTTGAGAGGTTGAGCCATCTTCATTGCCTCAGGCGAAGCGCGCTGCGCCGTTGTTCAGAACAACCACGTCGCGTGCAGGAATAGACGCTCGAAACCGGACCTCGCCGTCCTCTTCCCAGATTTCGAACCGCACGGTTTCGCCGGGATAGACCGGAGCCGAGAACCGAACATCCAGACCGACAAGCCGGGCAGAATCATAGTCAAGCAACGTCTTTAGAATCGCCCGGGCCGCCAGCCCATAGGTCGCCAGACCATGCAGGATCGGGCGGTCGAACCCGACAGAACGGGCCACATCCGGGTCAGCGTGAAGCGGATTGAAATCACCGCTGAGACGATAAATAAGGGCTTGGCGGGGCAGGGTATCGATATCACATATGTGATCAGGCGCCCGGTCAGGTAGCACTGCGGGTGCCGGACCTGCCTGGTTCTCACCGCCGAACCCCCCATCACCGCGACAGAAAGCCGACATCGCCACGCGCGCCAGTTTTTCACCGCTGTCCGCGTCGATAATATCACGGCTTTGGTAAATGACGGCTCCCTTGCCCTCGCCCTTGTCGGCGATGAAGTCGATCTTGCTGCGGCCGACAATCCGGCCATGTGTCGGCAGCGGCTTGTAGATGTCGAGCCACTGTTCTCCGTGCAGCACTTTTTGCCAGTTTACGCCGGTCTTGGGATCGCGCAGCCAGAAGCCGGGATACCCCAAAATGACCGCCATCGAGGGAACTGCCTTGAGCCCGTCCTCATAGACATAGGCCAGCTCCTTTTTGTCGGTCGGATCCTCGCCGAACCCAAGGCCGAGTGCATACAGGATGGTATCCCGCTCGGTCAGCGTCTGTTCGATTTCCTCAAAGTCCCAGTTCGACAGTGCCTCGAAATCCAATGGCATTTACTTTCCTCCCTTAGTTGCCGTCAGAGCGTGTTTTGCGATCCAAGTATCGCCGTGACCTGGCTGGACAGCACACCGCCGTTGCCATGCGCCAGCGCCAGGTCGATATCCTTCGACTGAATGCCCGGCGCGTCGCCACGGATCTGACGAGCAGCCTCGATCACTGTGAAGATGCCGTACATCCCGGGGTGCACGCAGGACAGGCCGCCGCCATTCGTGTTCACCGGCAAGACGCCGCCAGGCGCGATGCGTCCGCCCTCGACAAAGGCCCCTCCCTCGCCCTTGGCGCAGAACCCAAGATCTTCGAGAAACAAAATCGTGTTGATGGTGAAGGCATCATAGAGCTCGACCGCCTGGATATCCGCAGGGGTCACTCCGGCCGCCGCAAAGGCGCGCGCGCCCGAGTCGCGGGCCGCGGTCACGGTGAAATCCTTCATCTGGGAAATCTGCCGGTGCGAGCTTGCCGTCGCACTGCCCAGCACATAGACAGGCACCTTGGGGAAATCCCGTGCGCGGTCCGCGCGGACCATCACGATCGCGCCACCGCCGTCGGTGACAAGACAACAGTCGCGCACGGTCAATGGATCGCCCACCATGCGCGCGCCCAACACGTCTTCTCGGGTCAGCGGGCCGCGCTCGAACGCTTCGGGGTTGTGTTGTGCCCATGCCCGCGCAGCAACGGCCACGTCGGCCAGCTGCTCTCGGGTGGTGCCATATTCATGCATGTGCCGGGCTGCGGCCATCGCATAGGCCGAGATCGGATAGCGCGGATTATATGGCGCCTCGTAGGCCGGCGGACGTGAAGCGGTCACGAGTCTGCCCGATGCGGTGCGCTGGTTGGAGCCATAGACGATAAGAGCGACATCACACAGACCGGCATCAAGCGCCATGGTCGCGGACGTCAGGTAGTTTACGAAGGACGAACCGCCCGACATCGTGCCATCAATGAAACGGGGCTGGATGCCCAGATACTCCGCCGCCATAAGCGCCGGCATGCTGTCTTCCATCATGGTGCAGAACAGCCCGTCGACGTCGGACAGTTTCAGCCCGGCATCGCCAAGCGCCGCAAGCGCAGATTGCGCCATGACATCATAGGCCGTCAGGCCATGGGCTTCTCCGAAACCGGCATGACCGGTTCCCACGATGGCGGATTTCCCCCGAAGTTCTGTGGTCATGACTTATACCTCCGACGGCTTGAAGAGCACGGCCGGAACACCCTCGGCCTCGCCCACGAAAGCGGTTACAGCCATGTCGATGGCGACCTCACCCGGTGCAATGTCTTCGACCCGGCTCATCATTCGAACGCCCTCTTGAAGCTCGACCATGCACACGTTGTAGTCGCCACCGCGGTTTTGGCTGCGGCGCACGACGGTTGTGGTGTAGACCCGTCCCTTGCCGGTGGCCTGCTTCCACGAAATCGCGGCGCCATGACAATGTGGACACAGGACTCGCGGGAAAAAGTGATAGGCCCCGCAGTCGTCGCACTTGGGCAGCAGGATCTCTCCCTCTGCCAGCGCGCGTTGGAAAAGCTGGTCTGGTCCTTTGGCATCCTGCATAGGCGTTCTCCTTCAAGCGACCCAGTCTTTGTTCAAGCGTATTGATAATCTTTCTAACAATTGTTAGATTTAGTCAACCTTTCAGGATCAATTGAGAGAAACTCATGTCAGGTTCAGACTTAGCCCCCCTTTCCGGCAAACTCGTCGTTGCGCTGGAACAGGCAGTCGCTGCGCCTTTTTGCTCCTCGCGGCTGGCCGACGCCGGCGCGCGCGTGATCAAGATCGAACGCAAGGGCGCAGGCGATTTCGCCCGCGCCTACGATACCGCCGCCAACGGTGAAAGCGCCTATTTCACATGGCTGAACCGAGGCAAAGAATCGGTCGCCTTGGACATTAAAGCCGACGAAGACCGTGAAATCCTGCTCAGGATGCTGGAAAACGCAGATGTGTTTATTCAGAACCTGCTGCCGGGCGCGCTGGCCAAGCTGGGGCTCGATTCCGCGAGTCTGCGAGAGAGCTTCCCGCGTCTAGTGACCTGCGACATCACCGGATATGGCGAAGACGGCCCGATGCGCAACGCCAAGGCCTATGACCTTCTGGTGCAATGCGAGAGCGGTCTGGCATCAGTGACCGGTACACCCGACGGACCAGGACGGGTGGGCGTGTCGGTCTGCGATATCGCCACCGGTATGACAGCCCATGCTGGAATCTGCGAAGCACTTGTCGGGCGTGATCGCACCGGCAAGGGCAGCGGCGTTTCCGTGGCAATGTTTGATGTGATGGCCGACTGGATGTCGGTTCCACTGCTGTATCACGATTACCTTGGCAAGCCGACACCTCGTGTCGGACTGAACCACACGGTCATTTGCCCGTACGGGGCCTATGAATGCAAGGACGGTCAGCTTGTCGTCATTACCGTGCAACACAACGGCGAATGGCAACGGTTCTGTGAACACATACTGGGCGATGCGGCTTTGGCAACCGACCCCCGGTTCCATGACAACACGTCGCGAATTGAAAACAAACCCGCGCTCGAAGTTCTCATCAAGGACGTGTTCGCCTCGCATGACCGCGCCGAGATGCTGAAGCGGCTTGACGCTGCGGGCATTGCCTCGGGCGCGGTGAACGACGTGGCGACCCTGTCCGGTCACCCCCAGCTTGACCGGTCCGTAATTCGCACGCCTTCCGGTGAAATCAACGTCCCGACCCCCCCGATCCGGCGCAGCCTCGGCGAAACGGCACTGGGCCCCTGCCCGGCCTTCGATGCGCAAGGCAAGGCCCTTCGCGCCGAGTTCGGCCGTTGTTCATAAAAAACGGTAGGCAACTAAGTGGACAATCAAATGACCGATGAGAACAATCCGGCGATCCTTCAAGACGTGAAGATCGTCGATCTGACTTCTGTAGTTTTCGGACCTTTGGCGACGCAGATGCTGGGCGATCTGGGGGCCGATGTGATCAAGGTGGAAGGCCCCGAGGGCGATCTTCTTCGCCAGGTCCAGCCATCGCGCAACAAGCTGATGGGGGCCGCTTTTCTGGGGACCAACCGTAACAAGCGCAGTGTCGTACTCGACCTCAAAACACAAACCGGTCTCGATCAGTTGCGCAAACTGCTCATCGATGCCGATGTGATGATTTCGAGCATCCGGCCTGCGGCGCTTGCCAGATTGTCTTTGGATCCCGAAACCCTGCGCCAGGAAAACCCGAACCTGATCACGGTATCCGCCACCGGTTTCGGACAGGACGGGCCCTATGCCGCCAAGCCAGCATTCGACGATTCCGTCCAGTCGGTGTCGGGATTGGCCAGCCTGGCAACCTTGCGCGACCCCGAGGCACCGCCCGCTTATGCCCCGACAATTCTGGCCGACAAGCTTGGCGGCGTGACCGCCGCCTATGCCGTGATGGGCGCCCTGTTCCACCGCGAGCGTACGGGACAGGCCCAGCATGTCGAAGTTCCGATGTTTGAGACGCTGGCCGCCTTCCTGCTGGCCGAACACATGGATGGCGCCACCTTCGAGGAGACTCCGCAGGATTTCGGCTATGCCCGCATGCTGGTTCCGCACCGGCGTCCGGTTCAGACCGCAGATGGCTACATCACCATTCTGCCCTACACCAACGTGCAATGGGCGCGGTTCTTTCAGGCGGTCGGGCGCGACGACATGATCGACCATGTCTGGGTCACTGACATGGATGCCCGAAGCCGCAACATCGGCGCAGTATACGATATGGTGGCGCAGATTGCGCTGACCCGGACCACAGATGAGTGGCTTGACCTCATGGAGCAGGCCGACATACCCGCCATGCCAGTGCGCAACCTGTCAGATTTGCCGAACGATCCCCATCTTGCCGCAACCGGGTTCTTTCAACGGATTGATCACCCGACCGAAGGTGCGATCTGGACGACACGCCCGCCGGCTCGCTTTTCGGCGACCCCTGCGCGACATGATCATCGCCCGGCCCCGCGACTTGGGGAACACAGCGACGAAATTCTGGGACCGGGCAGGGAATAGCCCCACCCGGCACCGGACGGATCAAACATCCATCGAGCGTGCGATCAGTTCCTTCATGATCTCGTTGGTGCCGCCATAGATCATCTGGACCCTGCTGTCGGCATAAAGTCGCGCGATGGGGTATTCCATCATGAAACCGTAACCGCCGTGCAGTTGCAGGCATTCATGCATGACCTCGTTCTGCGTCTGGCTGCCCCACCATTTCGCCATCGAAGCCGTGGCCGCATCAAGTTCGCCCGCTTCAAGACGCGCGAGCCCGTCATTTACGAAAGAACGTAGCAATTCGGCCTTGGTTTTGCATTCCGCCAGTTTGAAGCGTGTATTCTGGAAGTCCATGATCCGGCTTCCAAATGCCTTGCGGTCCTGAACATATTTCACCGTTTCATCGATCGCAAAATCAATAAAACCGAGCGCGGTAATGCCGATCATCAGCCGCTCCCAAGGCAGCTGCTTCATCAGCTGGTAGAACCCCTGCCCCTCTTCCGGACCAAGCAGGTTCGCCGTGGGCACGCGCACATCCTCGAAGAACAGCTCAGCAGTATCCGAACCTTTCATACCCAGTTTCTTCAGGTTCCGTCCCCGGCGAAAGCCCTCGGCGCCCTCGGTTTCCAGAACGATCAACGAAACGCCCTTGGCGCCGGCGTTGCGATCGGTCTTTGCCACGATAACAACGAGATCCGCCGTGTGCCCGTTTGTGATAAAGATCTTCGAACCGTTGATCTTGTAGTGGTTGCCATCCTTTTCCGCATAGGTTTGTACGTTCTGGAGGTCAGAGCCCGTTCCAGGCTCGGTCATGGCAATCGCCGCAACGCTGTCGCCGCTGACCAGTTTCGGCAACCACTTTTTCTTCTGTTCCTCACTGCCATATGCGTTGAGATAATGGATTACGATGGACTGAATCCCATAGCCCCAACCCGTATCACCGGTGCGCCCCTGCTCGTAGACGGTAATCGCGTCGAACCCGATGCCGCCACCGAAACCACCATATTCTTCGGCAATCGAGCCACCCATGACACCCTGCTGACCGACTGTTTTCCAGAAGTCGCGGTCAACAATTCCCTGCTCCGCCCATTTTCCAATCTTCGGAGCCATCTCTGCATCGAAAAGCCTGCGTGTACTATCGGCGAACATCTTGTGTTCATCCACTGCCCAACTCGGGGAGTTCTTGATCAGAGACATGTTTTATTCCTATCGAGTCATGCTTGCATTGAGGAAATCTAACAAGTGTTTTTTTTCTCGACAATGAACCCGAGCCGTTCTGACGGAGCGTCACACGGCTTCGGACCGTGCGCATCCGGATTTTTCCAATCAACGCGCCGCCCATTCGGCTCGTACAAAAAGGCCCGACAAAACAGGCGGGCCTTTTTGTAATTTTTGCAATGGACTTACAGCTTGTCGGTCAGTTCAGGCACAGCTTCGAACAGGTCGGCGACCAGACCGTAATCGGCCACCTGGAAGATCGGGGCCTCTTCGTCCTTGTTGATCGCGACGATGATCTTGCTGTCCTTCATGCCCGCAAGGTGCTGGATCGCACCCGAGATGCCGACGGCAATATACAGGTCAGGCGCGACCACCTTGCCGGTCTGGCCAACCTGCCAGTCGTTCGGTGCAAAGCCCGAGTCGACGGCGGCGCGGGATGCGCCAACGGCGGCGCCCAGCTTGTCGGCCAGTTTCTCGATCAGCGCGAAATCGTCTTCCGAGCCGACGCCACGGCCGCCCGACACCACGATACCGGCCGAGGTCAGTTCGGGACGGTCGCTTTCGGCGACCTTGTCTTCGACCCATTCCGACAGGCCCGAAGCGGAGGCCCCGCCCACGGTTTCCACGGCGGCCGAGCCACCGGTGCCGGCCGCGTCGAAGCTGGCGGTACGGAAGGACACGACCTTTTTCGCGTCGCCCGATTTCACCGTCTGGATCGCGTTACCTGCATAGATCGGGCGCTCGAACGTGTCGGCATCGACCACGCCCGAGACGTCGGTCAGCATCATCACGTCCAGCAGCGCGGCCACGCGGGGCAGCACGTTCTTGGCGTCGGTGGTGGCGGGCGCCACGATGTGATCGTAATCGCCTGCCAGCGACACGATCAGGTCGGCGGTCGATTCCGCCAGGCGATGACCCAGCGCGGGGTCTTCGGCGACCAGCACCTTGGCCACGCCATCAATTGTCGCGGCTTCTTTCGCGGCGTCGGCGGCGGATGCGCCGGCGCACAGAACCGTCACGTCGCCCAGGGCCTTGGACGCGGTGACCGCCTTTGCGGTCGCGTCCATCGACAGTTCACCATTGTTGACTTCGGCAAGAAGAAGAACAGCCATCACACCGCCCCCTTTTCCTTGAGTTTCGCAACCAGCTCGTCGACCGAGCCAACCATTTCACCGGCGGCGCGTTCGGCCGGCTCGGACGTCTTGACCACGGTCAGGCGCGGGGTGACGTCGACGCCGTAATCGGCGGCGGTCTTTTCATCCAGCGGCTTTTTCTTGGCCTTCATGATGTTGGGCAGCGACGCATAGCGCGGTTCGTTCAGGCGCAGGTCGACGGAAACGACGGTCGGCATCTTGACCTTGATGGTCTGCAGGCCGCCATCGACCTCGCGGGTGACGACGGCGCTGTCGCCATCGATGCCCACTTCCGAGGCAAAGGTCGCCTGGCTCCAACCGAGGATCGCCGACAGCATCTGGCCGGTGGCATTCATGTCGTTGTCGATCGCCTGCTTGCCGCAGAGAACCAGACCGGGCTGTTCCTCTTCCACGACCTTGGCAAGGATCTTGGCCACTGCCAGCGGCTCGATATCCTGGTGCACGTCATCCGCTGCGACGACCAGGATGGCGCGGTCGGCGCCCATGGCCAGTGCGGTGCGCAGGGTTTCCTGCGCCTGTTTGACGCCGATGGATACCGCGACGACCTCTTCGGCTTTTCCCGCCTCTTTCAGGCGGATCGCCTCTTCAACGGCGATTTCGTCGAACGGGTTCATCGACATCTTAACGTTGGCGAGATCGACACCGCTGCCATCCGCCTTGACGCGGACCTTCACGTTGTAGTCGATCACGCGTTTCACAGGCACGAGTACCTTCATTGGCGTGGGCTCCTTGAGTTTTGCGATAAGGTTTCAACCGAGCTAACGGTCTTTGAATTCTGGAGTTCTTTTTTCCGAGAACGCTTTCATCGCCTCGGGAAAGTCATGCGCGCACAGCAAAACGCTTTGGGCATCGCGCTCGATATCCAGCGCCTCGAGATAGCTGCACTCGGCTGCGGCGCGCATCACACGCTTGGCGGTCTGAACGCCAAACATCGGGTGCGTTGCAATCTCGCGGGCAATTTCCAACGCCCGTACCTCGACCTGGTTGGCCGGCACGCATTCTTCGACAACGCGCAGGTCCCTAGCGGTGCGTCCGTCGATCTCGCGGCCCGTGAGCACCAGCATCCGCGCCACCCCCGCACCGGCACGCTGTTGAAGCAGCCAGCTTGATCCCGTGTCAGGACAGCCGCCGACGCGCGCAAAAACTTCGCACAGCCGGGCATCTTCGGCAGCAACGACAATGTCCGCCGACAAGGCCAGGCTTAAACCCGCGCCAAAAGCCACGCCGCATACCGCGGAAATCAGAGGTTTGCGAAACAGATAGGCCGCGCGTCCGCCATCGTGAACCAGCTCCACCATTTCCGATGTCGCCTTTGCGCCTTTCGCGATCTCAGACTGAAACCCGACAAGATCGCCGCCGCTGCTGAAATGATCGCCACCGGTCATAACAACGACACGGATCGTAGCGTCCCGTTCGGCTTCGCGCAGGAGCGCCACTAGTTCTTCGACGAACCCGATGCTGTAAGGGTTGCGTTTTGTCGGCTGAAGAAACCGCAGGATTCCGACAGGGCCATCCCTGTCCAGGCGAATAAGCTCAGTCATTCAAGCCTCCATCAGGTCCCGGTCCAGACGGGTGCTCGCTTTTCAGCAAAGGCCTTTGGGCCTTCAATCGCGTCGTTGCTGGCGTAAACCACCTCGTGCAGGCGCTTGCCCTCTTCCAGACCACCGGCACAGCCAAGATCCATGGTTGCGCGAACACTGCCTTTCGCGGCAACAACCGACAGCGGGGCCGCGCTGGCAATGCGTTTGGCAAGGTCGAAGGCCCGTGCGCGGACAGCATCGGGAGTGTCTTCGATATAGTTGGTGAACCCGTATTCGTGCAGGCGCTCGATCGGCATCAAGTCGCCGGTCAGAACTATTTCCATAAGGATGGGCTGCGGCAGCATGGACAATGCTGGCGATGCCCAAGGCGATCCACGACCGATCTTTACTTCGGTGATACCGACCTTGGTCCCCTTGAGACCGACCCGCAGATCGCAATTCAAAGTCAGCATCATTCCGCCCGCCATCAGCGACCCCGTCATCGCCGCGATGATCGGTTTCTTGCAGGCGCGCATTGTCTCGTGAAACGGGTCGCGCATCTTGGTCAGAATATCGACGCCCTCGTCGCGTGCGATTTTTGTGGCTTCCTTCAGATCCAGTCCGGCGCTGAACACGCCACAATCGGCCGAAGTCAGAATGGCCACACGAACGCTGTCATCCGCCTCGATCTTTTCCCAAGCATCGGTCAGCCCGTTCGTAGCCGCCACGGAAAGTGCGTTTTTGCGTTCGGGCCGGTTAATACAGACGGTTGCAATTCCGTCTTCGATCTTCACGTCAATGGGGCTCATGATACCTGCTTCGCTTTCTCGGGACAATCTAACTGCGGAAAGCTTCCCCGCGACGTGTCTGCCGCGGGGAAGCCCAGTCTTATTCGACGGTGAAAGTCGCCGAGCTGTGCTTGATGACATCCCAAACAACGTCGAGATAGTCGGCGCTCCAGTCGGTCAGCGGAACCCAGGTTTCGCCATTCCACTGTTCGACCCGGGTCTTGCCACCACCTCCGTGGTCTTTGTCGGTCACTGTAACCGGGGCCATGATGCCGTTTCCATCGAAGTTCTCGATCGATTCAAAGGCATTCTTCATGGTTTCCGGTGTGATCGGCCAACCGTTTTCGGTAATCGCAATACGCGCAGCTTCGAAACCGGCCGAGTAGATCGCCATGCCCGTATTGTAGTACACGTCGCGCACGAGGCTCTCGGGTCCGCTGCCCTTGCCATTGGCATAGTAGGTGTCCAGCATCGTCTTGACGATCGGAACTTCCTGGCCACCGGCCACGTTCGTCCCGCGCAGGATGCCTTTCGCCTCTTCCGCGCCGATATTGGCGATATCGACTTCGTTCAGCCAGTTCACCGACAGATAGCGGTCGATCGGGAAACGGTTGCGGCGCATTTCCTTCGAGGCGACCACATGTCCGCCCGCCAGTAGCCAGCTGATCACATAGTCGGGCTTGTCGCGGCGGATTTTGCTCCATGCGCCGGCTTGATCCGACCCGGGAAGCGGTACGGGATACAGCTCCAACTCGAACCCTTCCTTTTCGGAAAGCGTTTTCAGGATCTCGATCGGTTCCTGGCCAAAGGGATAATCCAGATAGATGAACCCGATCTTCGCCTTGCTCAAGTCACCGCCCATCTGACCCTTGATGAAGGCAACGTCATTTGCCGCCTGCTGCCAGTACGTCGGACCGACCGGGAAAACCCATTCGAACACTTCGCCGTCCACCGCGTCACCGCGGCCAACGAAAGACTGCATCAGTACGTTACCGTCCTTCATGGCACGCGGCAAAACCGCGTTCGTGACCGGCGTGGACAGAAAATTGAAAAGGAAAACGCCTTCGCGCTTGAGCTGCTCATAGCATTCCACGCCACGCTGCGGTTCGTTGCCGTGATCGCGAATGATGACTTCAACCGGATGCCCTTCAATACCACCGTTTTCGTTGGTGTACATCGCGAGATCCTGCGCGGCCTGGGCCACCTGCGGCGAAATGAACGTGTAGGATTTACTGAGGTCGAAGCAGAGTCCGAAGCGGATCGGCTCCTTGTCCTGCGCTGAGGCCACAGTCGCGCTTGCAGCCAGCGCAGTAGCAAGGACCACTGCCTTAATGTGCTGTTTGACTTTCATGTTTTCTCTCTCCCGTTTCTAGGGTTTAGGGCGATGATACCGTTTCGTAAGCGCCGCTGCCGCCCTGCGTAGCGTCACCCTTCCTGCTACCTGTCTTTCACTGCTCGTATTTTGAGGAACTTTCTTTCACCACGTCCCACACGACGTCCGTGTACTCAGAGATCCAGTCGGTTTGCGGCACCCAAGTCTCCCCGTCCCACATCTCGATCCGGGTCTTACCGCCGCCGCCATGATCTTCGGCCGTCACCGTAATGGGGGCCATCAGCCCGTTCGCGTCGTATCCCTCAAGAGATTCCAGTCCGGCTTTGTAGGACTCCGCGGTTATCGGAAGGCCTTCCTGTTCTGCCGCCCTGCGCGCGGCTTCGAACATGATTGAATACATCGCCAGACCGGTGTTGTAGAAAACGTCCTGCGTCTTCTCGATCGGGCCGGACCCCTCGCCCTTGTCATAAAGCTCGGACATGATTTCCTGATACAGGGCAATATCCTGACCGCCCACGACATTGGTACCGCGCTTGATACCCTTGGCGGCCTCTTCACCGATGTTGGCGATATCGACTTCGTTCAACCAGTTGACCGAGATGTACTTGTCCATCGGAATGCGATTGCGCTGCATCTCCTTCGACGCAACCACATGCGCACCGCCCAACATCCAGACGATTACATGATCGGGCTTGTCGCGGCGCACCTTGGACCACACACCGGCCTGGTCACTGCCCGGAAGCGGCACGGGGTACAGCTCAAGCTCGAAACCCTCTTTTTCGGACAAGGTTTCCAGGATCTCGATCGGCTCCTGTCCGAAAGGGTAATCGAAATACACAAACCCCACCTTCACGTCCGACAAGTCGCCATCATGCAATTGCTTTATGTAGGCAACATCATTGGCCGCCTGTCCCCAATAGGTCGGTCCGACCGGATAGACCCATTCGAAAACGGTGCCGTCAACGGCATCGCCTCGGCCGACAAGCGACTGCATCAGGATACGCCCGTCTTCCATGGCCCGCGGCAGGATAGCCAGAGAGACCGGAGTGGACAGGGTATCGAAGACGAATACACCCTCGCGGCTGAGCTTGGAGTAGCACTCGATTCCGCGCTGCGGTTCGTTCCCGTGGTCACGCACGATGACTTCGACCGGTTCCCCACCGATGCCGCCCTTCATGTTGATGAGCTTGGCAAGGTCCATCGCGGCCTGCGAAACCTGCGGCGTGGCAAAGGTATAGGCCTTGCTGAGATCGTAGCAGATGCCGATCTTGAATGGCTCAGCCAGCGTCTGGGTGCCAAACATTGCTCCGCCGAACATTGATAATACGGCCAACGCTTTGGTAAGTTTCTTCATTTGTTCCTCCCTGAACAACTTCTGATTAGTACCTCAACTCAACCAACGTTTGCGTCGGCTGTAGTGCTTGACGTTGTGAAAATCGGTCTCTCCGCCGCCTAGATAGAACTCCTGAATGTCGGAGTTAGATTTGAGCGCCTCGGCGGTGCCGTGCATAACAACGCGGCCGTTTTCGATAAGGTACCCTTGCGAAACGATTTCCAGAGCCGCCAAGGCGTTCTGTTCCACCAGCAGGACGGACAGGCCCTCATCCTTATTGATCTTTTGCAAGATGCCGAAGATTTCCTCGACCAGGAACGGAGCAAGCCCGAGACTTGGTTCATCAAGCATCAACAGCTTCGGCTGGGTCACGAGGGCCCGCCCAATGGCAAGCATCTGTTGCTCACCACCCGACAAATAGCCTGCTTGCGAATTCTTGCGTTCGGCAAGCCGCGGAAAATATCCGTAGATCTTGTCCTTTTCCGCATTCAGCGTTGATCGGGACATTCCGCGCGGCGCGGCGGCGGTCAGGTTCTCGTCGGGGGTCAGGTGTTCGAAGACTCGTCGCCCTTCGATGACATGACAGATGCCCATCTCGACGCGTTTTTGCGCGAGCGCTTCGGTAATGTCCGCTCCCTGGAACGTTATCTCACCTCGGCTGATGCGTCCGCGCTCGGCTTTCAAAAGACCGCTGATCGCTTTCAACGTGGTGCTTTTTCCCGCTCCGTTAGAACCCAAAAGTGCGATCATCTCGCCCTTTGGAACCTGAACCGAAACACCTTTGATCGCCAGCATTACATTGTCGTACAGCACCTCGACACTGTTCATGGACAGAATGTTCTGGGCTTCAACTTTTTCTTGCATCGGCATTCCCCTATTTCTTGAACTGATCGAAGGGCCAGACCATCAGATAGTCTCTGATGTTGCCGTAGAGTTTTCCCAAACCGAGTGGTTCGATCAGAAGGATAATGACGATCAGTGCGCCATAGACTGCGTTCGGGATGTGAGCGAGTGTTTCAACATCGATCTGCATGCCAAGCCCGTCACTCAACGTGACGACGAGACCGTTCACGATACCCGGAACAAGAAGGATCAGGGCAACACCGAAATAGGAACCGATAATGCTGCCAAGGCCGCCAACAATCACCATCGCAAGAACCTGGATCGAAACGGCAACCGAGAATTGCTCGGGTGCGGCGAGAAAGAAAAAGGTGGCAACAAGCAACGCACCGCTGACGCCTGCGATGAACGAAGAAGTCGCGAATGCGAGGATTTTGTAGTAGAAACTGTTCACACCCAGGATCGCGGCCGCAAAGTCTTTTTCCCGGACAGCGACCAAGGCGCGACCGAGTCCAGTCCGCTTGAGATTAAGCATGAAGATCGTCACCAACACACACCAGCCGAAGGCGACATAGTAGAAGCCAGTATCAGTGGTAATCTCTTGCCCGAGCAGCGCCAATGTCGGTGACTGGAGCGACGCGTGTGAGCCCCCCGAGATCGCCGGAGAGTGGGTCAGAACCCAGTCCATCACGAATTGCATAGCGAGAGTAGTGAGAGCGAGATAGAGGCCCTTGACCCGCAAAGCGGCAAAAGCGAACAGGCTGCCGATCACGGATGACGTCAATCCGCCGATGATAAGGGCGAATTCCCACGGCACCCCGAAACGCGCGGCATGGATCGACGAATACGCTCCAACGGCCATGACTGCAGCATAACCCAAGTGAAGTTGGCCTGCCCAACCTGTCACCAGATTCAATCCAAGCGCGGCGGCCGTCCAGATCAGCCAAGGAAGCATGTAGCTGTTCAGATAAAGCGACGGGATGATGAATGGCGCGGCAAGGCCAATCAAGAAGATGAATGCTGTCAGATTCCGGTCAGCAGGCACCTTGAAGATTCGGCTGTCCGAAACGTAGTTGGCGTGATGGACGCCAGAAAGTCTGTAAAACATGCCTTACACCCTTTCGATGTCGTGACGACCGAACAGCCCGTGCGGACGGATCATGACGGTAAGAATGAGCACGGCAGCGACGATAAGCTCACGGCTTCCGCCTCCGACAAGCGGATCGAGGAAATCAGCGCCAACGTTTTCGACGACGCCCAGGATGATGCCTGCGATCACGGCGCCAAGGATACTGTCGAGACCACCGAGAACGGCAACCGTCAGACCTTTGAGAAGCAACAGCGACAGCGCCTGATCGACACCCTGAATCTCGCCCCAGATAACGCCAGCGGCGACGGCAACAACGGATGCCAATGCCCAGGACAACCCAACGCCGCGCTCAACCGCGATACCGACCGACCACGAAGCCATGTAATCATCCGCGATCGCCCGCAACTTGATCCCGGTCCGGGTTCGGAAAAACAGCATGAATGCGACAAACAAGGCGAGCGCAACACCGGCACCAACCAGATGGATGCGGCTGATGAAGATGTCGCCCAGGAACAGCGGATCATAGCTGACGCCCAGTTCCATCGAACGCGACGTCCCGCCCCAGATCGCAAGCGTTGTACCCCGCAGGAAAATGTCGAGGCCGAGTGTCAGCATCAAGATCATGACAACCGGCCGACCTGCGAGACGGCGCAGGGCAACACGCTCAATGCCGAACCCAAGGCCTAACATTACAACCGCAGCCAGAGGGATGGCCAGCCACAAGGGTAAACCCACGTCGCGTGCCAGCGCCAGGACCACATAGGCCCCGACCATGGTCAACCCGCCCTGCGCCAGATTGGGCACCGAAGATGCCTTGTAAATCAGCACGAGGCCGATGGCGAATAGCGAGTACAGCAGACCCGTCAAGGCTCCGTTGATCGCAAGCTCTGATAGAAAGACCCAGTCCATTTATACCTCCCTGATGGGAAGGCTTCTTTCGACCTTCCCTACTTCCCCGGTCTCGTAAGTCACCTGCGCGCTTACATGGACCTCTTTTGAACCGTCGTAGAGCGCCGCGATCACGTCAGCATAGCGTTCCTGAACGACCTTGCGCCGTAGTTTTCGTGTCCGTGTGATTTCACCATCGTCCGGGTCGAATTCTTTCGGCAGACTGACAAAGCGTTGCAGGCGCAATGGTTCGGTGACGGCCTTGTTGACCCGTTGGAAGGCCTCGCGAAGCAACGTCGCGACCTCTTCACGCTGAGAAAGATCGGCATATGACACGTAAGGTACGCCGTTCACTTCGGCCCAGTGCCCCACGGCCTCGAAATCCACGCAGACCATCGCCGTCAGTTCCTTCAGCCCGGCGCCGATTACGGCAGCATCCTTAATATAAGGGCTGAATTTCAACCGGTTCTCGATGTAGTTTGGCACAAACCGCTCGCCTCCGGCCGTATGCATGACCTCGGAGACGCGCCCCAGAACAACCAAGTGTCCATCTTCCTCCAAATACCCGGCATCACCTGTATGCAGCCACCCGCCCTCAAGGGCTTCGGCGGTCGCTTCGGGTTTGTTGAAGTACCCTTCGAATACGCTGTCCGAGCGTACCAGGATCTCCCCGTCCTCGGCGATGGTCACCTCGACGCCGGGCGCGGGTTTGCCGACGGTATGAAGGCGCACTTCACCCGGAGACTGAATTGCATTGATCGCGCTGTTTTCGGTTTGGCCATAGAGTTGGCGCAATTTGATTCCCAAGGATCGGTAGAAAACAAAGGTGTCTTCGCCGATCGCTTCGCCGCCGGTGAACGCGTTCTTGAGGCGGCTCATTCCGAACTGGTCCTTGATCGGTCCGAAAATGATTGCCTCGCCCAAAAGTCGGCCCAATGGCTCAAGAACACCGCCGCTTTTGCCATTCAGCTTGCGCGTTTCCGCCGCGATGGCCCGATCCATGAAAAAATGGTACAGCCACTTCTTTAAAGGGGTCGAATTTTCGATACCAACCTGGATTGTCGTCAGCATCTGGTCCCAGCTTCTTGGCGCCGCCAGATAGAATGTCGGAGCGATCTCGCGCATGTCGCGCACGACCGTTTCCTGGCGCTCAGGCACATTCACGGTGAAACGCCAAAGGAGTGCCGCGGCAACGGTTATGGCGTAGTCTCCCACCCAGGCCATCGGCAAGTACGCGAGGATCTCCTCATTTTCGTCGAAGGCACCCGCCGCATGTCCATTCCGAGCAGCAGCAAGAACGTTCTTCTGACTCAGTACGATGCCCTTCGGCGCGCCCGTCGTTCCGGAGGAGTGCAGAAAAATGGCCGGATCTTCCGGCTTCGCACGACTAAGCAGTTCCTCACGCAGGCCCGGGGTTTCGTTCAGATCGTGCTGACCAACTTCGATCAGGTGATCCCAGGACAACAGTCCTTCAACCTCGTAGAAGCCAAGACCGCGCGCTTCATCATAAATGATGTGGTCGATGCCCTCGGCGCCCGCGTCCTTCAGTTCCAGGATCTTGTCAACCTGTTCCTGATCTTCGGCGATGGCCGCGACGATTTCGACTTCGCCAAGAAAGTGCCGGAGTTCTTCGAGCGTCGCGCCGGGATAGGCAGGCATTGCATAGGCACCCAGCAACGAAATAGCCAGCATTCCGCCATACAGCCGCGCCCGGTTGTCGCCCAGGATAAGCACCGCCTTGCCCGGTGTTACGCCGATTTTCTCAAGCCCGGCCGCGCAGGCCAGCACCTCTTCGGCGTATTCCGCCCATGTGGTTTCCTTCCAGATCCCACGCTCTTTTTCGCGAAGCGCGATTTCCGAACCGTGTTTCGAGGCGTTCCGCGCCAGAATTGCGCCGATCGTGTCGCCGCCCGAAGACTGTTTCTTCGTCAAATCAGTCATGCGACCCTCCGATATATGCCTCGATGACCCGCGGGTCCTTCACAACCTCCTTGGGGATGCCACTGGCGATCATTTCACCATAATTCAGGGCCAGCATCCGATCACAAATGCCGGTGATGACATCCATATGGTGTTCGATCAGCAGAACGCTGACGCCGCGTTCGGCACGGGCATCCAGAATGAAACGGGACATATACCCTTTCTCTTCCTGGTTCATGCCGGCCATCGGTTCATCGAGAATCAGCATCTGTGGCTCGGCCACCAATGCCCGCGCCAGCTCGACCCGCTTTTTCAACCCGATCGGAAGACCATCGACCAACTCATGCCGAATGCTCTCGAGCTGTAGAAACTCGATCACCTCCTCGACGATTTTACGGTTCTCGATTTCTTCACGCTGTGCTGCCCACCAATATAGCGCCGTACGCAAAACGCCTGGGCTCATGTGGATGTGCCGCCCGAGCAGGATGTTGTCCAGAACGCTCATCCCGTTGAACAGGGCAAGATTTTGGAACGTTCTGGCAACGCCGAGCTTGGCAACCTTGTGAGGCGCCGTACCCGTAATGTCGTTTCCTGCCAGCCGGACCCTGCCCTCGTTTGGCGGGTAAAATCCGGTAATTGCGTTTGTTAGCGTTGTCTTGCCGCTGCCATTCGGACCGACAAGTCCAAAGATTTCCCCTTGTCGAATAACGAGGTCAACACCGGTGACAGCGACGATGCCGCCGAACCGTCGTTCGACCCCGCTGCACTCCAGTATCGCCCCATCATCGGCTCCGATTGCTGTGTTAATCCTTGTCGTCATCTAGATATCATTGTCCCCCTAAGGTTCACGGCCAACATCAGGTAATCCGGAAGTAGTCCGGCCGCCCCGTTGGCCATGGATCCCCCCACAATTGCTGCCCACCGTCGATGTTCAGAACTTCTCCGGTTACGAATTTCCCTGAATTCGCCGCCATATAGACAACCCCTTCAGCGACATCCCATTCGTCCCCGGCGTGCCGCATCGGGTTGGAGTCCTGAAAGGTCGCAGAACCCTCCGGAGGGTAGTTCCCGAAACCGTTGCTTTCGCAGCAACCCGGCGCCACGCAGTTCACTCGGATACCGTGCGGGGCCCACTCCACCGCAACCGACTTGGACAGGTAAACTACCCCTGCCCGGGCCGCACAGGTATGCGCGATGCCGGGCATGCCGCGCCAGATATCGGCCACGATGTTGACGATGGAGCCCGATTGCTTGTTGGCAACCCAGTGGCGCGCCGTGGATTGCATCATCCACCACGTGCCGTTCAGGTTGGTGTCTATGACCGCATTCCAGCCCTTTGGACTAAACTCCAACGCTGCTTGCGGAAACTGACCCCCAGCATTGTTCACCAATACGTCAATCGCCCCGAACTCCTGGTTCGTCTTGGCGACAAAATCCTCGACCTGCTCAGGCTCCCGGATGGTCATAGGCACAGCGAAAACTTCGCCCCCGAAACTTTCAAGAAACTCCTTGGCCAAAGCCAGTTTCTCTTCGTTGCGTCCATTGATCGCCAGATTGGCCCCGAGCCTTGCGAACAAGGTCGCAATTGCCAGCCCCAATCCGCCTCCGGCCCCGGTCACCACAACGACTTTGCCGGTGAATAAACCGCTTGCGTAAACGGTTGCACGTTTTGATAGGTCCTCCCTCGAAGACCCAAACTGCGTCTTATTCATGACGCCTCCTCCCATTCCCCATTAGGGGCAGCTGCCAGTAATCTAACGGGCGTTAGAAAATTGGTCAAGACAACTTTTCCCACCAGCCCCGCCCGTTATCTCCGATCAGTAAGACTTTGGAAGTCCAAGGGCTTTTTCTGCTATGAACGACAGAAGCATCTGCGGTGTCACCGGTACGATGCGGAACAGCAGAGCTTCACGTACCAGTCGCTCCACGTGATATTCCTTAGCATATCCGAATCCGCCAAACGTAATTTGCGCGGCTTCGGTCGCCTCGACCGCGGCGTCGGCGGCCAAAAGCTTGGCGGCGTTCGCCTCGACGCCGCAGGGTTCTCCCGCATCGTAGAGGGCTGCAGCGTGCATCACCATGAGATTGGCAGATTCCACTCGCGCCCAGGCTTTGGCGAGTGGATGCTGAACACCCTGATTTTGGCCGATCGGGCGGTCAAAAATCACACGTTCGTTTGCATAATGCGCCGCTCGCGCCAGTGCGTTGCGCGCAATACCGATGCATTCACCGGCCACCAGGATGCGTTCGGGATTCAACCCGTGCAAAATTTGCCTAAAGCCTTTGCCCTCCTCCCCGATCAGGTCCTCAGCCGGAATCGGCAATCCATCGATGAAGACTTCGTTCGAATCGACAGCCTTTCGACCCATCTTTTCGATCTCTCGCACGTCAACGAAATTTCGGTCGAGATCTGTATAGAACAGGCTCAGCCCTTCGGTCGGGCTGCTCACATCCTCAAGCCGCGTTGTTCTGGCCAGAAGCAACATCTTGTCTGCCACCTGCGCGGTAGAAATCCAGACTTTTTGTCCGTGCACGACATATCTGTCCCCCCGCCGCACCGCCATGGTCTTCAGCTTTGTGGTATCCAGCCCCGTCGTCGGTTCGGTCACGGCGAAACAGGCCTTTTCATCGCCTGCTATTAGAGGGCCAAGCATACGCGCGCGCTGCTCATCGGTCCCAAACTTCACCACCGGGTTGAGCCCGAAAATGTTCATGTGGATGGCCGAGGCTCCGCTTGCGCCGGCCCCCGACTCGGCGATTGCCTGCATCATTATGGTCGCCTCGGTGATCCCCAGACCAGCGCCGCCGACAGCTTCTGGCATGGCGATACCCAGCCAGGCGCCATCGGCCATTGCCCTGTGCAGTTCATGGGGAAAACCACCGTTGCGATCCCGATCCAGCCAATAGTCGTCGTCGAACCTTGCGCAAATCCGCAGAACCTGGTCGCGAATCTCTTGTTGGTCGGCGGTCAATCGAAATGTCATAGCGCGCGCCCTCTTTCCAATCTTACGAGCCCAGCCTCACATAGGGCAGCGATCCGCTCATCGTCAAAACCAAGATCACGCAGAATGCTTTGGCTGTCTGCGCCAGGCGGTCGTCCCAGCCAACGAAGCTGACCGGGCGTCGCGCTGAGATGAGGGACCGGACCAATGACCTGAGTCTGTTCGCCAGCGACCGACACGATATCCCCGCGATGGCGTATCTGCTCGTTCGTCGCGATTTCCTCGACACTCAACACACGCGAGGCAACGGCATCATGGCGGGCGAATACCGCCTCCACTTCCTTAGCCGTGTGCTGCGTGACGAAATCATTGATCGCGTCAAAGACCACCGTCATGTGCTGCGACATCTCGCCGAGTGTCGCAAACCGCGGATCATCGGCAAGGGCGTCCCCGCCGACTGCCCGCAACAGTCGGTGCGCGGTTTCCGCGCTCCCTGCGGAAACGGTCAGCCACACCCCATCGGACGTTCGGAACATCCCCCCCGGAGCAAAGTCCATCGGCTGGCGCAGCCCATTGCGCCGCGGCGAGAGGTTCGCGCCCGTCAATGCGGGAACAGGATAGTCCATCAACCGAAGCAACGCCTCGAACACCGCAAGATCGACGACCTGACCGCGTGCAATGCCCTTTTCGCGAGCAAATAGCGCGATCATGATTCCCAAAGCGCCCATCAGCCCTGTCGTGCTGTCGGCCGCCGGAAAGCCGGGGTGCATCGGCGGCCCGTCGGGAAAACCGGTCAGATGCGCTAATCCACTCATGGCCTCCGCAGCACGCCCAAACGCTGGCACGTCGCGCATCGGACCGTCCTGTCCGTAACCTGAAACCCGCAAGACAACCAAGTCCGGGTTCCAATCGTGCAAGACGTCTGGCCCAACACCGGCACGTTCCAGCACACCCGGTCGGAAATTTTCGATCAGCACGTCGGCATCTTCGACCAACTTTCGCAGGATGTCCCGGCCCTCGTCGGACTTCCAGTCCAGGCCTAGTGTTTTCTTGTTACGGCCCAAAGTCTTCCACCAGACGCCCACCCCATCCTCTGCCTTGGGTCCAAGGTCGCGCATCATATCCGTCCGGTTGGGGGCTTCGATCTTGATGACATCTGCACCAAAATCCGAGAGTAAAGCTGCCGCAAGTGGTCCGGCAATTACGTGACCAAGTTCTATAATCTTCAGTTGATCAAGGGGTCCAGACATCTGCACTTTCGACTTTGCTAATTTTCTAATGGTTGTTCGATTCCTAGCAAAGGCGAAGTCGGACCTCAAGATTCAAAGGTAATCACTTCCCCAAAAACGTAACCGCCCGGTTGTTACCGCGGATCAGTTTATCGGCGTCCAGTTCCATGAAAGCAGTTCGTTGAGCGGGTTGGTCATGTGATTGTGGATGCGGTCGAGGATTTCGGCCAGCCAGGCTTGCCGATCGTGGCCGTTCATCTTGGCTGTCTCGACAAGGGAGATCGCCCGGGACAGCGTTTCGCCACCGCTGTCGGAGCCTGCAAAAAGTCAGTTTTTTCGCCCGATGCTGATCGGGCGCATGACGCGCTCGGCGGTGGTGTCGTCGATGCCGACGCGGCCATCTCCAAGGAAGAGCTCGAATGACGGCCAGCAGCTGAGACCATAGCGGAAGGCCTTCGCGAGACCGTCCTTGCCGGGAATGCGTAGCAGTTGGGCCTCGGTCCATGCCTTGAAGGCCTAGACCATGGAGCGGGAGTGCGCCTGGCGTGCTGCCAGCCGCAGTTTCGCTGTCTTTTTTGCCCACCCGAACTATGGCCTGCCGTGCGTTCTTTCAGGCCTGTGGGACGAAGCGCTCGTCTTTGGCGGCACCGAAGTGGCTCCGACATTCGGCGGTTTTCTCGAAGGCGCGCTTGAGGCGACGGAACATGCCTACACCGTCCTTAAGACGGGTCGAGGGCGCTCAGAGAAACGCTTATAACTGCATCTGCGTTCAGGCTGTCGCTGGGGAACCTGAAGGAGCGTTTTCTTGTTTAGGCGGCTTGATCAAGAAGAACAGCGCATACAATACCGGCACCGCGACCAGTGTCAGGATCGAGGCGAACGCGAGGCCACCCATGATTGTGACAGCCATCGATGCGAAGAAGGCGTCTGATATGAGCGGAGTCATACCGAAAATCGTTGTGCCCGCAGCCAGCACGACGGGCCTCAAACGGCTGACCGAGCCATCGATTACCGCCTGATAGTCCTCGACACCTTCGGCGCGTTGCTGATCGATTTCTTCCACCAGCACAATGGCATTCTTCATCAGCATCCCGGAAAGGGACAAGAAGCCGAGAAGCGCCGTGAACGTGAACGGTAGCCCAGTGAACAGCAGACCAAGAACCATCCCCGTGACCGACATCGGAACCACGAGCCACAGGATCAGTGGCTGGCGCACTTTGTTGAACATCAGGATCGAAATTGTCAGCATTACCAGAAAGCCCAAGGGAAGCTGTTTGCCGAGACTTGCCTGCGCTTCTCCCGCGCTTTCGAACTCGCCACCCCATTCCATCGTGTAGCCTTCGGGAAGCCGAATGGCTTCGATATCAGAGCGGACACTGCGAAAGGCCTCATCTGCTGTCAGGTCGCCGCCTGCACCGCCGAGGACCGTTATCGTACGCTCACGGTCGCGGCGGTGGATAAGGGCCTCGACGAGGCGGGGCTCAAAGCCGGAGACGAGGTTGGCCATCGGCACATAGCCATTTGCACCCGGCGACCAGACGGAGAGATCGCGCAAACGATCCAGCCCGTCGCGCTCGACCTCGGGAAGCCGCAGATACATAGGGATTTCGGCATCGCCTTCGCGCAGGGTGCCGACCCGCAGGCCCGAGGTCCCGTATTGCACGGTGTCGGAAATCGATCCGCGAGTCGCACCGGCCAACCGCATGCGAGCCTCGTCGACGATGGGTTCGACGAGAATTTCGCGCTGTCGCCAGTCTGTGCGCGGGTTTGTGATCGTGCCGGCCTCGTCGAAGATCGCAAGCGCGTTATCCGATAGCTGCCGGAGGACTACCGGATCGGGTCCCGAAAAGCGAACGGCGACATCGGCCCCGGCAGGCGGACCGAAGACGATCTCCTCGACGCGGATAAGAGCATTGGGGAATTGCGCCGGCAGTTCGCGATTGAGACGCGCCGCAACATCGGGGATGAGTGTGGCATCGGTCGCACGCACGATCAGCTGACCGTAGCTCGCATCGGCCTGCTCAGGGTTGTAGGTCAGCATGAAGCGGCTGGCCCCTCGCCCGACAAGCGTTGTAACGTCCGTCACTATCTCCTCGCCTAAGATGATCGCCTCGAGCCGGGCCATTTCTTCATTCGTGGCTCGAATGTCCGTGCCCTGTGGCATCTGGAATTCGACGTAGAATATCGGGGTGTTCGACGCCGGAAAGAAAGCCTGCTTGACTTGGCCGAAGGCCATGACCGACCAGACCGTGATTCCGACGACCGTCAGGACTACGAGCACGCGGGCGCGCAGCGCCATCCAGAGGAAACCGCGATAAGCCGAATAGACTAAGCCGCGATAGGGGTCCTTGGAGGTGTCTCTTGGCGCCTTCAGAAGGAGCTTCCCAAGATAGGGTGTAACGGTTACGGCGAGGATCCAGCTCATCAGCAACGAAATCGCGATAACCGCGAAAAGCGAGAACAGGAATTCTCCGGTGGCGTCTGGCGATAGCCCAATGCCCGAAAACGCCATGATCCCGATCACGGTGGCCCCAAGCAGGGGAAACCCTGTCGCGGTCTCTGTATCGGCGGCGGCGTCTTCGGCGGACTTGCCCCGCGCCATGCCAATCAGCATGCCTTCGGCGATCACGATGGCATTGTCGACCAGCATGCCCATGGCGATGATCAAAGCCCCGAGACTGATCCGTTCCATCTCGATGCCGAAGACAGACATGAAAAACAGTGTGGAAAAAACCGTGAGGCCCAGCGTGGCACCCACGACCAAACCCGCGCGCCAACCCATGGTCAGCATCAGCGCCCCGATGACGATGGCCACGGATTGACCGAGGCCGACGAGGAAGCTCGAGACCGCTTCGTCGACGACCTTATGCTGTTCATAGATCGGTACGATCTCGACGCCGTCCGGCAATTCGGTCTTCAGCTGGTCCAGCCGTGCCTCGACCGATCTGCCGACCTCGACAACGTTGCGGTCCACGAGCGCCGAGACCCCGAGGGTGAAGGCCCGCGTGCCATTGTGACGCACGATCTGGCTCGGCCGCTCTGTCTCCTCTCGGACCACGCGAGCGATGTCGTAGAGCGCAATCTGCCCGACCTCTCCGGGGGCGCCGAGCCGCAGCGCCTCTATGCCCTCGACGCTGACATAACCCGGCGGAACGGACACGCCCAGCCGAGACAGCCCTTCGCTGATCTCGCCGTTGGAGAAAACCTGGTTTTCGTCGGCGATGATACCGAGGATCTGGTCCGGTGGCAGGCCCAGTTCGGTCAGGCGCGCCGAAGGGATCGAAATGATGATCTCCTCTTCAGCCAGCCCCTGAACCTCGATCTTGGCCACCCCGTCGACGGTGACAAGGTCGCGCCGCAGTTTAGTCGCGAGGTCTCGCTGTTCCGAGGCGCTCAACCCATCGGCCGTCACAGCGTAGAACATGCCGTAGACGTCGCCGAAATCGTCATTGATGATCGGAGACTGCGCACCGGAGGGAAGCTCTCCTTCGATGTCGCGGATACGGCGGCGCATCTCGTCCCAGACCTGCGGAATCTCGTCGGGCCCATAGGTCATCTCGATCTCGACCGTGATCTGGGCCATGCCCGGCATGGATTTCGATTCCACCCGGTCGAGCTGCTTCATCTGTTGGAGTGCGCTTTCCACGACATCGGTGACTTCCTCTTCCACCTCCATCGCCGTCGCGCCCGGATAGGGCACGAAAACGAGCGCCGTCTTGAGCGTGAAACTCGGGTCTTCGAGGCGTCCGACCGTGTTCAGCCCCCACAAACCGCCGAGAAGGCAAAAGATAATTGCCAGCCAAACGGCGACCGGACGTCGGATGCTTGCGCGGGAAATACTCATTGTCATGGTTTCGGTTTTCCGGTCCAGGATCGTTCAGAGGCCGCGAACCGCGACTGTTTCGTTTTCCTTCAGGCGCCACCACCCGCCGGACACAACCAGTTCGTCTCCGGAGAGCCCCTCAAGCACGACGATTTCGTCGTCGTTCGGCAGCCCCAGGCGGATCGTCTTACGGGACACCCGGCCGGTCCCCTCGTCATACAGCCAGATGGACGGCTCGCTCCGGCTCGTCGTGTCGATCGCCGAGACCGGGACGACTACCAACCGCGATTGCGCACCCTCCGCGGCGGCGGCTACGCGCACATTCGCCGTCATTCCGGGCAGCAATCTCGGGTCGATGGCGCCCTCGATTGCAAACTCGACGTCATAGGTTTGGGCTGTGGGGTCTGCATCGGTCACGAATTTCCGCAGATACAGAGTTGCGTCATATCCCGGCACGGCGGGGAAAGAGGCGGTTACCCTGAATGCATCGGGCTGGGCCCGTGCCATCGCGGCGAGTTCCTCGGGCAGCGAAATCCGCACCCGCATTTCACTGATGTCCTGCAACCTGGCAATCGGAGCCGCAGGGGTGACGTTCGAAAACTCCTCCAGAAAGATGCGCGCGACAATGGCGTCGAAGGGCGCGGTGATCGTGGCTTGAGCCAAGCGTCGCTCCGCTTCACGCAGGGCGACTTCTGCCTGAGCAAGCTGCGCGCGGTTCGTTTCAAGTCGGGCGTCGGTCGCCACCCCCCTCTCGGTCAGACTCAACGCACGATCGTATTCGGATTTTGCGAGGTCGAAAGAGGCCTGCGCCCGATCCACGGCCAATTCGAAATCGACTGGGTCGAGCGCGGCAATTAAATCGCCTTTCTCGACCCGAGTCCCAGCATCTACCGCGAGGTCGGAAAGCTGACCCGAAACCTGAAAGGCAATATCCACGGTCCGGGCGGGCTCCACGCGGCCTGCCAGGCTGCGCGCCCTATCGCTATCGCGAAGCTCGGCACGCGATACTTCGACCGTGACCGGTTGGGCCATGTCTTGCTCGGCGCTCCCTTGCGCATCGGCACCGGAAACCTCATCCGTAGTCTGCGCGAAGACCTTGGATGCGATGTCCGGGTTGAATTGCACGAGAAGGACAATGGCGAGAAGAAGGGCGACCAATCCAGCGGCACCTCCTCGGAAGTATCTGGTTCTATTCAAGCTCATTTATCATGTCCTTCAATCTGTCGATGGCGGCGTCTTGCTGATCGTCGTCACCATCCGCGAGGCGAAGAAGCCTCTGGAAACGAAGACCCTGGATCGCCAAAAAAAGAACCATCGCCGCAGTGTCGTCCTGCGCGTCCGAACGGATGCGCTCGACATCACGGGACAGCTCTCTTCTCAGCGGGTCCAGAAGATTCGGATCCGACGCCGAAACCGCGAGAATAGCCATCGAAAGGTCATCATCGGTGCTTACGGCTTGCAGAACTGTCTCGAGATGACCGCGCAGGGTGCGGGAACTGTGCCCTTCCGGGACCGACGCCAGACGTTCGCGGTGCTCCGCGAGCATTTCGTCGAGCAGCCCGGCCAGAAGCGCTTTCTTGGTGGGGAAGTTGTACAACACCCCACCCTTGCTGAGGCCGGATTCCCGAGCGACGGCGTCGATCGTGATCTTTCCCGCGCCTTCTCGCAGCGCAATCGCCCGCGCAGCGCCGAGAATCTTCGGCGAGGCGTTCTTCGGTTGCTTTTCCACTTGTGCAGTCACCCTGTACCGTCCGGTCGGTTAAGTCATTGGGCGAGCTAATGCGCTGCCCCGTATTTGGCAAGCGAGCTCAATCTGAAAATTTGTCTCTGTGGCCGCTACCGTAAAGTCGCAGGAATGCAGCGACCGCTTCGCGCGCATGTTGCTCGCGGTGGACAGCTCGTTTCACTGCGAGAAGGCGCGGCATAAGTAGCCCCGAAACGCAAAGGTGTATGAAGTGATCGGACGCGCGCCGGACGTCATCGACATCGAGCGCGCCTTCGCGCGTAAGGCGCTCCAGAATCCGACCGACGAGTTCGCGGGCAGGTTTCGGGCCTGCGCGAAAATAAACCTCACCCACTTCGGGCAGTGCCTCGGAGGCGCCAACGCACGTTCGCAGGAGACGGATGTAGGTGTCGTCCAAGGTGAGGTCGACCATGCGAAGGGCGAGTTCTTCCAACTGGGCGCGCGGCTCCAAAGACGCGATCAAGGGCCGGAGGATTTCGTCCGCAAGCCGACCGCATTCGGATTCAACCACGCTCAGGAACAGTTGCTCCTTGGTCGGGTAATACGAATACATGGTTGCCTTCGACACTTTTCCTTCAGCGGCAATTGCATCGACCGTGGCTCCTTCGTAACCGCATCGGAAGAAAACCTCGCGCGCACCAATCATGACGTCGGCCATTTTTCTCACGGGCATCTCGTTCTCTCTATCCCAGGCAGGACTAGGCGGTTACAAGCTTTACTGTACCGTCTAGTGAGTATAGTAGATAGAAGTTGATTTAGCAGCAAAGCGTAAAGCTGTGCGGATCTACCCCACCAAGCGCCGCTTGGCGGCTTTTTCTAGCGCCGTTTTCAATTCGTCATGAGCTTCGGGTCTGATTCTGCCTGAGTTGTTCTCGGGCGCGGGATTATCCCGCGAACAGGAGGGGTACCGTCATTCTGCCGCGCTTGCGGTCCCGACAAAGGCACCCTCGGCCTCCCAGCGGCGTGCGATCGAGCCAAGCTTGTCCAGCACGCCGCGCAGTTCCGCGCCGCGCTCAGTCAGCCCGTAGGTGACAGCGGGTGGGATGGTCATGGCCTGCTCGCGCCATACAACGCCAGCATGTTCCAGCATTCTCAGCCTCTCGGTCAGGACCCGGGTGGAAATGCCGGGCACCAAACGCTTGAGCGCGCCGAAACGCTGCGGTCCCTGCTCGGACAGAACCCAGAGTATATAGATCGTCCAAGGGCCTGTGATGACACGCAGAAGCGCCTCCATCGGGCATGAGGGGGGCTGGACGCTCTTCATCGTGGATTATCCTCGCGGTTAAAGTAATCTAGTTACTTTTAAGTGCCTACTTTCACGAACGATGCAAGACACCTAAAGGTACTTAGAGCGGAAACTGCGGCTGAACAAGCCCTTGCAAACAGGGAGTGCGGTGATGAGTGACAACGTGGCAAAGTATGTCTACTGGATCGCGACCGGCCTTGTGGCGCTGGTCTATCTGGGTGCGGCGACTTTCTACATCTCATCCCACGATATGGTCGCGGGCATGTATCGCGAGGTGTTGAGCTATCCCACATACATCATCTGGCCGCTCGCGATTTTGAAGATTGTCGGCGCGGTGGTGATTCTCTGGCGCCCTTCGGCGATGCTGGCGGACTGGGCTTACGCGGCGATGTTCTGGCATCTGGTGTTGGCGTTCGGGGCGCATGTGGGCGCGGGCGATCCAGGCTGGCCACCGGCTCTTGCGACCTGGGTGCTCCTGATCGCCTCGTGGATGACAGCCAATCGCGTGCGTGCGGTAAAGTCGGCATATGCGCCGACGTTTCCGACAGAGACGAATTAATCCGATGCGGAGTTGCCACGGCGCTGGCCATCCACCCTCGGGCTTGGGGTTCAAAAGGACGACAGAATGACCGAAAGGCAGCCGACAGTGTTTGTTCCCCATGGAGGCGGCCCTTGCTTCTTCATGGACTGGAACCCGCCTGACACCTGGGACAGGCACCGCAGATTCCTTGAGGCTTTGCCTGCGAGCCTGCCGGCAAAGCCCAAGGCGCTTCTCGTGATCTCAGGCCATTGGGAGGAACGGGTGTTTACCGTGCAGACCAACTCCGCGCCGCCGCTGCTGTTCGACTATCAGGGGTTTCCCCCCCATACTTATCAGCTGACCTGGCCCGCGCTAGGCGATCCTACGCTGGCGGCCCGTGCAAGCGAGCTATTGAATGGCGCGGGTTTTGAAACCCGGGCCGACGCTACGCGTGGCTTCGATCATGGGGTGTTTGTTCCGCTAAAGGTGGCTTTGCCTGAGGCCGACATACCTACCGTCCAACTGAGCCTGCGCGACGATCTCGACGCTGAGGCGCATCTTGCTGCTGGTCGCGCGTTGGCGCCCTTGCGAGACGAAGGTGTTCTGATCATCGGGTCCGGCAACACCTATCACAACATGGGCAAGATGATGCGGGCGATGAGGGGCGGACCCGATGGCCCGGTGAACGGCGGCGACTTCGACCGATGGCTCACGGGTGCGGTGACCCATGAAGACCCCGGGGCGCGCCGCGCCATGCTGGCTGCTTGGGATCGGGCACCCGGCGCACGCGACGCCAATCCGCGCGAGGAACATCTAATTCCATTGCACGTCGTGGCCGGCGCCGCGCTTGCGGATCGGGGGGAAAAGACCCTCGAGGATCACGTATTGGGCGCGGTCGAAAGCGCGTTCAGATTTGGATAGGACCAGATATGTGCTTCGAACTTCCCTTGCGGCAGGGTCCGCGCCCCGAAACCACCGAGTGCGCCCCGCATGAGCAAGTGTCGCAGAACTCCTCGGCCGAGATTCACGCATTGTTCAAGCAGAAGGCCTTCGCCCTGCCCTTCGTCGAGCGTTGCCGATCGGGTATTTCGGTCCCCGGCGCCGAGGCATTAGTCCTGCCGCGGCCGCATGCCTGCGGCCCGCGCGAAGCCTTCATGATCGGACGCGAATTTGCGCATGTGCATCCCGCCTATGACGGTTCGTCGCACATGATGCTGCCGCTGGCGGCGGTTGAGGAACTCATCGCGAAGGGATGGGGCGAACAGCACCCGATGGCCTCGGCCGGATACATCCCGGCCAATGCGATCATGGCCTTTGCTCCACGCGATGAGGCAGAGGTCGATGTGATGATCAAAATCCTGACCACAAGCTGGGGTTTCGCGCGCGGCAAGCTGGCGAATCCCGCCCCCACCCAAATCCACGATTGATCGCAAGCGCGCTTGCAGAAACATCAAGATAAGAGAGATACCATGTCCAACATCCAGAACGGCCCCTTCATCGTGACCGGCGCGTCCGGACAACTTGGCCGGCAGGTGGTCGACCTGCTGGTTCAGGCAGGTGCCGGGCCGGTCATCGCGATCTCGCGCACTCCCGACAAGCTTGCCGATCTGGCGGGAAAAAGAGTCGAGGCGCGCGAGGGCGATTTCAACGACCCGGCTTCTCTTGAAGCAGCCTTCGCGGGCGGCAAGCGTCTCCTCATCATCTCCACCGACGATCTGGAGCCGGGCAAGCGGCTCGCAGCTCATTCCAATGCGATTGCTGCGGCCAAGACGGTAGGTATCGACCACATCGTCTATACCTCCTTCGCAGGCCCAGTCGCGGAAAGTCCAATCGGATTCGCTCAAGACCACGAAGGGACCGAGAAGCTGATCACGGAAAGTGGGGCGGATCATACGATCCTGCGCAACAATATGTACACCGACTTTCTGTTGATGGGCGGCCAGCAGAGCGTCGCCATGGGCACGCATTTCTCCGCCGCAGCAGATGGCAAGACCGGATATGTGACACGCGCGGATTGCGCCCGTGCCGCAGCCGCGGCGCTAATGAAAGCTACGGGAAGGGAGACCCTCGATATCACCGGGCCGGAGACGGTCAGCCAGGCCGAGGTCGCGGCGATCTTGTCCGAAATTGCGGGTAAGGAAATCCCCTATGTCGCCCTGCCCGCCGAGGATCTGGTGCAGGCGATGATCGCAAATGGACTGCCGGAGTTCATGGCGAGGGTCTTTGCCTCCTTCGACGAAGCAATCGCGCAGGGCTATCTCGATGTGGCCAGCGGCGATCTCGAATCGCTCACCGGCAAGCCCGGACAGTCGGTGGCCGATTTCCTGGCCGCTAACCGCGCGGCGCTTCTTCAGGCGCCGCAGGAACAATAATGCTGGAAAATGTCATGAGGCTTTACAACGCGAACTTCTCACCGAATGCGCTGCGTGTACGGGCGGTGGCGCACGAACTGGGCGTGGAACTCGAAATCGTCGAGGTCGACATCCGTGCCGGGGACAACCGCGCGGCGGAATTTCTTGCCCGCAATTCAAATGCAAAGGTGCCTGTTTTGGAGGACGGGAATTTCGTGCTCTGGGAGTCCCGGGCGATCTGTGCCTATCTGGCCGGGATCCGGCCCGAGGCAGGGCTCTATCCTGATGGCCTCAAGACGCGGGCCCTCGTCGATCAGTGGGCCTGGTGGCAAGCCATCCACCTAGGCCCGGCGATGCAGAAGTTGTCCTTTGAGCTGTTCCTCAAAGAGAAATTCGGCATGGGCGATCCTGATCCTACTGTGGTCGAAGCGGAACGGAAAGCCACCGATCAGTTCCTTGCCGTTCTGGAAACCGGACTCGACGATAAGGATTGGATTGCAGGCGCACTCAGCCTTGCCGACTTCTATCTGGCGACCACATTCATGTATCGCGACCAAGCGGGGATTTCGCTGGACGAATTCCCCAGAATCGCGGGCTGGATCGGCCGGCTTGAAGCGCGTGACAGCTGGCAGAAGGCCGTAGCACCGCTTCTTGCGCTCTTCGCCTGACATCGCGCTCGCCGCGATGATTGAACGATCTGCATCACGTCCGGCGATCGGCGCGCTATCAGATTTAGACATGAGCAGGAAGCGTCGCATGACAGAAATTAGCCGCAGACAGCCGCGACAACCAACCTGACAAGAGTTCCTCCGGAAGCAATGCGGCGGTTTTGGGATGTAGATGCTGTGTCTCATCCCGATCTTTAGAGTTTTCGCGCGGAGTGTATTCATCAGGTCCGATAACTCAGCATCCGTCGCGCCAATTGAGCACGTGCCGTTCGTCCAAGACAAAGACTGATCTCACGGCCTCCGCGAGCGGGATGCCGAGCACAGTGTAACCGTGCAGGACAGCTATGCGGGTGTCACTGTTCCCTTAATTCTTGGACGCTGATGTATGTGACCGTTCAGAACCGCGGGGTCATGCTGCCCTGAGCAAGGGTGGTGTAGGACTTATGAAGCTCGCAATGTTGCCCGCAATAGGCTGCTTCGGGGCTTCATATTTCGTTCGTTCACTCAAACCGCTGTCGTTCCCAGGAACAAGAAAAAACCAGACCGCCGGAGCGGTCTGGCCGTTGGCTTAGGCGGCGTCTTTGGGGCCCCAAGGGATGACAGCCTGCAGGGACAGATCGTCCTGGTTTGCGGCCTTGCCGAGGTTGGCGTTGAAGCCGTGGTCGCGGATGGTCAGCGTGTAGTAGTCGGCGCCGGTCTCCTTGTTCTGCTTCTTCCAGATGCCGCCGCACTCGACCAGCTTGCCGCGCGGGGAGCGGCCGAGGACGCGGTGCGTGGGGGCCATCGGGTTCGTGCTCGCGACGGGTTCGACCGTGATGTCGAGGTCGAAGGTCAGGGTCGAGATGGAGCCGACGCCCTTGGCGGTTTCGATGTCGGTGCTGGTGAATTTAATGCAGTTCGTGGTCATTGCTCTTCTCCTTGTTTGCATTGCAATGATGGTCACCTTGCAGCTGGCCAAGGCCCGGCCACACCGAAGGCGAAGCGTAGCGGAGAGGGGCAGGCGCCGGTCTTTTTGGCGCGCGAGGAATGACCCGTAGGGTCAGGGGAAAAAGATCGGCGACAACCTTTGTGGACGGGACGACAGCTGCGACCAGCATGTCATGCAGAGCAACACATCGGGAGAAGTGCGGTGGCCGCGAAGGACACCCAGGTGAACAGCCGATGAAACTGCCGGGGGCGGTGTCCTTTCTGCCCTCTCACCCCGAGCCGCAGCCGGACGGGTTCGCGCTTTGCCGAGCCTTGCCTAACGTGGCGCGACCGCTTGCCCGTGGTAAGTTGGTCGAGTGAGGTGCCATCTGGCTGAGCGATTTCAAGCAGACCGCCGTGGCATCTGCACCGGGCGCGGGTCATCCCGATTTCGGACCAACCCTCTTCGGCATCCCAATAGTTTGCGATTTTTTACATCGCGTCCAACACCGACCCTCTGCCAGCTTTGGCCAGAGCGATCCGGCGGTTGTCGAAACTCCTTTGCGGTCAATGATGGCAGAACAGCATGTCCGGCAAAGCGAGGACTAACACCGGCTGACACGGGAAAAACGAGACTATTGAAGCGACCCGCCCCGCCCCAGCGACCGTTACCGAATGGCCGAGATGAAGCGTTGCCACGACCATGCGACGGCTGGTCGGGCTGGCTCCGGAGGAGACGGCACGGCCAGCGGTACGTCGCAGGGAGAGGCAGCGTTTCAGCTCGGGGAGGGCGGCTGCATGCAGCCGACCGAGTAGGGCGCGGTCCTGACCAAAGGGCAGGATGATTTATGGACAACAAGCACCCACGAATTCCGTTCGCCGATTTGATGAAACTAACCCCGACTCGGAATGTAACAGATACGACCTTTGGCCTTCTTCAGCCATCCGAGTTGTCGTGCGCGTAGCTGCCATATCGCGTAGGACGCCCGTAATGCGGGCCAATGAGCCGAAAGGTCTCGATTGGCGACTCGTGATCGATGGTGTTCTCTGGAAGAGGCTATTCCGCACAGGCATCGGGAAGGATTCCTGCAACCGAGAGCAGTAGGAAGCTGCCATGAACCCGCTCATATTGCCACTGACCTACTCTCACCACGTTAATTAAACCCGCTTATCTTAGCCTACCCACTATTTAAGCGAAGCCCGTATTGCTTAAATAAAAGAGGGGCATCATAGTGAGCTATGACCGATTCAGACCCCAACCAACGCCTTGGCCGCTTTGTCGAAACCCCCGTTGCAGGAGAGACGGTCCGCGCCTTCGTACCACCTCCCCTGCCTCCAGTCCCAACAATCGACGTACTGGGGCTTCTCGACCGACTCAGCCTCGCGGAGCGCGCCTTAGGGCGGCTGGATGGCATCACGATGCTTCTGCCGCGCCAGGAACTGTTCCTCTATATGTATGTCCGCAAGGAGGCCGTACTTTCCTCACAGATCGAAGGAACGCAATCGACGCTGACAGACCTGCTGCGTTTCGAGACCGAAGCACAGGCGGGCCAGCCAATCGATGACAGGGAGTGGACAAAACATGGGGGTCATCTTCGTCGTTGCGGCCCGTGCTAAGGTGAGTTCTTTGCGTGTGGGGCTGCCATGGACGTACGGATTACAATCGAAACTACCTTCGACAACGGGGAGAAGCGCACTCATCAGCTTGACGGCATTTCACGACCCTACCGGGTGACCTGTCCAGACGGGATCGGGTTGCGCCTCGAGGATGGGAAGAGGGTTGTCGAACAGATTCAGCGGGCAATTCTTTGCGATCAGGTTGAGGAAATCATCCGAGAAAGCCGCGTATGCCCGGATTGCGCCTCGGTTCGTGCCATTCATGACTATCGCACGCGCGATCTCGACACGCTCTTTGGGCGGGTTCGGGTCAAAGCCGCGCGCTTGCGCCGCTGTTCGTGTGATGCCAGGTCAGCGGCGATGCCCGGCGGACCTATTTCTCCGCTGGCCTATTTCTTTCCTGACCGGGCTACCCCGGAGCTGCAGCGGCTCCATGCGGAACTCGGGTCCCGGCATTCCTTTCGCGAAGCCGCGCGGCTGATGAAAAGCTTCCTCCCCTGCCATCCGCCCCATCACACCACGGTGCGTGACCGGTTGGGAAGAGTAGCCGCGGGGCTCGAGAAAAGTCGAAGGGCATCAGGCGATCCCGCTGAAGCACTTCCCAAAGGGGGTTTGACGGTTTTTCTGGACGGTGCGCATATCCGCTGTCGACCGGAGTATCAGCAGCGACACCTGGATCTTGTGGTCAGTAAGATTGAAAGTCGCAATATGTGCCGACGATTTGGCTTGGTCGCCAATGCGACGGCATCGCCAGGCAGCCGGATGCGAGAAGAGCTGTCAGACTTTGGATGGAAGCCGGGCCGTCTGTTGACGGTAATCTCTGATGGCGAGCTTGCTCTCCCGAACCTCATACGGAATGCCATGGGTGGCGACGGCCAGGTGAAGCATATCCTCGACTGGTGGCACATCTCGATGCGTATTCGACATGTCGAGGCCGCCGTTCAGGGTCTGGTCCAGATACCGGGATTCACTGGAATTCCGGTGCTGTTCCAGCGCCCCGCGAAAAGCCTTCGCTGGTGGCTGTGGCATGGCAGAGCACGGGTCGCGGAAACTTATCTGAAAGGGCTCATGCACGATTGCACCCGCCTTGCGGAAGAACCTTTGGCTGTCCGCACCGCTGCCGCTCGTGTGCAGGCCCGATGCGGGACACTGTACACCTATCTCGCGAACAACATGGAATCCCTTGTCGACTATGGCCGACGGTACCGTAACGGGCTGCCCATCTCGTCATCTCGTGCCGAAGGATCAGTCGATGACATTGCCAATGCCCGCATGGGAAAGCGCAGAAGGATGCGGTGGTCGCCCAAAGGGGCTCACCGAGTAGCCGTCACAAGGGCCGCAGTTCTCGATGGTCGGCTGACCGTCGCAAACAGAAAACGCGCCGCATGACCCCCATGTTTTGTCCACTCCCTTGGATTTCTCATCTCACAATTAAGGGCTACGCGACACCGGGCAATCGGCCTTTGCCGCCATGGCCGAGATCGTAGAACTTTTGCGCGCCGACCCCGATACCGATTGGGCAAATGCCGATATCACAGCTCTGAGGCGACACCTCGTGGACATGGAACTTGTGACGACGGAGGCCGACGTCATCCACAGTGTGCGGCCCGCCGGTATCCGGTTCGAAATCCAGGGAGCACCGCGCGTCCTCGAGGCTATTCGCGCCATGGTACCTGCCCATGCGCCGTTCCTGGCGGCCGAGACGGGTTGGGAAGTCACAACAGAGGATTTTGGGGACGGTGTCGCCCTCCTCGTCGATGGCGATTCCGACCAGATACAGGGTCTCGGGTGCTTCGGTCTGATGACCATCGGTGCGCATCACCAGGAGCATCACCTCATGATAGCAAAAGGCGCACCACCCCACCACTGAGCCGATGATCGGCCACAGTTTTCCCCGTCGGCTCCCGGGTTGCAGACAAACCGTTACAAAACCCGCGTTGACGTTCCAGCGCGGTAAGGTTGCAAGCTAAATTCGATATGAATGCGACTGACAACGCTGAACGCAGGGATTTCCTGTATTATGCCACCGCTGGCGCGGGCGTGGTCGCCTCGGGTGCGGCGCTCTGGCCGCTGATCAATCAGATGAACCCCTCGGCGGATGTGCGCGCCCTGGCGACAATCTCGGTGGATATCTCCGGGCTCGCGGAAGGTACGCAACTGACCGTCAATTGGCGCGGAAAGCCCGTCTTCATCCGCCACCGGACGCAAGCCGAGATGGCCCAGGCGCGTGAACAGGCGGTCTCTGCGTTGCCAGACACCGATGCGCGCAACCCCAACATTCCCGGTGAGGCCGCAGCGCAGGATGAGAACCGCGCCATTCCGGGCCATGACGCCTATCTGGTGATGATCGGTGTCTGCACGCATTTGGGATGTGTCCCGCTTGGCGATGGCGCGGGCGATTTCGGAGGGTGGTTCTGTCCCTGCCACGGGTCGCATTACGATACCGCCGGACGCATTCGCAAAGGGCCTGCGCCGGAGAACTTGCACATCCCACCCCTGGCCTTGTCCGACAACATGGTGCTGACGCTAGGCTGAATAATATGAACTTTTTGACTTAGTCGCGCCGCGTGAAACCAGACCATATTCAGACGCCTTCCGATCACCATGGATTGCGTTGCACCACATCCGAATTAGTCTTTGCCCGGATATTTCGCGAAGTGGGCCTCTGGCTTCCATCCAAGCGAGGTTGCGATTGACGGGTACGCGACTGATGCCCAAAGCGATCACCGCTCCAAACACGGCCAATGTGAGCCCGCATGCGAAGTTTGGAATGACTGATTTTTCGCTGTTCGGAGAGCAAATGTGCCTAGATGGGCGGAAAAATGAGCAAAGAAGCGCGCTAATCAAAACCAGACCGGACAGGAGGCCAACGACCACTAGATGCTTTGAACCACCATCATGGGCCGTGTCCGAACACCTGCGCCTCCTTATGCGCATTGTCGCTTGCTTCGAACTCAAGCGTGGAATGCTCGATTGAGAAACGTTCATGCAGCACCGATTTGACGTTTTCTTTAATCTTGTCGGCCTCACCCATCCGTTCGCGTTCGACGACAATATGGCAGTCCAATGCCGCAGCGTGCTCCTGCATTTGCCAAAGGTGGACATGATGTACGTCGACCACGCCTTCGACGCCTTGGATCGCTCTGACCACGTCGTTTCCATCCGCATCCGGCGGGCTCCCGAGCATCAGGGTTCGGATTGGGCCGCCTATTTCAGTGAAAGACAGATACAGGATGTAGAGCGCGATGCCGATTGTGATGGCCGGATCAACCCAACGCATGTCGTAAAGGATGATCAGAGACCCACCGATGATGACAGCTAGGGAGGCGAGTGCGTCCGACAAGTTGTGAAGGAATAGCGCCCGAATGTTCACGCTGCCCTTCTGCATCGAATAGGTCAGTATTGCGGTCAGCGTGTCGACCACAAGCGCAATTCCACCAAGAATGACAACGGTCCAACCCATGACTTCGGGCGGATCGATCATGCGCATGCTACCCTCGTAGATCAGATAGAAGCCGATCACGATCAGGGTGGTGTAGTTGATCAGGGCCGCGACGATTTCGACCCGGCCATAGCCGAAGGTCATGCGCTCATCGGCCGGGCGGCGCGCGATCCTGCGTGCGGCGAAGGCAATGACAAGCGAGGCCATATCGGAAAAGTTGTGCAGCGCATCGGCGATCAGTGCCAGACTGCCCGAGAATATGCCCCCGACGATTTGCGCAACGGTTAGAAGCGCGTTCGCCCAGATCGCGATGGCAACCCGCCGATCCCCAGAATTCGGATCGATATGCGCATGCCCGTGGTCATGTGGCATTGGCAGGCTCCTCATGCGCGTGTGTCGCGCGTTGGTCAGTCATCAGGCGACCGTTGCGGAGAGCACGTACGCGCGCATTCATCCAGTGGCGTATGAAATGCCGGTACAAGGCACCGCGCAGCCATCCAAAGGATTGCTCATGGGACAGATAGAAGGTGTCCGGCGTATCAAACACGCCGAAATCCTTCACGATGCCGGTTTTCTGAATGTAGGTATCTTCTCCCTTCCACGCGACGGGAGGCGCGCCAAGGCAATCCGTGCCCGCGCCATAACCGCAGAGACTTTCTGTGTCCGAGAATGACGTTTGCAGGACATCGAGGAAAGCGTCATCCAGGATGAAGCCTTCAAGGTTGATCCAGGCACCTTGATATTCGATCTCCACCCATGAGTGGAGAATTTCTTGCGGAGCAAGCGGATACACCAGCTCAGGTACAACACCGCGCTGCAAGCCTTTGTGGATCGTAAACCCATGCAACCGGCAACGAATGCCAACACCACGCAGCAGCGCCATCAAGAGCGTCCCTTTGGTATTGCACTGCCCATAGCCGTCGGAAAGCACATCCGAGGCGGGGATGTCGTCAGCACGATTGTATCCGAACGCGATTTCATTCCGAACGAAATCATAGGCAGCTCCGATCCGATCGTATTCGGATAAGTCGCGCCAGCCGCGATTTTCAATTAGATTCGCAAGAGGCGCGGCATCAAAATCCAGTAGTCTGGTGGGTGCAAGTAGGGGGTCGGTCATCTGCAACGGAGTCGCTCCTCGAATCGTCTTGGAAAAAGCCTAATTGCTATAGTCACTATAGCTTCAACCCTTTGCTCAAAGATTTTTAGGTTTGCCCCAAATCTCGACTTATGCCCCGATTTCCTCGTGCTCGGTCAGGCATTCCGAATGGTCCCGCAACACCTCAAGCACCTTGCAGTCTCCGGTCCGCCCGCCGCTGCATTCGTGAACCATGCGTTTCAGTTCGGTGCGCAGCGCCTTCAGGCGGGCCATGCGCTGCTCCACCTGTTTGAGCTGGCGACGCGCGATGGCATCAGCCTCGTCGCAGGGGCGGTTGGGATGGTCGCTGAGGTCGAGCAGCTCGCGGATCGCATCGAGCGAGAAACCGAGTTGCCGCGAGTGGCGGATGAAGGACAGTCGGTCGAGCTGTGCATTGTCGTAGCGCCTCTGTCCGCCTTCGGTCCTGCCAGGTTCGGGCATCAGCCCAATCTGTTCGTAGTACCGGATGGTCTGCACTTTTGTGCCAGTCTTCTTTGACAGAGTACCGATCGTAAGCATTTTCGCCTCCATGAAAAAGATACAGTTTGTGTAGGTTTTGCCGTCGGAATAAACAAGTGTCGGATTCACAGACGCGTGAGTTGAAGCTATACCATGATTTCGTGCTTGAACCTCTAGCGGCTAGAGGATGTATCCGCACATGCAATAAGAATCAAAAACAGGCGAACAGGATTGTCCCTTACATCGGCACAGAAGTTTCTTTGGGTTTTGGCAGGCGTGGCAGCGCTTGCCTTCGTATGGCTTTTGCTCTGGTCTGACTATCGTGCCGACAGCGCCCGAACTGACGCCGAGCCGCCTTTTTTCGCTGAGTTCGAACTGACGGACCACCGGGGTATGGTTCAAACCGAGGAGGACTTTGCGGGGCGCTGGATGCTGGTTTTTTTCGGCTTTACCAACTGCCCCGACGTCTGCCCGACGACCCTATCTGAGGTCGCGGCGGTGATGGACGGTCTGGGCGACGATGCCGCCAAGGTCCAGCCGATTTTCATAACAATCGACCCTGAACGAGACACGCCCCCAGCACTCGCCGAATACGTCCCGCTGTTCGATGCGGGCATCATCGGGCTGACGGGCACGCCGGAACAGATCGCCGCCACGTCCGAGACGTTTCCAATCTTCTTTGAGCGCGTCGAAGAGGCCGCAGCACCGGATGGGTACACCATGGGCCACACGTCGCATCTGTTCCTCTTCGATCCCGACGCGGGCTTCGCCGACTCCTGGCCCTATGGCACCTCCGCCGAAGAGATCCTCGCCGATCTGGAAGAGAGGATCTGACCGAAATGAACCGCATATCCGGAGAAACAGCCCTCGGGCTGGCGTGGATCATCGCGCTCGTCGCCTCGCTTGCCGTGCTTTTCATCGGCGAGGTGCTGGGGCAGACGCCCTGTGTGCTGTGCTGGTTCCAGCGCGCCTTCATGTTCCCCTTGGCCATTGTCCTCGGGCTCGGCCTTTGGTGGCGGGACGGCCGTGTGGGGCGCTACGGCATCGCATTGGCGCTTGGCGGCGGCGCAATCGCCCTGTGGCACATGGGGCTTTACGTCGGTCTTGTTCCCGAACGCATCCAGCCCTGCACGGCCACCGGCCCCTCTTGCACCGATGACAACCAACTGGTCTTCGGCATCCCTATCCCGCTGATGGCGCTCGCCGCCTTCGCGCTGATCGGGGCGCTGTCGGCCCTTTCATTGAAGGACACACGAACATGAATCGACGCGGCCTGATCCTGTCCGTTCTCGCCCTCTGCGTCGCCGGTTTCGGCGGAGCCACCTGGTTTGCAAACCGCCCCGGCCCGGTGGCCGAAGCCGAGCCTGTTGCGCCGGAACTTGCGGACGCGATGATCCGCCCCTACTCGCCCATCCTCGGGCCTGCGGATGCGCCCGTCACGATCGTTGAATTTTTCGACCCGGCTTGCGAGGCCTGTCGCGCGTTTCACCCAATCGTCAAAGACATCATGGCGGAACATGGCGACGCGGTTCGCGTCGTGATCCGGTATACCCCGTTCCATGGGGAAGGATCAGAAACAGCAATTCGCGTCATGGAAGCCGCACGAATGCAGGGTGTCTTCTTCCCCGTGATGGAGGCCATACTTGAAGAGCAACCTCGCTGGGCGGCTCATGGCAATATTCGTCCTGATTTGATCCTTGGGATAGCGGCGAGCGCCGGACTTAATGAAGAGGCAGCTCGGACCCAGATGATGGCCCCGCAAACCATTGGGGTCCTTAATCAGGACCGCGCGGACGTTGAAACGATAGGTGTACGCCAAACGCCGACGTTCTTCGTGAACGGAAAACCTCTCGATCCATTCGGAGAAGCAGAATTACGGCGGCTTGTTTCTGCTGAAGTTACGGCCGCGCAAAGCTGAATGGAAAGGGCAGGATCAAAACGATGAAAAAGTATATTTTGACCGGCACACTGGCGGCGCTTTTGACCTTTGGAGGGCTCTCGGTGCCCGCGCTGGCCGGACCCGAGGATGTTGTCGTCGAGAACGCGTGGTCCCGCGCCTCCATCGGGATGAACCGTCCCGGGGCCGCCTACATGACGATCCGCAACAGTGGCGACGAGCCGGTGACGCTGATCGGCCTTGCAACACCGCTCGCGATGATGCCCGAAATTCACGAGACGAAGACCAATGCCGAAGGTGTAAGCTCCATGAGCCCGGCGGGGGAGATCGCGATCGCCCCTGGCGAAAGCGTCGCGCTCGAGCCGGGCGGCCTGCACGCAATGCTGATGCGACTGCAAGAGCCGATGACGGAAGGGGGCACTTTTCCGCTGACCCTGCTTTTCGACGACGGAGGCGAAGTGACGGTCGAGGTGCCGATCCTCGGCATCGCCGCGCGAGGGCCGCAGGACTGATGCGGCGACGGGCGATCCTGGGGTACGGTGCGGCTGGTGTCGGGGCGGTCGCCCTGATGCTCTTCGTCGGTTGGTGGCAGGTTGATGGACCCGGTGGACCTGAGCCTATCGGGCAGCGGCCTGTGGCTCTGACCTCGATGGATTTTCGTCTGACGGATCATGAGGGCATCGCGGTCGGGCCGGAAACCCTGATCGGCCGCCCGACGATGGCGTTCTTCGGCTTCACCTACTGTCCCGATGTCTGCCCGACCACGCTCGCGGACATTTCGGGATGGCTCGACGATCTGGGAGACGAGGCCGACGAGATGAACGTGGTTTTCATCACGGTCGATCCCGAGCGCGACACTGTCGAAACGCTGGCCGAATATGTCGGCTACTTCCATCCTGCGATCCGTGGCTGGACGGGACCGGAAGAGCAGATCGCGCGCGTCGCGGACGGCTTCCGCGCCACCTACGAGCGGGTGCCGACGGAGAGCGGCGATTACACGATGAACCACACCGCGAGCGTCTTCCTGTTCGCAGCCTCTGGGCGATTCGTCACCATGATCGACTATCACGAAGCCAGAGAATTCGCGGTGCCGCAGATCCGCCGCGCGCTGGCAGAAGAAATGGAGGGGGCAACATGAGGCTCAGAACACTGGCGGCGGTTGTCGCAATTTTGGGGACGGTTTCGGGGGCAGCTATCGTCATCTCCGATGTTCTGTCGAAAGAACCCGTGCCGCCGGAACTTGCCTCGGCAGGTAATTGGATGCCCCAGCGTCCTGACGCCCCCCAGAACGTTGACATCTTCGTGACGCTGCCCGTGACGGTATGGGCAGAAGATGCACCCAACCTCGGCCCCCTGCCCCTTCTGCAGGTCGCGTTTGCCGACAGGCCGGTGCAGGCGATCGAGCCACCCCTGTCGACTTGGTCGCGCGACATTGCACCTGGCGAGACGCTCGATTTCTTGCTGTCCGAAGCTGGACTTGCGGCACCTGACAGAGCCGAAGTTGCCCTCGCGCTTGGCGCGGAATACGATCTGCGACGGCTGCGGCCGGGGCACTCGGTCACTGTCGCTTCGACCGTGGACGGCAGCCCCCGCACCGTCTCACTCGCCGTCGAGGACGGAGTGCGGATCGAGGTGGTTTTCGGCGAGCAGTTGTCCACGCAGGTCGTGGCTCCGGATCCGGAGATCGTAACCCTTGCCGGCGAAGCCGTGATCGACAGCTCGATCTTCGCGGCACTCGACGAAGCCGGCATACCCGCCCGTTTTTCCGTGGACCTGGCGCAGATGCTGGGTGGGACCGTAGATTTTCGCCGCGAGTTGGCCGGTGGCGAGACACTAAGGCTTCTCTGGCGTGAGGCGCGTGTGGGCGAGGATAGGATCGGACAGCCCGAGCTCGCCTTCGCCGCATTGGAGATCGGCGGTTCGCTTTACGAGATCGTATGGCCTAACGACGGCAGCGGTCAGGCGACGATCTACGTCGATGGCGAGGTGCTGCGCGTCTTCGCACAGCCGGTCGAGGGTGCGCGCCTCAGCTCGGTGTTCGGACGCCGTACGCATCCGGTCTTTGGCAACGTCCGGATGCACACCGGCGTCGATTTCGCAGCGGCACGTGGGACACCGGTTCAAGCGACGGCACCGGGGCGGGTCAGTTTCATTGGCTGGCGGGGCGGCTATGGTCGAGTGGTCGAAATCGCCCACGGCTCCGACACCATGACGCGCTACGCGCATCTGAGCGCCGTGCCGGAAGACCTGGCACAAGGCCAACGCGTTGCGGCGGGAGATGTGATCGGCCGCGTCGGCGCGACTGGCACGGCGACAGGTCCGAACCTGCACTACGAAGTCCTCGTGGATGGGCGCCCGACTGACCCCCTCGCTGACGACCGGCTCGCCGAAGCAGCCGAGAGCGAAGCGGATGATACCGCCGCGCTCTCGCGTCTGGCCGAGGCGCGCGCGCTTCTGAATGAAAACCTCGGCAGCGAGATTGCCGAAACGACAACCGAAAGGCTCTGACCCATGAAACGCATGACCCAAGCTCTTGCCATCACGCTCGCCCTGTTCCCGGCGGCACAGGCCCTCGCAGAGGCAACGGCGATCGACGTCCGCAAGACCAACGGTTGCGGCTGCTGCCTCTCGTGGATGAACCATCTCGAAGAGAATGGCTTTGCGCCGACCGGCCAGGACATGTTCGGCGGGTTGCTGGTTCGCTTCAAGCTCGACAACGGCGTGCCGCAGCGCATGGTCTCCTGCCACACCGCGCTCATTGATGGCTACGTGATCGAAGGCCATGTCCCGGCCGCTGACATCCGCCGCCTTCTCGAGGAGCGCCCGGACGCCGTCGGCCTCGCCGTTCCGGGGATGCCCTATGGCTCGCCCGGCATGGGGCCAGAAGACGACCGCGAGGCCTATGATGTCTTCCTCATCCGCAAGGACGGGTCGACGGAAGTCTTTTCGAGCTACGCCGAAGGATAATCTGACCCGCCCATGGAAAATCTGTCTCCGATAATGCTCGGCTTTCTCGGAAGTCTCGCCGCCGGTTCGCTCACGGCAGTCGGAGCAGCTCCCGTGCTGTTTGGGCGCATCCCGTCCCGGGCCACGCGCGATCTGTCGCTCGGCTTCGCTGCCGGTGTCATGCTGTCAGCCTCGTTCTTTTCGCTGATCATCCCGGCATTGGATGCGGCAGAGCCAATGTTCGGAAACGGCGCGATGCCTGCGGCCATCGTATGCGTCTCGATCCTTCTGGGCATGGGGGCTGTCGCGCTGATGAACGAGAAGCTGCCGCACGAGCACTTCAAGACAGGACGCGAAGGGCCCGAAGCGGCGTCTTTGCGGCGGGTCTGGCTGTTCATCATCGCGATCACGATCCACAACTTCCCCGAAGGCCTCGCGGTCGGGGTCGGCTTCGGATCCGGAGGTATGGAGGGCGGTCTGCCGCTTGTTGTCGGCATCGGGCTTCAAAATGCGCCCGAAGGATTGGCCGTCGCTGTATCTCTGCTGGGCGAGGGATATCCGAAGCTGCGCGCCTGGAGCATCGCGGCGCTGACGGGCATGGTCGAGCCGATTGGCGGCCTGCTCGGGGCCGGGATCATCACACTGTCGGAACCGCTGCTTCCATGGGGTCTGGCCTTTGCCGCGGGAGCGATGCTTTACGTCATCAGCCACGAAATCATCCCCGAAACCCATCGCAGCGGCCATCAGAACAGGGCAACGCTCGGTCTCGCTGTCGGGCTCGTTCTGATGCTGTTTCTCGATGTCTGGTTGGGATGAGGCAATGTCATCATACAAAGTATCTCCGATAATCGGCGTATTTGCAGCGCTTGCTACGTTCGCGATCGATCAGATCACCAAAGCCATTGTCGTTGAAAATTCCGTCACTTTAAGTGCCGGGATTTCCGTGTTTCCGGGATTCAATCTCGTCTTTTATCGTAATGACGGCGTGACTTTCGGGATGCTGGGCGGCGCTCCGTGGTGGAGCCTAATCGCTCTCGCTCTTGCCATTTGTATCTGGCTGGGGGTTATGCTGTTTCGCGCCGAAAATGCGGTCGAAGCGCTTGCCTATGGCGCGATCATTGGCGGAGCCCTGAGCAATGTCATCGATCGTGTGCGGTATCGGGCTGTAACAGACTTTCTCGATTTCTACATTGGCACAACACATTGGCCTGCCTTCAACTTGGCCGATGTATTTGTCGTCAGTGGCGTGGGGCTCTTGCTCGCCGCGCCATGGATCAGCGCGCGGCGTTCGATCAAGTCGTGAAGCCGGAAATTCTGAACCGCATCGCTCTGCGCCACCGTTTTCTTTCGCGGATGACGCTTGGTTTCGCCGCCGGGGCGATGACCGTTCTGACTTTCCCGCCTTTCTCGATTCTCCTGCTCGTTCCCGTTGCCTATTCCGCGTTGTTTGTCGGGCTTCGCGATCTCTCCTTCGGGCGCGCTTTCCTCGTCGGCTGGGCGTTTGGTCTCGGCCAGTTCGGTTTCGGGATTTGGTGGATCGCGGAAAGTTTCTACGTAGAGGCCGAGCGGTTTGGGACGATGGCGATCCCGGCCGTCGGGGGATTGTCCGCAGGTCTCGCGATTTTCCCAGCCATTGCCGCTGCGCTTTTTGCCGAAATCGCGCGGCGCGGAGCCATGGGCAGTCTCTTGGCCTGCCTCCTGTTCGCGACCTCCTGGACCGTGGCCGAGTGGTTGCGTGGTCACGTTCTGACGGGGTTTCCCTGGAATCTGGCCGGTTACGCACTTGTAGACTACGCCGCCCTTCGCCAGACCGCCGCCTGGGTCGGAAGCTATGGGCTAAGCTTTCTCACCGTGTTCGTCGCGGTACTCCCTGGCGCGGCTGCTATGGCGTCCGGGCGGCAACGATTGACCGTTTCGCTCATGGCGCTGGCCGGAATCGCGACGATGTGGGCTGTCGGCACGCTGCGCCTCCAGTCGGATGCACAACAGCCACCCGGTGTCGACCTGCGCATCGTCCAGGGCAACATTCCACAAGAGGAGAAATGGGCGCCCGAGAACCGCGAGGGGACATTCGCGCGCTATCTTGAGCTTTCAACCCGGCGCGGCGATTTCGACGTGCTTCTCTGGCCGGAAACCGCCTTTCCGGGTTTCCTCGATGAGGATACGGAGGCACGGGATCGCATTGCCGCTGCGCTCACAGAGGGCAGGGTGCTGCTCACCGGTGTGCCGGACCGTGTACCGAGCGAGGATGGCACCCGATATTTCAACACGGTCCAGGCTTTTGGCGCGACCGGCAGAATCCTGACCGGATACGCGAAACACCATCTCGTACCCTTCGGCGAATATGTGCCATTCCGTGGCTGGTTGCCCATCGAGCGGCTCACGGCGGGTCTGGGCGATTTTACGCCCGGACCGGGCCCGCGAACGCTTGCGCTTCCGGGTGTGCCGCTGGTCGCCGTGGCGATCTGCTATGAGATCATCTTTCCAAGCCATGTGGTCGACGACCTGTTCAGGCCACACTGGATCTTCAACGCAACCAACGACGCCTGGTTTGGCACCAGCATCGGACCTGAGCAGCATCTGGCTTCCGCACGTATGCGCGCCGTAGAGGAAGGCCTTCCTGTCATTCGAGCCGCGAATACGGGCGTCTCTGCGGTCATCGACACGAGCGGAGAGATCATTGCGCGGCTCGATACCGGCGAAACGGGCATCATCGACGCTAGCCTGCCCTCCGCGCGACCGCCGACACTCTACGCGAGCTTCGGGGACTGGATGCTGCTGGCGCTCATCTTGGCTTCGTGGAGCTGGGCAATGGCGACCAATGCGACGGCGCGCTACCGCCGCATGAGAAACACCGTCATGCAAAGATGTGGATAGGTGTTCCGTCCTTCACCATTGCATAGATGTCCTCGATCTGCCGATCTGTGACCGCGATGCAGCCAGCTGTCCAGTCGCGGACGTCCGTTGGGTCGATGCCGGGTCGTGGACCACCATGGATGAAGATGTCGCCCCCGGGGGACCGGCCCTGCGCCTCGGCAAAAGCGATGTCGGCCTCATTCGGATAAGAGATGCCAATCGAAAGATGGTAGGTGCTGTCGGGGTTGCGCTTATCGACTACGTAAGCGCCCTCAGGGGTCCGGCCGTCTCCCTCGAATTGCTTGTGACCCTCGGGCGCGAAACCCAGCCCGACCGGATAGGTTTGCAATACGCGATCGGCTCCGTCGAGAACAAGCAAGCGCTGCCCCTTATAAAGCCGAACACGGGTCACCTCGGGTCCGCCATAGCTGCGGAACTTGCTGGCACAGCCGGACAAAAACGCTGCCAACCCGCCCAACAGGACGGCGCGGCGGGGAAATCGGATGGTTTTCACTGCTCGATGCCTCTTTCGTGAGGTCTGATATGGACAGTACGTTACCTTGCAAATGCTGCCTGATCAATGTCCGTGGGCAAGCGCGGCTTTTGTCATCTGTGGACCAACCTGCTCACCGCCGGACGGCGGCGCCTTGGCCTCTTGGCTGTTCAGCAGGCGCAGGGCGTTGGCCACCACCAGCAATGACACTCCTACGTCGGCTGCAATAGCGCCCCACATCGATGCCACTCCGAACGCAGTAGCGACAACGAAAACGCCCTTGGTCGCCAAGGAAATACCGATGTTCTGATGGATAATCGACATTGTCCGGCGCGAATGACCGATCAGCCAAGGCACCTTCCCGAGGTCGTCTGTCATCAGGGCAATATCCGCCGTCTCGATTGCCGCGTCCGAACCAACGGCACCCATTGCGATGGCGTAATGCGCGCGCGCCATGGCCGGGGCGTCGTTCACCCCGTCGCCGATCATGGCCACCATGTCATGCGTTTCGACCAGTTCTTCGATGGCAGTCACCTTGTCTTCGGGTAGAAGCTCGGCGCGGACCTCGTCGATGCCGACCTCGGCGGCAACGGCGCGCGCTGTCCGCTCGTTGTCGCCCGTCAGCATGACGATGGTCTTCACGCCTTGCGCGTGGAGCTGTGCCACGATGCCCTTGGCGTCGGGGCGGATACGGTCGCGCAATTCCAGGATGCCGGTGACGCCAGTGTCGTCGCCCACGGAAACAAGGGTGCTGCCGGCCCCTTCGATGCGGTCGCGCAGATCCTTCGGAATGGCGTCGCCGAAACCCTTCTCCTCGGCAAACCGGTCGGACCCTAGCCAGATCGACCGGCCGTCTGTGCGTCCTTCAAGTCCCCTACCTGGAACGGTTCGGGTATCTTGCGCGGCGGACACATTGATGCCGTCGGCTTCTGCCCGCGCGAGAATGGCGCGCGCCAAGGGATGCGAGGAACGTGCCTCCAGCCCAGCGGCGAGGGTCATCAGATCTTGCGCCGATGCTTTGCCCAGCGGATGCACCGCCGCCACCTCCGGCTCGCCCATGGTGATCGTGCCGGTCTTGTCCATGGCCAGTGCAGTGGTCTTGCCCGGTGCCTCAACATATGCACCGCCCTTGATCAGCACCCCAGCCCGCGCTGAGGCGGTGAGTGCGGCGACGATGGAGACCGGTGTTGAGATGACCAGAGCACACGGGCAGGCGATCACCAGCAGCACGAGTGCATTGTAGAACCAATAATCCCAGGCCCCACCGAAAATGAGCGGCGGCAGCAGGGCAATTGCGATAGCGAGAGCCATGACGATAGGCGTGTAGATGCGGGCGAACTTCGCCACCCACTGCTCCACCGGCGCGCGGCGGGCATGGGCGTCGCCGACCATGCGGATAATCTTGGCCAACACGGTGTCCGAGGCGGCCTTCGTGGCGCGCACCGTCAGTGTGCCTTCGCCGTTGATCGTACCGGCATAGACTTCGTCGCCCCGTTCCTTTGGGACCAGCGCACTCTCTCCGGTGATTGGCGCCTGATCGACGGCCCCTGCCCCATCGACAACCTCACCATCCAATGGGATGCGGTCTCCGCCGCGCACGACGAAACGTGCGTTGATAGCAACCGCAGAAGCCGGTACGTCCGCTTCCGAACCGTCATCATAAAGAATTCTTGCCGTCGGCGGCGCCAGGTCCAGCAGAGCTGAAACCGCATTCCTCGCACGCCCGACGCTCCAGCTTTCGAGGAAAAGCGAGAGCGAGAAGAAGAACGCAACCGTCGCAGCCTCGAAAAATTCGCCGAGGCCAATTGCACCCGCGACTGCGACGACCATGAGCAGGTTCATGTCGGGCGACAGCCGCCGTGCGGACGACCATGCCTTGGGTGCCACGAGCCAGACACCGAACAGGATCGCAACCGCGAACAGCCCTGCCTCGACCAGTGGCATCGGCGCTTCGCCGTGCCCTGCGAAGAGGCCGAGTGCCCCCCCCATGCCGGTCTCGATGATGTGCCACAGAAATCCCGCGGCCCAGAAGCCGCCGCTGAGCGCCGTAAACAGCCGCTGGCGTGCAAGATGGGCCGCCTGGTCGACCGACGCGTTTTCGGCATCCCAAGGCTTGGCGGTCATGCCGGTGCTTGCGACCAGTTCTGCAATTTCGCCGTCCGATACACTCTTGGCGCTGTCGAGAATAGTCATCCGTCCATTGATCACGTCGAACGCGAGATGCTCGGCCCCGCCGATCTTCGGGCCCACCACCTTGTTCAGGATCGCCACCTCCTCGGCGCAATCGAGGCCGGACACCTGAAAACTGCGCCCGCCAGCTGGCGCGGGTGTCGTCGGTGCGATGTTGCCGCACGATCCGGCGCTGCCGCAGCAGCTGCCGCCGCTTGTCTGGGTATCTTCGGCGTGATCGTGACGATGGGTGTCGGACGGCATGAACGGACCTCTGGATTCGGGTGGTTCACCATGCCATAGCCCCTACAGTAGCTAGAGCTTCAAGTGCAAAATACGGTGGTATTTCAGTTTGTTTTATTGCTAGAGGATGCGGTGACCGGCTCTATCGCGCCTTTAAGCATGAACAGCCGCTGCAAAGAAAACAGTCACGAAAGGAAGGTTGATGCGGGTTTTGATGCTGAAGCAAAAAATGATGGTCGCAGTGGCGTTGTCGCTTACGGCCGGGTGCGCAGTCCAGCCGATTGGGCCGGGCGACGCGGCAGACCAGCGGGGCAACGTTCCCGAAGCTGTGATTGCATTGGCTGCCCCGGATCAGGATGTTGCAACCGCGCGCTTGGTGCCGGAAGACGGGTGCTACTGGTACGAACACAGCGGTCCGGTCGAAACTACCTTGGTTCCACTGCGCACGCCGAACGGCAACCGTATCTGCACCCCTCGCGAAACCTAGTTACGTGTGCCGATCGCTGCTTGGCTTAACTGCGGGCAGTAACGCTGTCCTCCGCCGAGTAAAGATAGGCCGTAGAGCCGATTTCGACGTTCGGATATAGGTCATTGATATGCGCCATAACCATCCGCACGCAGCCCGAACTTGCGCGGCCACCGATACTCCGTGGGCTCGGAGTGCCATGAATGCGTAGAAGGGTATCGCGATCCCCGAGGTAGAGATAAAGCGCCCTTGATCCAAGTGCGTTTTCCGGTCCGGGTTCCATGCCATCTGCAATGTCAGCATAAAGTTCGGGGTCGCGATTGATCATGCTCTGTGTCGGTTGCCAGTGCGGCCACCTGACCTTGCGCTTGATGGTATAGACACCCGGCTCGTAGAGGTTTCCCCGCGCGATCGCGACGCCGTAGCGCATCGCGGTTCCACCCTCTTCAATGTGGTAGAGATATCGCGCGACCGCATCGACATGGATATCTCCCGGCACGAGACCGTCGTTCGCGACTACACGTTGCGGTAGGAACCGCGGGTGCAATCCCCATGGGTTGGAGGTCTCGGGGACATAATTCTGCGGCGTCACCTGTGCGTCCCAGTCAGCCTTCTGAGCCTCGGTGGGCCAACTGTCGGCAAAAGCCATGCCGGGACCGGTCACCGAAAATAGCGCCGTTGTTGTCTGAATGAAGTGTCGTCTTGTCAGCATGTCGTACCCTTTCGGTTCCCACCGGCGATTAAAGGCAAGACCGGTATGTGTTCAAATTCACTAGATAAGACTTCTAGTAGCTAGAGGTTCAAGGGCAAGTTTTCGTGAATAAGTCGGCAGTTCTTTCAGTCCGAGATCGCCTGCTACGGTTGCACTTTGTATCGACTGATAAGCTACGAGTTCGTTGGGCCAGATCTTGTGTGCGCAAAAACGCCAAGAATCATGCACTTCTGTCTCGAGATCTCACAACCGTCATTGCCGCGATGTGCGCGGAACTGGCTGCTAGGCCCAACGAGTAGGTGCTGCCCTTCCCACATAGCGCAGAAATGGCAGCACCTAAGATTAACTGGCGTCTTTGAATTCGGCATATTCACCGCAAACCTGAACGGTCACGGTGGCGGGCTCGCTGTCGCGGTTGCGCCAGAACCAGCCGTGCTCGCCGTCGAAAGCGGCGACGATTTCGCCTTCGTCTCCAGTGGAGCCGCGGCTCTTATCATAGGTCACCGACTGACCGCCGCCATGGCCATGCATGTCGAAGTTCACGCGACCGCCTTCGACAATAATCCGGTATTCGACCGTCTGGCCTTCTTCCATCACCAGTTTCCATTCGGCACTGTCCCCGGGTGCCAGAGTGAAGGTAATTTCGTCGCGCCAGACTTCGGCTTCTTGCGCGTGTGCCGCGCCGACGAAGAGTCCGAAGATATCGTTCATCAGGCTCGACTGTTCCTCTGCCTCGAGGTCCATCAGCCTGTCGGCCTCGGCCTCTTCCGCGAGCTGGGCCTTGATTTCGCCCATCTCCGCCAGTCCAAGGACTCCACCGATCCCCGTCGGGTCGATGTTGTATTCAGCGGGCAACACGACGGTCACGAGGATCGCGACAGCGCTGGCGGCCGCGATGGCGGTGGAACGGATCAGCTGCGCGGAGCTTGGCAGTTCTTCGAGGCTCGGTTTTTCTGCGTTGAACATTTGGGTCTCCAATTTTCTCAGGTGGCTACGAAATAGCCGGTGATTTGCAGGCCCATGAGGATGAACCCCATCGACATCATGACGACGTTGGCGGTGTAGGCCTGGCGGAAGAAGTTCGGGGACTTTCGCCAGTAGCCCATGACGATGAGGATCATGGCGAGCGCCAGAAGCTGACCGATCTCGACGCCCACGTTGAACGCCAGCAGGTTGGCCAGAAGTCCGTCCGAGGCGATCTCGTAGTCGAGGATCTTGGTGGCCAGGCCAGTGCCGTGGAAGAAGCCGAAGATCAGCGTCGCGGCCTTGGTGTTGGGTTGGAACCCGAACCAGCGCTGGTAGGCGCCGAGATTGTCGAGCGCCTTGTAGACGACCGACAGGCCGATTATGGCGTCGATGATGTAGGCGTTGATGCCCCAGCCGAACCAGACGCCGAGCAGCATCGTGGTCGAATGCCCGAGGGCGAAGAGGCTCACATAGATGCCCACGTCCTTCATCCTGTAGAGGAAGAAGACGACGCCAAGCAGGAACAGGATGTGGTCGTAACCCGTCACCATGTGTTTGGCACCGAGATACATGAAGGGAATGATGTTTACCCCCCAGATTTCCTGGATGTAGCCCGCGTCATCTTCGGTGACGTTATGGGCAAGCGCGTGGCCCGCACTTGAGATAAGCGCTGACAGCGTAATGAAGGACAGGATCACGATCCGGCGTATGCCGGGATCGGTCCAGCCCCGATGGACTGTAGTCATGGATTGAACTCCGCATATGTGTTGATGATCGAATGAAACGCGCCGATAGCGCGCGGTCGATCAGACGCGCGGAGGTCGTTCGATCTGGTCTATCCGTAGCGTATTCGCTGTGGCTGAACTCAGCCACCATGCGGTCCTGTAGATATCGAGCGGCTGCGGCGACAGATCGGGGCGAGGCACAACCGCCTGGCTGTGGTCGTGATCGATACTGTCGTGGCTGTGCCCGTGCATGGCCCAAGCCAGGTCTTCTTCCAAACCGTGCGAATGCCCGTGCTCGGCGATCATCTCCGCGTGCTCCTGCAGCACATCGATGATCGCGGGAGCGTGCGAGGTTGTAGGCATCACCGACCAGACAAGAATGGCCGCGCAGAGAAGGGTCGCGAAAGCCGCCTTTCCGATTGTCCGTAAACTTGTCATCAACTCTGCCTGCCCGCTCGTCGCTCGCGTGGTGCGTCGCGGCACCATCTTGTTCTATCCCCCAGGGGAGGATAAGCTTTTCATATGACAGATTCCCCGGTTCATACAAGTCATCCCGCCCTCGTCGCCCGGCTGAAACGTGCTGACGGCCACCTGCGCGCCGTGATCGAGATGATCGAGGCAGGCAAGCCCTGCCTCGAAATCGCCCAACAGATGCAGGCGGTCGAAAAGGCTATTACGAACGCGAAGCGGGCGCTGATCCATGACCATATGGATCATTGCCTGAACGTCGAAGGTTCCGAAACAGATCGCGCCGAACTACGGGCGATCGCCCGCTATCTCTGAGGCTCGCCATGCTCGATATCCTTTCCGACCGCACCTACCGTCATCTGCTTCTGGCGCAGGTCGTCGCCCTTCTGGGCACCGGGCTCGCGACAGTCGCCCTCGGGCTCCTCGCCTTCGATCTCGCGGGGGATGGCGCGGCGCTGGTGCTGGGCACGGTCTTCACGATCAAGATGGTGGCCTATGTGTGCATCGCCCCCATCGCCGGGGCCTTCGCGGACCGGGTGCCGCGCCGCGCGCTGCTGGTGACGCTTGATCTGGTGCGTGCCGGTGTCGCGCTGGCATTGCCCTTCGTGACCGAGGTCTGGCAGGTCTATGTGCTGATCTTCCTGCTGCAATCGGCCTCCGCCGCTTTCACGCCAACATTTCAGGCGACGATCCCGGACATTCTGCCCGAAGAGGCGCGCTATACCCGCGCGTTGTCGCTGTCCCGGCTGGCCTACGATCTCGAAAACATCGTCAGCCCGACCCTAGCCGCGCTTCTGTTGGCAGTGATGTCTTACAACGCGCTGTTCATCGGCACAGTGGTAGGTTTTACCGCCTCGGCACTCCTGGTCGTCTCGGTACTGCTGCCGAGCCCCCGTCCATCCGTGCCGCGCGGCGTCTATGACCGCACCACGCGCGGCATCCGCATCTATCTTGCCACGCCCCGTCTTCGTGGGCTTCTGGCTCTGAACCTCGCGGCCGCGGCGGCAGGCGCGATGGTGCTGGTCAATACCGTCGTTCTGGTGCGCGGAGAGCTTGGCTTGTCCGAGAGTGCACTGGCCTGGACGATGTTCGCCTTCGGTGCGGGCTCCATGACGGCCGCTTTGGCTTTGCCGCGTGTTCTGGATGCATTGCCGGACCGGCCTGTGATGTTCGGTGGCGCGCTGCTGATGGTGGCGACACTTCTGGGGCTGGGAATGACGGTCCTCGTAGCCGGGCTCGGCTGGTCGATCCTTCTGGCAGCCTGGTTGCTGGTGGGACTTGGGTATTCCGCCGTCCTCACCCCTTCGGGCCGCTTGCTGCGCCGTTCCGCCCATGCCGGAGACCGCCCGGCACTCTTCGCAGCGCAATTCGCGCTGTCGCACGCCTGCTGGCTGGTGACCTATCCATTGTCGGGTTGGATGCTGACGGTCTATGGCGTCATTCCCGCGCTGGCCGGACTGGCCCTCCTCGCTGGCATTGGAATGCTTATTGCATTGAAGCTCTGGCCCGCAAACGATCCTGTCGAGGTAGAGCATACCCACGACAATCTGCCGCTTGATCACCCCCATCTGCAAGGGCATCGCAGGCACAGCCACGCCTTGATCATCGACGAGAGCCATCCCCGCTGGGCCACGCATTTCTAAGTTGTGGATCAAGGCCAAGACAGGACGCAGGCAAGTTTACTTTCTCCCTTACGGACAGCCATCAACCACGTAAGATTGGGCTTCATGGGCTCGATGCGTGAAGCTCTACAAGCGTAGCGTACGGCTGTTTCGACCTAAACGTAAATTTTTGTCCTCCGGACGACGAGCTAAACCTAAGTTGCAATCCGCCACATCCGGAATCGCCCTTGCCCTGTCACCTCGCGGATCAGGCCTCGCATTTCCATCCAGGCAAGGTTGCGCTGGACGGCGGCACGGCTGGCACCCGTCAGGGCCTCGGCCATCGGGGCCGAAACGAGCGGCCATTCGATCAGCACAGCGCGCAAGGAAGGGAGTGTCTTGCCTGAAAGCGGCGTCATCTCGGCCTCCGCCCGCGCAGCCCAAGCTTCGATATCGTCAAGGTGCCGCATCGCTGTCAGGCATGCCGTCTCGATGCCGTCGAGCCAACGCGCGAGACGGTCGACCGGCGGACCACCGGCTCGTAGCCCCCCTGCCCCGCCCATTGCCAGAGGCGCAAAGACTGCCCCTTTCCCTTCACTCGATGCGATCCGCGCAGCGGTGACCGCCGCTTCCATCCTGTCGCCATGCTGTCCGAGGCCGGCGAGACTCCAGAGGTGGAAGCCCAGGCAAGCGCGCGTGATCGGGTGCAGATTGGCGGCTTGCGCCATCAGGTCAAGCCAACCGCAGGCGCGATCCGCGAAGGGATCGGCTCCATCCGCCATGTTTTCAGGGTCACGGCGATCGAGGAAAGCGGATAGGTCCACCTCGGGTCCGGGACCGCCGGCAAGACGCCGCACCGCCCATCCGACACGCGCGAGCGCTGCGGTGTCTTCCTGCGCCCCGGACAAGCGCATGGATGTCCAGAGCGCCAGCCGATCCGGGCCAATTCGATCGCCCACAAACCAGCTGAGGTCTGCCGCCTCCATCAGCGCGAGCCTATGCCGCCAGCCGTCCGGGCCACGGTGCAGACGATCATCCAGCGCGCCAATCCGGCCAGCCACACGGGCGAGATGGGCGGCGTTGCCTGCCTCTGCCTTCCGCCAATCGTCGAGGACTGCAGTTTCAGGCAGCTCTGCCCTCGGTCCAGGCGGCAGATAATCTGGCTCCCCATCCATTGGACCGGGCAGGAACCACAGGTCGTCCGCAGACGTCTCTTCAAGCCCCTCCGCATCCACTAGAGGATCGTCAAAACTATCAAACTGCGTAGATACTTGAGGCTTCATATGCGCAAAATACGGAACTTTTGCATTTTACCCAAGTGTTTTGTCAGGGTGCACCTGCACACCTTATATAGCACGCGCGCGCGGTGGTCTGCGAGATCTCTCTGATCGCGCTCCGCATATGAAAACCAAGGGGTTTTTGATGAGCAGCACCACAGAGAGCGCCCTTGCATCTGTTTACAAACGGTCGTTTAATAGCGATACCTAAAATTGCAAACGGCCCGATTTCATGCCCCTGATAGGCTATGCCCGCGTTTCCACAGAGGATCAGACCCCCCTGCCCCAGTCTGAGGCCATGCAAGCTGCGGGTTGCGTCGAGATATTCGAAGAACACGCCTCAGGTGGCAATCGTGCGCGGCCGGTGCTCGCGCGGGTGCTCGAACGTGTCCAGAGCGGCGACACGTTGGTCGTCGTGCGAATCGATCGGCTCGCGCGGTCGCTGTCGCACCTTCTTGAGGTGATTGAGCGTCTGGAGGCCAAGGGGGCTTTCTTCCGCTCGCTCCAAGACCCGATCGACACATCCTCACCACAGGGCAAGTTCACGCTGCAGGTTCTGGGCGCCGCGGCCGAGTTCGAACGCGCTCTGATCCGCGAACGCACCAAGGCCGGGCTTGCTTCTGCGCGGGCCAAAGGGCGCGTTGGTGGCAATCCTGGACTGCGCGCCAAAGACCCCGCCGCACTGCGCAAGGTGCGGCTGGCGCGACAGGACGGCTATATGGAGCGCCTCAACGAGACCGCGCAGGATTGGGTGCCCCATGTGCGCCGCTTGCGCCCCGATATGGCCTGGGAAGACCTGCTGCGGATCATCAATGGCCCCCTGCCCCCAGATCGCCATTGGACACAAAGCCGACTGCTCCGCGCTGTGAAGGCATATGTGCGCGACGGGTTCCTTCCTGCCGAGGTGCTTGGCCGCGCCGGACGCCGCGAAACCGATGACCGCCTGCCGGCCATCGTGGCGGCCATCAAAGGGTCGGACCCGGATATCACGCTACAAGCGATCTGCGACCGGTTGGAAGCCATGCGTGAGCGCACCCCTCGAGGCCGCACTGGCTGGCAGCCGTCTTCGGTCAAAATGCTGCTTGAGCGTGCGGAAAAGTTGGGGCTCCTCTGAACACGACACTTGTGTTGGCCTAACGGATTGCCACTAAATCTAGAAAGTGCTTGCACGAATCTGGCTGCTCGGGCAATAGTCTCGAAAAATAACGCGCGGTCACATAAAAAACGCGCCCACGGATCGGGGCAAACATGAGCGAAGCAGAACAGGATCTAGATATCGCCATCGGGCACTACGCGGAACTTCTCGCGTCGAACCTGCATGCTCAGCGCGCTGCACACTTCCCACCAGATGCAAAGAAGGTGATGCGCACTCTGACCAGCGGCGAAGCTGCTGAGCTCCTTGGCGTCGACCATACCTATCTTCGGAAGCTTCATCGAGAAGGAAAGATCGTTGAGGTCGAGACGACGGCTGGAAGTCATCGCCGCTATACGCTCGACGATATCTGGGAAATCCGGCAGACGCTTGAAGGAAACGCAAAAAAGTCTGGAACTTACGTGCCTGGACGTCGCGACGGTGACGAGCTTCAAGTCATTTCAGTGGTGAACTTCAAGGGCGGGTCCGGCAAAACGACGACGTCTGCTCACCTCGCTCAGCGCTTGGCGCTCAAGGGGTACAGGGTTCTTGCGATCGATCTCGACCCCCAAGCATCTCTTTCGGCTCTTCACGGAATCCAGCCAGAACTCGACCTCATGGAGGGCGGAACCCTCTATGATGCCGTTCGCTATGACGATCCGGTTCCGATCGCCGAAGTGATCCGCAAGACCTACATCCGCGGCCTTGATCTTATCCCGGGCAACCTTGAACTCATGGAGTTCGAGCACGAGACGCCTGCTGCGATCCAGCGAGGCGGAGCGAAGGCGTTCTTCGCGAGAGTTCATGACGCACTCGATAGTGTTGAAGCGAACTACGACGTTGTTGTGATCGACTGTCCGCCGCAACTTGGTTTCTTGACGATGTCAGCACTTTCCGCGTCCTCTGGTGTGCTCGTGACGGTTCACCCGCAGATGCTTGACCTTATGTCGATGTCCCAATTCCTGCGAATGACTGCGGATCTCCTTGGAGTAATCAGGGATGCAGGCGCAAATCTGCGCTTCGATTGGCTTCGCTTCTTGCCAACGCGATACAAAGTCGGCGACGCACCACAGACCGAAGTCATCGCCTTCATTCGCGGGCTCTTTGGGAGGTCGGTCCTGACCAATCACATGGTTGAGTCGACCGCAATTTCTGATGCCGGCTTGACCAAGCAAACGCTATACGAAGCTGACAAGAAGGACTTCACGCGTCAGACGTTTGATCGTGCGATCGAGTCTATGAACGCAGTGAACGATGAGATCGCTGAAATCATCCAGAACACATGGGGGCGGAATGGCAAGAAAGCCTAAACTTGGCCTGCCGCTGCAGACCCTTCGCAACGCTCCTGACGCTCTTGAAGGGCGCCGACTGCGTGGCGGTGTTTTTGAGATCGATCCGGCGCAGATTGTTACCGAAGGACGGTTGGATGACAGGCTTCAGATTGAAGTTGAGGGCCTGAAGAACTCTATTTCCAAGAACGGTCAGCGTGTGCCTGTCTTGGTCCGCCCACTGGAAGGCGATCGCTACAACCTGATCTATGGCCGCAGACGCTTGGAAGCATGTCGCGAACTCGGTATCAAAGTTCGAGCCATCGTCACAGAGGTTGAAGGTGATCAAGCGCTTCGAGATCAGCTTCTCGAGAACCAAGAGCGTCGTGATCTGAGCTTTATTGAACGTGCGCTAGTAGCGACGGCGCTTCTAGACGGCGACCATTTGGAAGGGGCTGAGCGCACCAATCGTGGTGTCGCCGAAGTCCTTAACCTCCACGAAGCTGGGGTTTCACAGCTCTTGAGTGTCGTTCGGACGGTCGGCGAGGATCTCATCCAGGCAATTGGTGCAGCTCCTGGGATTGGTCGCCCGAGATGGGAAGAGCTCAAAAAGGCTTTGGGTGCCTACGATGGTAATCGGGACCAACTGCTAGCCATAGCTCATGCAGCCAAGTCCGGAAGTTCCGGCTCGGTCGATGAGGTTTCTGAGCGTGCGTTTCTCGCAGTTCTGGCAGCTGCGAAGAGCGCAGAAAAGAAAGCAAGCCCGTCTAGAAAGGGTGTGCCTGCTTTGGCGATCCCCGGTGTTGGAGCTGCGACGGTCAAGACCAGCCGCCAAGGCAAGCAGCTCAAACTTGATCTAACTACGGATGAACCTGATTTTATCAGCTGGTTGGAGGGCAACGCCCCAAAGCTGATTACCGAGCTTCATGAGCGCTGGAAGCGTTCAGGAGACTGAGGAAGAGCAACCAACAAGAAGGAGGCACGATACAGGCAAAAAGAAAAAGGCCCCGAGAAGCTAGCTTCACGAGACCTTTGTAAGGTTTCGCACCGGGATCAGCCCGCTACAAAATCTCAGTTTTCGCACTTCTGAATGTAGCGTTCTGGCCCCTACCCCGCAAGCGCAAAGCGATTCGCGGGCCCTAGAATTTTTGTCTTCGTGGACATTTTCATGGAGTACACACCAATCTCGCCGTTTATGCGGCCAATTTCTCACGCCCATTTGCGCGTCATTGAGCGACCCGAGGCATCTGTTCCAGCCAGACCCGTTAACAAGTGGGAACTCCTGCGCGAGCTCTCCAAGGCGCAAGCGGCCTTTGGGGTCTCGGAACGTGATCTGACGGTTTTGCAGGGGCTCCTCAGCTTCTTTCCGGACGATGCGCTTGGCGGGAACGCCGAGATGGTCGTCTTCCCCTCGAACAAGGCGATCTGTGAGCGCCTGAATGGTATGCCCTGCTCCACGATGCGTCGTCACCTCGCGCGTCTTGTCGAGGCTGGCTTGCTCCAGCGGCGCGATAGCCCCAATGGGAAGCGCTACGTCCGTAAGCACGGCGAAGACCGCGTTGCCTTTGGCTTCGATCTTTCCCCGCTCTACTGTCAGTCCGAGGAGATAGCACGGGCCGCAGAGGCCGTACGTGAGGCTGAGGAGCGCGTCAGGCGCCTGAGAGAGGTCGTAAGCCTCATGCGCCGCGATCTCGCGGCCCTCGCCGAGTTCGGAGACGAGATGCAGCCAGGCCTAGGCTTCTGGGATCAGCTTCGCGACAGGGCTACCCTCACAGCCCGCGCGCTTCGCCGCAAGCTTTCAGTTGAGGACCTCGCGGCCTATCGAGCCGACCTTGAAGCTCTCCTTGACCAGGCACGCAACATCATTGATGGCCCTGAAACAGAAGAAATGAACACCAATGATGCCCAATCTGAGCGTCACCATCATAATTCAAATAAAGAATCTAAAGATCTTGAACCTGCTTTAGAAAAAAGCGGGGCGGCGGCGGGTGTGCCAGATGTGGACACGAATGAGCCGGTGGCTGACGTTGATGAACAGGACGCAAGACACCTGCCAAAGATCCCGCTGCACCTAGTGATCGCGGCATGTCCCTCGCTCAAGACCTTCTACCAAGGTGAGATCCGGCATTGGCATCAGCTCTTCGATGCGGCGTGCCATGTGCGGCCAGCCATGGGCATCAGTGCGTCTGCATGGGAAGAAGCACAGCGGTTCATGGGTCCGGAGCAAGCGTCGATCGTCGTTGCTGCCATGCTGGAACGCTTCGCCGACATAAGATCGCCTGGTGGATACTTGCGAGCTCTGACTGCCAAAGCTGCGGCAGGCGAGTTTTCCTGTGGCCCAATGGTCATGGCATTGATTGGCCGGCGGAACGCGGCTTAACAGCTGTTAAACTCCGATCTCGTGCGGCGGGCATGGCATAACTTAACAGCTGTTAAGCAGGCTCTCGGCACACAAACGGTGTTCGAGAGAGAAAAGTTAGGGGGTTGAGGTGTGGCGGTATTTGAGATCGTGAAAGTGGCTTTCGCCTTCGTCGCGGCGAAGATCTGATGACGAGGGCATCCCGATCATCATGGTAAAACCTCAGCTGGTGACCATCGCTGCTAGTAGCGCAAAGGCGGCTAGTGAAGAACATACAGAGCGTTGCGCTGTAGCCAACCTAGCAGTTGCGCGCCTCCGCGGCCCCTGCCCTTTTCGATGTCTGAGATCTGAAGATGAATACCCTGAACAATTGGTTCTACGCTATCCGGCGCCTGCTGACGGCGATTTGGGTCCTGGCCTCGGATATTCCCTTGGCCTTCATCGGTGCTAATGCCTGAGAGGTAGGTTGTGGATGTCTGTTGCATGATATCGTGGCTACGGGCCGCAGCGCACAAGGAACAGACGATCGATGGTTGCCAAAACCGTTTGACCAAGGGCTCGATCCTCGAATTCCCGCACGCGGGGAGCCGGTAACTTCTCAGTCACTTCGATAATGGCGACATGGCCAGCGAGGCAATCGGTTCCTCAAGCGCAGCAGCTGGTTGCCAGCGGTCCCGCGTTCCACTGATTTGGTCGTAGTGGACGGCGAGGACATCGCAGAACAGCGGGTGCAACTTAATCTCTTGATTTCATGACACCCGAACTCTTCAAAAGAGTGCTTTGATGTTGGTTGCGGAATGATCTGATCCATCCGGTGGATGAAAGCGATTTAATAACAATGGGTTATTGTGTTTTAGTGTTCGCGATGGGAAATTATGCCCATAACAGCCATCATCGACATGGTTTCCCTTTCCAGGGTGCCGATCCGCTACATCGGCGGGAAGCCAAAGCATCAGCACGCTTTATGAAGAAGTTGGCAGTTGCGGGCCGATTGAGCGGTTTGGGCTATCTCGTGAAGAAGGAGCCGCCACAGGTCTAGCCGATGGGCCCTGTGGAAGTTCTGATCCCGTCGTACCAGTACAGTTCGGTGGCGGTTGGGTGTTTCATGGGTTTGGTCCACGAAAAGTGAAAGTGTTCTTCGGGTTTTGTGACTGACGGATGAGGGCCTTTGGGGTCCCTCAGATGGGTCCGGGCCGGGTTCCGGTCTGCCGTTCCGGATGAAGGGCATTTCCATGCAAACAGGTGTCTTGCGCGTGCTCCGCGCAACCGCGGCCTCCTGGTGGCGACATAGAGAGCTGCGCCGAACTGGCCAGACGGCGCTGGCACAGCGGCTCGAACGCCAGACCGTCCTGCGTGATCTCGGCTATCTCAGGCAGGCGGCGACGCTGCCGAATGCCCATGTGATCTGCGGGGCGGGTGGAACGTTCCTCCATCTCGGCTGCGCCACCGTATCCACCCACGCGCCAATCGAGCGCTTTCCCGTGGCCTCTCTTGCGGTCGCGCGAGGGACGCCGTTCATCGATATCCGACCCGTCACCGATGGCATCGGCTTCGCGAACCTGCCCCGTGTGACACGAGGCAGATCGGTTGACGCTGACCATTCAGGTGCCGGCCAGTCTGTCTCGCTGACCACCTACATCGACATGGTCGAGCGGCTCGGCGCGAGGATCGTCAACGATCCGCGCCCCCGCCAGTCAACCTGACCCCTAAATTCTCTCACCAACACACGAAAGGACGCCAGCCATGGCCCGATCCCGCACGCCCAAATTCGATGCCTCCGAGGTCATCACGAACGAAATCATCCGCATCATCGAGCGCGGTGTCCTGCCGTGGCGCAAGCCCTGGACCGCAGGCGGCAGCTCGCGCCCCCTGCGCGTGGGCGGTGAGCCCTACCAGGGGGTCAACAACTTCCTGCTAACCATGCGCACCGTGATGGCGGGGCACAGCTCGCCCTTCTGGATGACGCTGCCGCAAGCCAATGCGTTGGATGCGAAGGTCCGCAAGGGCGAGAAGTCCTCTGTCGTCGTTTACTACGGTCAAAGCCGGAGGGACGCCGGCGGCGAGGATGACCACGGGGAGAGGGATGATCGCTCCGAGGAGGCCCGCGTATTCCGCTTCCAGAAATCCTACCGCGTGTTCAACGCCTGCCAGATCGATGGCTTGCCCGACAGCTTCTTCCCCGACCCGGAGCCCGTGCCCGAGCATCCGCCGTCCGAGCCCATCCCGCACATGCAGGCGTTTTTCGATGCTATCGACATCACGACCGTTTTCACGGGAACAGAAGCCTACTATTTGCCGCCCGTGGACAAAGTCTTCATGCCGTCGATCGCGCGGTTCGAAAACCCGCGGAACTTCTACGGGGTCTGGGCGCATGAGCTGGCCCATGCCACGAAAGCCCCCCATCGACTGAACCGTGATTTCGGGTTCTCGAAGTTCGGCAACACCTCCTATGCGCGCGAGGAGATCGTCGCGGAATTGACCTCGGTTTTCCTGGGGCAGACGCTCGGCTTCACGGCCCATACGCTCGAGATGAATGCCGCCTATCTCTACAACTGGTTACGGGTCCTTCGGTCGGACAAGGGTGCGATCTTCAAGCACGCCGCGGATGCGCAGCGCGCCTGCGACTATCTGATCGCCAGATCGGAGACGGGCAGGGCAGGGCGCAGTGCCGAGGCCGCCTGACCACACGGAGAACGGAGACTCGCATGTCACGCAAGGAACCCAAGACGCTGCGGGTGGCCTGCTTCGAAGACGGCGGCCGCAAGATCATCACCTTCAAACGCGGTGCCTATTGGTGGAGCGCGTCTGAGGGCGCTTATCCGCTCTCGGCGGCACTTGAGAGCATCAAGGACCAGGGCGGCTGGATCGAAACCATCCCCAACCCGAATTACAGACCCAAGGGGCTGTTCGGGTAGGGCACCTTCTGCTTCGGTTCCTCCGCCCCGCGGAAAAGAAAAAGCAGGCTTTGGGAAGGGTGTTTCAACTTCTCAAAGGAAAGACCCATATCCATGACCGTTCAACCCCAGTCAGACCGTCCGGATCCGACCGTAATCGCGGCGCAGAACGACGCGTTCCGCAAACTCGCGTGCCTTGGAGTGCCGCCCGCGCAGCCCATCCAAGGCCGGATGCATGTTACCCGTTCGCTCATGGAGGCTGGTGACGGCTTCATGGCCGAGGCGGTGAAGGCGACCGGGGAGTTTGATGTGTTCGAGCCCGAGAACGACCCGGAGGGATGGCATGATTTCGGGTCGGTCACGGTCCGCGGCGAGACCGTGTTCTGGAAAATCGATCTGTATGAAGCGGATTCCGACTTTCGCTACGGAGCCGAGACCCCGGACAACCCCACGACCACCACGCGCGTGCTGACCATCATGCTGGCGCGCGACTGGTAGAAGGGCAGGGGACTCCTCCCCGACATCTCAGGCAATGAAGGCCCACCGACCCCTCAAAGGGAGAGTGGGCCTTTTGTCCTTTTGATCCCCGAAGCCGGGGATTGGTCACGTGCGTGAACGCGCGGATCTCACCATACCCATCGAAAAGGACATCCCATGACCGCAAGCTTCAAACCCGTCTCCGTCGCCACCGGCGATCTGACTGCCCATCCAGCCAATGTGCGTAGCAACTCCCCGGAAACCTACGACCCCGAGAACATCGCCCATCTGAAGGCCAGCATCGCCGTACTGGGCCTGCTCCAGCCGCTCCTTGTCCAGAAGCTCGACGGCAAATATGCCGTGCTTGCCGGTGGCCGGCGCCATGCCGCGCTGAAAGAGCTGGTCGCGGACAAGGCCGTCAAGGGGTTCACGGCGAAAACCAAGGTGGACTGCCGTCTCGTCCGGGACGACTGCGACGTCACCACGGCCTTGTCGCTCGCCGAGAACATCACGCAAGCCCCGATGAACGCGATTGACGAGTTCGAGGCCTTCGCGCGGATGATGGAGGTCGATGGCCAGACCCCCGAGACCATCGCCAGGACCTTCGGCACCACAGTCGCTGCCGTGAAAGGCCGCCTGCGCTACGGTCTCATTCATCCCGACATTCGCGCGGCGGCTCGCGCGAAGACAATCACACTCGACACGATGAAGGCCTTTGCTGAGCATCCGAGCCAGGAAGTGCAGCGCGAGGTCTTCGAGGCGCTCACCAAGGAAGACAGCTACTTGCAGGCCTACACCGTCCGTCAGGCGCTCAAATCGCGCGGGGTGCAGGTCAGCGACGACATCGGTACCTTCGTGCGCGAGGAATACGAGGCCCGCGGCGGAGCGATCGCGGCCGATCTCCTGGAAGAGCATTCGGTGCTGGAAGACGCTGCGCTGGTCGAAACCATCCTGCTCGAGAAGCTCGCGGCCGCCGCCGAGGAGGCCCGCATAAAGCTGGGCTTTGCTTGGGCCGATTCGGTGGTCGGCTACGATTACGCGACCATGGCCGACTATGGCCGAGTCTATCCCAGCCCGATCGAGCCGGATGAGGCGAGCCAGAAGCGCATCGATGAGATCACCGCCGAGCTTGAGAAACTGCAGCTCGAGATGGAGGATGAGGGGCTCGAAGACGATGCCTACAATGCCCTTTACGAGCGCGTGGACGCTCTGGAAGACGAAGCGCGCGATCTGCAGGAGGCCTATAGCGCCGAGGACCTCGCGCGGTCCGGGGTGATCGCGTCGTGGCAGGGTGGAAAGATTACGCTCCATATCGGCCTCGTGCGCCCCGAGGACACCGTGAAAGAGGAGGGCGCGCGCGGTTCGTCGACCAACACCACCGGAGAGGAGGCCCCCGACGCTGGTGAAATCAGCTACCCGGCCTCGTTGGCAGAGGACCTCAAGACGGAGCGGGCCATGGCCCTCGGCGCCGCGATGGCGCTGAATCCCGAGGCCACGCTCGATCTGACGCTCTTCAAGCTGGTCAGTGATGTTCTGGCCAGCGGCATGAGCGTCACGCAGGCGATCAAGATCGATGCCCGCAAGGAATACCGCAGCCATGCCAAAATGGACGAGATCGACGAGACCTCGCTTGAGCAGGTGGCGGCGGCGCATGATGCGCTGGACCTCTCCTGGCTCGATGACAACCGTTCGCCCGCCGATCAGTTCGCGGCGTTTCGCGCGCTGGAGGCCGGCGAGAAGGCCAAGCTCGTGGCCTATGCGACCGCCAGCACGACGCAGTCCTGCTTCGCACGGGACCGCCAGCGCGACAGCCTGATGCATGACTTCGAGATCGAGATCATGCCCGACATCCGCGCCCACTGGACGCCAAATGCGGCGCTCTTCAACCGCTTCAAGAAGGCCTGGCTCCTGAAGATCCTCGGCGAAGATCTGGGTCTGGCCCAGGAGGCGGTGACGCTGGCCTCGTCGAGCAAGAAAGAGATCGTCGCCTTCTGCGACAAGCTCTTCGCCGAGCCTTTCGCGACGCTCACGGACGCGCAGCGCGCTGCTGTGGCCGCCTGGTGCCCGCCCATGATGCAGACCGCCGACGTCGCCTGTGATGAGGCGGAGCATGCCTCGCAATCTCCCGAGCCTGACAGCGAGATCGCGCAAGCGGCCTGAGTCCTCACGCGACCCGCGCGAGCCATGACGCCTGCGCGGGTCGATCTTCTCATACCCAACCGAAAGACATCCCCATGGCTATTCTCAAGTTCTCTGCCTCCGCTGTTGCGGCGCAGATCGCCCATGCGCGCGCCTGCAAAACCTTCCTGCCCAACTGGAACGGGCCCGTGGACAGGCCGGCCCTGATCCTCATCGTCGGCAATGGCGTGCATCTGCGCTCGAACGGCATCGACGGCACAACCACCCGCATCGTCACGACCGAGCAGGCCGATCCGTCCGTCGCCTTCGCCCAAGGCATGAACCCGTTTCGGGATGCCGACTGGATGGCGCAGCGCCGCATGGCGTTTCGCGATCTGACCGGCCAGTTCTACACGGACATCCTTGACGATGTGCAGGCGCTCATTGATCGGGGGCAGAGGGCGATCCGGCTCGCCACCGATGGCCACAGCATCCGCGTCTTCGTGCGCCGGGCCTCGGACTATCTGATCGGCGGGACCTACGAGGTGCCTTCAGGTCTTGGCGGTACCTTCCGGGTCATCCTCAAGGATGCCTGCGACACCTTCGCGATCGTGCAGAACTGCGGCAATTGCGAGGATTTCGACGCCATGCAGCCCTACCGCGTGCCGCTCGATACGCTGATGGAAATCGATGACCGGAGGGCGGCGTAATGGGTTGGCTCTTCTACACCGACGGCCGCGTCAAATCCTACGCGGATGAGAAAGCAGAGATCACCCGGCTTTGCACCTTTGAGGGCGACACGCGCAAAACCGAACTGGTGAAAGCCTGCAAGGTCGGCTCAACCTGGTATGCGGCGGCTAGGGTTACCAATCGTGATGGCACCCCTGTCGAGGACGCGACCTATGTCACCGATCCTGACGGCTCGATCACTTTCGCCGCCGTCTTCCTCACCGCCTACGACGATGGGTGTTGGGGCTACAAGGATATGGAGGAAAGCGCTGGCCCGAACGCGTCGCGCGCGCCCCTTGCGCTGATCGAACTTCTCTCCGACCTGAAAGACCCGGACAGCTACGCCCGGGACTGGCGCCAGCGCTGCCGGGAATGGGCTTCGATCCCGAACTACGAGGAAGGCGACAAGATCAGGCTCGCCACCCCTGTGACGCTCACCGATGGCAGTACATGCCAGATCGTCACCGCGACCCACTACAAGCGGGGGCGGCAAAAACGCCGCTGCTACCGGATCGAGGAAACCGGCGGGCTCGTACGCCTCTCGAAGGCTACGCTTGCGGGTTCTGAGCTGCTCAGCTCCGCGAAAGGTGCTGCCAGCCCGGTGCTGGCGGAGTATCTCGCGGGGCAGGGTGGCTGAGTTTCCCGCGGAGACAACACCACGGGACCACGTGCACACATACTGCCGCCTTGAAATCGTATCTCAAATGAGATACATCGCTCCCATCAACTGGAGGACCATCCATGCCTGCCCAAACATCCATGCTTCATGTCCGTGTTGACGATCAGCTGAAAGCACAGGCTTCGGACGCACTTGCGGGCGTCGGTCTGACGCTCTCCGACGCGGTGCGTATTCTTCTGACCCGCGTGGCCGCAGAAGGCGGCTTGCCTGCCGGATTGACCGCTGATCCGGATGCCTATGACGCCTGGTTCCGGGCGAAGGTACAGGAAGCGCTAGACGATCCAAGGCCCACAACGCCCCATGCCAAGGCGATGCAAGACGCTCAGGCATTGATTGACGGGAAGCGCCTTGCCAAATCTTGAATGGAAAGCGACGGCCATCGCCGACTTGCTGGCAATCATTGACTACATCTCTGACGACAACCCGGATGCCGCCCAAGTTCTCAAAGACGAGATTGAACACAAGACGTCCCTCCTTCCAGAACGCCCTCAGATGTACCGCGCGGGCCGTGTGGACGGGACTAGGGAGATGGTTATTCGGCCGAACTACATCGTGGTTTATGCTGAAAGCCTTGAGATGGTGACCATTTTACGCGTTCTTCATGCTGCGCAGCAGTGGCCATGATGGGGGTGCAGGCCCCCCGCTAAGAAATTGCCCGCTCTACGCCTTCAAAGTGTAGAGCGGGCTTTTTCTCCTTTGGAACTCAGACCCTGATCCAAAGGAATTCCCCATGTCCAAGCCCTGCTCAACGCTCCCCGATCCTATTGAATCCAAAGCTAACTTCGTCTCTGCCCTCGAGCAGATCGGCACGGAGATCGACCACCAACCCCTGCGCAGCTCAGCGCTCGCACGCATCATGCGAGAGACCTTTCTTGGCAGTGATGCCGGGGGCGCCTGGGACTGGCGGAAGGCCTATGACCTGATGCAGGCGGCGGCTGTGCAGGCGCTGCTACGTGGCGACAACAGTGAGGATGATTACTTCGCCGCAAAACTGCTTGCCTCACGGCTGCTGACGGAAACCCGCCGCTCCGAGCAGCAGATCCGGTTGCAGCAGTTTTCCACGCCACTGCCATTTGCCGCCTTGGCCGTGCGGGCGGCAGCCATTCGCAAGGGCGAGACCGTGCTGGAGCCCTCGGCTGGCACCGGTGCTTTGGCCGGTTTTGCTGCCCGGGCCGGTGCCACGCTTTCTCTCAATGAAATCGACTCCTTTCGCCATAGCCTATTGCGCGCGGTCTTCGGCGGCGAGGCGACGGGCCATGACGGCGAGCATATCGACGATCTGCTGCAGAAGCCGGTTCTACCCGACATCGTGGTGATGAACCCGCCGTTCGCCTCCTCGGTCGATCGCTCCCGCGACAAGCACATCGCCGCCAAACATCTCATTGCGGCTGCAAAGCGTCTCGCGCATGGCGGGCGGCTGGTGGCGATCATGCCGCCGGGATTCACGCCCGAACGCGATGCCGCGCATTGGTCCCGCGCTTGCGGTCTCCTGACGCCGCGCTTGGCCCTCACGATGCCGGGACAGGTTTACCGCAAGCTCGGCACCTCTGTGGAAACCCAGCTGATGGTCTTCGACAAGGTGCAGGAGGACGGAGAGATGATCCGCGCCAGCGTCAGGGACTTGGATGAAGCCCTTCCTTTTGCCGACGCCGTGGCCGCAACCCGGCCCGAGGCGCGCCCCGTACAACAGGCGGCGAAAAACCCTCATGCGCGATCGGTCGGTCCAGTGCCTGTCACGCGCAAGCGACCAGTTGCTAGAGTTGTGGCGTCCAACGTTCAGACCAACGCCGCCATACCGCTCACTTTCACAAGCCTTGAGGCCGCGCGCGACAACACGCCCGTCTCGGATATCTATGAGCGCTATCGCCCTCAGCGGATCGAGATCGCTGGTGCGCAGGAACATCCCACGCCCTTGGTCGAAAGCATCGCCATGGCTTCCGTGGCGCCGCCCGTGCCTTCTGGCGCGGCCAGTGCGGAATTGCGCCTGCCTGCCAGGCTGATCGAGGATGGGCATCTCTCCGAGGCTCAGCTCGAGACCATCATCATGGCCCATGATGCCCATGGGCGTGACCTGCCGGGGCGGTTCACCATCGACGACGACCAGACCAAACTCACCCGTGCCGATGATGACCCGGACGCCAATGCTTATCGCCTTGGCTACTTCCTCGGTGACGGCACGGGCTGCGGCAAGGGGCGCGAATGCGCCGGGCTCATCCTGGTGAACTGGCTCGCTGGACGCAGAAAGGCGATCTGGGTCTCCAAATCCGCCACGCTCATCGAGGACGCGATCCGCGACTGGACCGATCTTGGCGGCTCGCCCGCCGACATCCAGCCGCTCTCAAAATGGAAACCGGATCAGCCCATCCCGATGGGCGATGGTATCCTTTTTGTCACCTACGCCACGCTGCGGTCCGCGGGAAAATGCGGCACCACGCGGCTGAGCCAGATCCTCGACTGGATGGGCGAAGATTTCGACGGCGTCCTCGCTTTTGATGAGGCCCATGCCATGCAGAACGCGGCAGGGTCCGAGCAGGGCAGGGGGGTCAAACCCTCGCAGCAGGGCCTTGCCGGCCTGCGGGTGCAACTGGCCGCGCCTCGCGCCCGGGTCTTCTACATCTCGGCAACGGGCGCCACGAGCGTGCACAACCTCGCCTATGCCGCGCGGCTGGGGCTCTGGGGGCAGGGACCCGAATACCCCTTCCCGAGCCGTGAGAGTTTCGTGTCGGCGATGGAAGCCGGCGGCGTTGCCGCCATGGAAGTGGTCGCGCGTGATCTCAAGACGCTCGGCCTCTACACGGCCCGCGCCCTCAGCTTCGATGGGGTGGAATATGACGTGCTCGAACATGCGCTGACTCCTGCCCAGATCGAGATCTACGACGCCTATGCGGGTGCCTTCCGCACCATCCGCCATAACCTCGAAGCAGCGCTGACCGCGACCGGTGTCAACGATGCCTCTGGCGAGACCAATGCCTCGGCCGCACGCGCCTCGGCCAAGTCCCGGTTTGAAAGCACCAAGCAGCGCTTCTTCAACCATCTCCTGATGGGCATGAAAGCCCCGACCATCATCCGTGCCATCGAGGATGACCTCGCGGCGGGCAACGCCTGCGTCATCCAGGTGGTCTCGACGGGCGAGAGCCTGCTGAAACGCCGGCTTGAGACGGTGGATTCCGACGACGAGCTCGTCGAGGGTGCCTTGGCGCCGCGCGACTATGTTCTGGGCTACCTCGAACAGGCATTCCCGATCCACGCGCAAAAGCTCGTGGAGATCGACGGCAACATGGTCGCGGAACCCTTGCGAGACGAGGCCGGCGCGCTGGTCGTCTCGCGCGAAGCGCTCGCTTTACGTGACGCGGCCATGATGGAGTTGATGACGCTCGCCCCGATCCCTTCGGCGCTCGATCAGATCCTCTGGGCCTTTGGCGACGAGGCCGTGGCGGAAGTCACGGGGCGGTCCATCCGGCCCCTCAAGGCCGCGGATGGTCATCTCTTCATCGAGAAACGCAGTGCCAGCAGCAATTCCTCCGAGACCCAAGCCTTCATGGACGGCGAGAAAGATATACTGATCTTTTCCGATGCAGGTGGCACGGGCCGGTCCTATCATGCGGCGCAAACGGCGAAGAACCAGAAACGGCGGCGGCACTATCTACTGGAGCCCGGCTGGCGCGCGGACGCGGCCATCCAGGGGCTGGGGCGCACGCATCGCTCGGCGCAGGTCAGCGCGCCCTTTTTCCGGGTCTGCACCTCGGATGTGCATGGCGAGAAGCGCTTCACCTCGACGATCGCGAAACGCCTCGATCAGCTTGGGGCCCTGACCAAGGGTCAGCGCGAGACCGGCTCGCAAGGCATGTTCCGGGAGGAGGACAATCTCGAAAGCCCGATCGCGCGGGCGGCGCTGCGTGGGTATTTCGCCGATCTTGCCGCCGGGCGCGCTGAGGCGATGAGCTACGAGAGCTTCACCGACTGGACGGCCCTGCGGCTGATCGACAAGGACGGGGTGCTCCTTGAGGAGCTTCCACCGATCCAGCGGTTTCTCAACCGGGTGCTTGCCCTCCCCATCCACATGCAGAACGCGCTTTTTGCGGAGTTCATGGCGAGAATATCCGATCAGACCGAACGGGCGCGCGCGGCTGGCACGCTGGATCTCGGCGTGGAAACCCTGCGTGGTGAAAAAATCGAACAGGTCTCCACCGAGGATCTCTGGACCTGCCCGAAATCCGGCGCGGTCACGCGGATCATCGGACTTGAGGTGACGGACCCGGTCCACGTGCTGTCGGCAGATGACGCCCTCTCGCGCAATCCCGACAAGCTGCCGATGGTCAATCGCGCCTCCGGTCGCGCGGCGCTCATCTCGGCGCGGCCCATGCAGATGTATGACGAGGATATCGTCACGCTGATGCGCAAGGCCGTGCGGCCCAACGGGTCCCCACCATTCTTCTTGAGGAGGATCGCATGACACTCGAAGACATCAAGGCGGCCGTCGATGCCGGTCAGACCGTGCACTGGGCCAATACCGGCTACGTTGTCCACAGGGACAGGCTCGGTCAGTACCTCATCACCTATCTGCCGAACGGCAGCTCCATCGGTCTGACCGACCAGGGCGGGCAAAGGTTGAACGGGGAAGAGGCGGAGTTCTTCATCGCGCGATCGGAGGACGGCGCGGAAAATCCGGGCAGCCAATCAAGACCAGACGGGCGGGGGAGGGGCGCAGCACCCGGAGGCGCGGTGGCACTCCCACTCGGAGGCCAGCCCTGACCCGCGGGCAGGGCAGAAAGGAAAGCAGGCTTTTTGATTTGTGGTCCCTCAAGGGGTCGAGAAAGCAATCCCGGATGCGCTGGCAAGGACGTCAGGCGCCGGCCAATCCAAGAAGGAACTATCCCATGTTCGCAGGAACCCTGAACCGCTATGTCGAGACCGCAACCGCCGAGTACACCGGCATGATTCATTCAACGCGCTTTGACATTGCCATCCAGCTCGAGGCACGGGCCAAGATGTCCGCGCGCAGCCCGGATTACGACGTGACGGCGGTCAACAAGTCTGGCCGCAAGGTGCGCATCGGTACGGCCTGGAACGAGACTGGCACGACCAGCGGCAATCCCTACATCTCGATGCAGATCGATGTCGGTTTGGGCCCGTTCCGCGTCAATGCCGTGCAGACGAAGGAAGCGCGCGCGGCCCAGAGCGGCGAATTCGAGATCATCCCGCTGGTCTCGAACGGCCTGATGAAATCCGGCTCGATCTCGGGCGAGCTCACCGCCATGGACGCTGACAACGCCTTCACCGGCTACATCGCCAATATGATGTTCGATCTGGAGTTCATGCTGATCGAGAACAGCTACAAGTCCGAGGAGACCCACCCAGACTACCGCATCGAGGTCAGCTCGCCCCGGGGCACGCCGATCCGCGTTGGCTCGGCGTGGATGGCCAAGAGCAGCCGCACGGGCAATGACTACCTTTCGCTGCTGATCAACACGCCCGATGGTGATCTGCGCGTGAACGCCGTGCAGAACGAAGAGCAGCGCGGCGGTCAGACCTTCTCGATCATCCCGTTCATCGATAGCGGTGAGCCGTCGCACGATGCGGGCGCGGGGCTGTCGCTGGTCGCGTGACCTTGGTACGAGGCTTGAACATCTGAACTGCAAGGGGAGCCGTGGGTTCACGGTTCCCCTTTTGCTGTGCTTGCTTCAATAGAGCGATCGAACTGCCACTTCATATGGCGTTCCGGTGTAGATGAGACTGCTAGATCGGAAGTGCCGCGCGGAGTTTCGATTAAAGTCAGACTTGTACAACTGCTTGAGCGGCAATCAATGCGTCAACAGCAACTTGAACCTCGGCGTAGAGCTCGGTGTCCAACTCTGCTGCGTCGATTTCCACAATCAGTGCGTAGCGTACGGAAGGCAAACTCTCAGCGAGAAGCTTTTTCGACTTCCACCAACCGGTGACTGGGTGAACAGCCAGCAAGTTGCGCCGCGCCAGATCTGAAGCCCTGCATGTCAGCTGATCTATATGGAGCGACCCGACATGGCGCCGATTGCTACCGAAGTCCCAAAGATCATCTTCGTCGCTTGCAGGACCATCGGGCTGTTCGGCCGCCTTGCTGATCCGGGCCAGAAATTGGGCTTCGTTCTCGCCAGCGCGATTGAGTTGGAAACGTAAGTTGTGGGACGCATAGCGATACCGAACGCCGCGCGAGGCTTCGGACGGGTTCGGAGCGATAAAGCTACTGAGTGCCACCCGCAAGGTCACATCGGCATTGCCGAGCGCGCGCAAAGCCTCAACGGGCCAGGGAAGGGCGAACAGCTTCATTTCATTGTGGACATCACCGCCGGTCTTCTCTGAAATCCCGTACGGCGTAATCGTATCTTCCACGATGAGGGTCAGCGCGTTCGACGCGCTGCGGCGGGCACGCGCCATGTCCGGCACACCATACCCATAGCGCTGAAAAAGGGGCGTGAAGTGACCCTTGTTTGGCTGGGCCGGCAGATGCGCACGCATCTGCTGCGTCCACCGCGCTGACGACACGTAGAGACCACGCACTGTCTCGGGCCAAAGCGTCGGATAGTCCGACCAGAGTTCCGTTACATCCTTCGCGGCAAGCGCGGTCGCCGCGCTGGTATCGAAGGTGAATGTGAAGGATCGGACTGGGTAATTGTGGTGAGTCGAAAGCAGCGATAACCATCCATGCCGCATTGGCGGTGGCATGGCACTTAGCGCCCAGTTTCCACCCTCAAGGACGACGTCCGGCTTGTTCGGCCAATGGGACGACCACGATGCAGTTCTCGAAGCTGGCGATAGATCGCCGAATGGTGCAAGCGCCTGGGCCGGCTCTCCGTCTGGCAGTACGGTCTTCTCTGTAAAGGCCCCAACAGACAGAACATTCCATGCCTGGGCCGGCGACTCGATTTCGTTGTCTTCGTGATCGCATCGGTCCAGGTAGTTTCCGGCACCAAAGGTGAAGTTGTCGGTATTCCCTGCGGAGACAAGCACCAAGCGTTGTTGTTTCACCTCACCTGAAACACCGGCGGCGAGCTGATCGACCTCCGTCGACCATGACGTCGGCGCGCCGTCATGCGGGGTGTCCTCACCCGTCGTCGTGGTCATGGTGAAGGTCCGGCGCCGGGGGCCGACCTGTTCTACTGTATTGATCGCCTGCCTGGTAACCGCGCCGAGGAGATGATGCGGGTTCATCCCTGCATCAGGCAGCAGCTTCACGGATTCCAGACGGTTCACGACAGAAACCGGATTCGCCTGGTGCAGTTTCGGCGTCAGGTCTCCAAAGAGCGCCAGTCCTCCCATCTGCGTGCCATGGCCCTTCACATCCTCCAGCCCCCAGGCCGGGTTGGCGGCATGTCGGTCATCCACGCTGAGCGCCGGCTGAATGAGAGGATGCGCGCGACTGACACCGGTATCCAAAAGCGTGACGTAGCTAGGATCGGGATTGTCAGTGTAGGTCGTACGACCCGCGAGTTCGTCGACCCACTGCTCCTGTTCTGCCACCGGCAAGCCGTCGAAGAAATCCGCTGTGATGGTGGGAGCAGCAAGGGCGCGCACGCCGCCTAGTCGGCGGACGGCTTGGGCGAGCTGATTGCGATCGGCCTCTACGATCACAACGATATCTTCGGGAAACTCCAGCCGATCTGCTCCCACGGTAACGCCATAGTTTGGTGCGGCCGCGACGAAACCTTCGGTCATTTGAGGCTCGAGCCAAACCTCCCAGACGGTCGCAACATCCGCTGCTGGAAATTTGCCTGAAGGGCTGCGCCAGAGGGCACGCAATCCCGCTTCCGTGATGGCAGCGACGCTCTGCACTAGATCCGCGTTCTTCGGACGGCCTGGGATGAATTCACCATCCTTTTCCCGGTCGGGTGTGTCTTCCGTCCGAAACTGCTCGACCTTCTTGCGCAGCTTTTCAATACCCTTGGCTGTCGCAAACACCGTCGCGCGCTCTTCGGTGCCACCGGGATCAGGGGTCTCGGCGACGCGAAGGAGAGTCAGGCCACTAGCGTCGAGGCTGCCTTTCTTCAGGCGCTCGTCGATACGCGAGCGTACTTCCAGATAGACGCCGGGAAGTTCGGCTGCTGGAATATCTGGCAGCGCGTCGATGGCCTGAAGCAATGCTTGGGCGTGCGCCGCGCGATTGGGGACATCACTTGGTCTTTTGGACCCGCCCCCGCCCTTTGCTTGGAACGGGCGAGGTTGTCCGAGATTGCGAAGGTGGAAGTGCCGAAGGTCTCGTGCCATTGTCATCGGTCCCTAGTTCTTGGAGCGACCGTCGGCGTTCGAGGGCATCAAGCAAATCCTGTGTCGCAATCTTGTCGGTATCATTCAGAACAGCACGTCGAGCGGCATCTTCCGCCGCTGCCACAACATCGGCCGTTGAGAGGCCTGTGGCAACGTCTATAACCCGTTTCCATCCCATGCGAGCGAGTGAGAAGCCGATCAAACGGCGTTCGAGCGCCTGCCGAATGGCAGGGCCATCGGGCATGACATATGGCAAAACAAGATCAAAGCGGCGCAGCACAGCGCGGTCAAGAATTCCCGGCAGGTTTGTAGTGGCAATGACGATCGAAGGCCCGGTATCCTCATCCAGGAATTGCAGGAACGAGTTCAGAACCCGCCGGGCCTCACCGACATCGTTCTCACCGCCCCGGGCCGCGGCCAAAGCGTCGATTTCGTCGAAGAGATAGATACCGCGCGTCGTCTTGACGGCATCGAATATCATCTTCAGCTTCTGCGCTGTTTCACCCATGAATTTTGTGATCAGTCCGTGGAGCATGACCGAAAAGAGAGGGTACTGCAGCTCACCGGCAAGCGCTGAAGCACTCAGGGTCTTGCCGGTTCCGGGAGGACCGGAGAGGAGAACGCGCCGCCGTGGCTTCAACCCTTTCGCCTCGAGCTTTTCGCGCATTCGTGTCTCTACAACGAGATGCGCGAGTTCGCTCTCAATCCTGTCTGGCAAGATGACATCGACGAGGCGCTCGGTCGGATAGGACGCGGCAAGGAACTCCGCCAGATCACCGCGGGGTGTTGCGATAGGAGTGATCGCAGGGGTTCGCTTCGAAGGCGGCTTCTGTCCCGCTTCGGCCCATTGTCGCAACTGTTCAGCCAGACGGGTATGTCCCTTCTGCTCTTCAGCCGCAGAGAGTTGCATCGCCAGATCGTAAAAACGATCAGCGTCCCCTTCTGCGTGGCTCTTGACGAGACCGATGAGTTGTTGGGCGGAAGCCAAGGTCGAGTTGCTCTTTCTGAATGATCATTTTCAATGATACTAAGGTCTTTTCTACATTCGAACCCCTCAGCAGACCAGACAATTTGCGCTGTTTGGAAGCAGAGTGTGTCGGTTTTGTGCTCTCGAGCATCGACTTGGATGCTTGCCTTGCGGCCTCCCCCGCTCGGCTTCGCGTGTCGCAGGGGAGAACGGCCCTTCGGTCCGTCGCGCATTCGGCCATGCGGCCTCACCGCGGCGTTGCACCTAGGCCCCCGGTTTGCCCGCCTCGCGAGCACGTCCCTCCCCAGCCGCTCCGCCGGATTGCGCTCTGGTCTGTTTTGCTTGAGAGCAAAACGATCCCGCCACTCCATCCGTCTCCCGCGTCCGGTCGGGCCGTTTGCCTGCTCGGGTCGGGCAAACCTACCGTCAAAACACACACACATGAGTGCGGAAGCATATCCTCCGGATGGCCCCCAAATCAGCCCGCGTCAAGGATCGCAAAACTTTTCGGCGAGGGCGGTACATATGGCTTGGGGCGATCCCGTGCGTGAGCGCGGGCCTGTGTCGGGTGCTGCGCTCGGAAAACTTTTGCGCCCGGCAAGCCGGCGGCTGCGCCGTCCCTGACCCGGGCAGATTCGGAAACCAGGCATTCTGCCATGCCCCCACACTCACGTGGAGGCCTTGGAACCGAACACTGGAGATAAGAACATGGCTTACGACACCGCAAACACCTACGAGACCATCGAGCTTTTCGGGCTGACCGAGAAGGACGCACAGCTGCCGATCCCGGAGGATCACGTCCTGACCGACCACATCATCCGCGAAAGCTTCGAGGCATTGCTCGGTCCGCTGCGCGGGACCGGCCTTGAGGCGGAAATCGAACCGCTGGCCCATGGGCTCGCAACGATCCTGCAGCGGCGCAAGGTGGCGCTCGGCAAGGAGGTCGACCGCACCGCTGACAAGATCGGCGCGCTCGCAAAATCCCACGATGGATCCGAGATCGCCGAGACCGCGCTCGAAGAGGCGCAGTCGCGCTTTCTGCAGCTGCGCGATATCGTCGGCGCAATCGAGGTGATGAGCGAGGCCGCAGCGGAATGCTACGAGGTCGAGACGGGCCACGCCTTCATCCCGGCAGCCGGATCGCGCGCAAGCACCCGGGCGCAAGAGACCGGGGCGGTCTTCGAGGCGCGGCAGCTCCTGGAGCAGCACGACCGCGAGACTGCCGAGAAATCCAAAGTCGAGGGGGTGCCCCTGATCGTCTCAGGCGCCACCGACTGGACCGATGTCGATGTGATCTTCAATACGCTCGACAAGGTTCGCGAGCGGATCAAGCAGAACCGCAATCAGGAGATATTCCTCTGCCACAAGGGTGGCAAGCACGGGGCGGAGATGATTGCGGCGCGGTGGGCCCGGGCACGGGGTATCGCGCAGGCGCGCTTCGATCCGCGCTGGTCCGCTCACGGACGGGCGGCACCGTTCAAATGCAACGACGAAATGCTGGACGACAAGTTCGCGGCGACGGGGGTTGTGCTCTTCGGCGGCAACGGGGTCGCGCTGAACCTCGGGCAGAAAGCGGAAGCGAAAGGCCTGACGGTCATGCGGGTTGCTGACCCGGCGAAGAAGACTGCGCAAGATTGAAGAGAGGGGGTCGCGCTTGGCGCGGCCCTTTCGTCATGTCTCATGGCGCGTGCGATCGGTCACACTTGATCGGCAGCTCACGGCGTCCAGCACCGTCATCCTTCTACCCAGCCCGTCAGAGTTCGGCCCATCCGCATCGGTACGGGCAGCGGGATGGTGCGCACCTCGCACATCGTCAGCAGCGCAAGACCGAGGGGTCGAGACGTCGCACATGAGGCTGAAGACCTGCACAACCCTCGGGGGGTGTCTCGGAACATCGCATCCACGCGGGCGGGCTCCATCAGCACCCCGGCCAGGTTCGGCAGGACGTGGACGCGGATGATGGCGACTGCGTGATGGCAATGGGCATCCGGGTCACTCCTTTTTGCTATGCATGTGGATCGCACGGGGTCGGCCCGTTCGTGCCCTCAGTTCACGCTTCGGCAAGCACAAATACGGCTTCCACGACGGGGCCGCGGACCCTCCGCATTTGCGCTTGCGACCGGTCCTCTTGCCCCCGTGCTGGGTGATCCTCATCGCAATAAGGAGTAACCCAAATGACCAACCACTACGTCGCCACCGTTCCCGTCAAGTTCACCGATACCGATGGCCAGGAGCGCACCCGTTTTCAGCGCGTGGGTGCGATGTTCCGCAACACCCGCAACGGGGATGGCTCGGAGTTCTTCAGCCTCAAGCTCGACTTCCCGGTCGCGGTCTCGGAGCTGGTGATGTTCCTGCCGAGCGCAAAGGATCCCCAGGACTAAATCCTCTGGCGAGGATGGGCCGCCCCAGGACGATCTTGGGGCGGCCCGATCCCTGTTCCAGGGATGCCGTGTCCGGCGGTCAGTTCGCCCGAGGTGACCTCCTCTTGGTGCCGGTCGCTGCGCGCGCAACGGACGATCGCCGCTCGGAATGATCCGGCCGCGACAGACCGGCCAGTCAGCCTCAAGGGGGCCATCCACAAAAACCTGTCGGCCAGGGCCTCCCGGTTTTTGCGGCAGAGATTTGGCGGAGCCAAATCTGGCCCTCCTTGACCCTGCCTGTCCGCCCTGTCGGTGGGGTTTGCGCCCGCCCGCGGTTCCGTCCGAACACATGCGTGTTCGGTCAGACCCTCGGGCGGTGTTGGGGAAGGGGACCCAATGGACAGGTGGGTCGCCCGGTGGTGAGGGCAGCAGAGCCGCGTCCCTGCGGGCCGCGGCGTGAAGCGGACACCAAGGCTGCCTGAGCCTGAATGCAACGTAAGTATATAATTGATAGATCGATATATTATCGTATGGTAGGGGCAGCCTTGGTGGAAGGTGGCAGGAAATAGGGGGTCTTTCTTCCGCATGTCCCGAACAAAACGCCTGACAGAGACCGAGAAGATGCAGATTGTCCGCGAGGCCGCGGAAGGTGTGTCGACGTCTGAGCTGGCCGAGCGCTTCGAGGTCACATCGCGGGCCGTGCGCTATGTCCTCAAAGCTGATGCCGAGCGCCAGGCGGATGCCGCGATCCCGGTTTCCGCGGTCAGCGTGAAGGTCACGGCTGCGGAGCTTGCAGCCTTGGATGCGGTGTTGGCGAAGGCGGGGATCGAGAGCCGGGCCGAGGGGCTGCGGCGGCTCATTCAGGCGGCGGGCGGGGTGTTCGTTCCGGACGCGCAGATGGCAGCAGAGATGGCGCGATACAGGTCCTCTTTGCATGAGGTTGGCAATGGGGTCGCACAGATCGCCAAGCAGATGACGCGGGCCAATCGGATGGGGCAGGGGGCTGATGGTGGCACGCGTGCCGAATTTTCCGAATTGCGCCTTGCGCAGATGCGCGGGTTGGCGCGGTTCATCCTCGATTCCGCCGACGAGATCGATCTGCTCCTGCGGCGTCGGCGCGACGCGATGCAGCTCGAGGCCAGTGCCGCGCTAAGGGAGTTTGCCCATGCGGCTGAATGATGCGGTTGACGCTGTCACAGGCGAGGTCTTCCGGGACGGCTGGAGCCGGATCCGGGGCTCGATGCAGGGGCTGCATGTCGCCAAGCAGAGCCAGCTTGTGCGCGCGGCTGCAGGGCACCGGCCAGCGGTCTTCAAGGCGATCCGGGGCGGCGGCACGCATACGAAATCGCAGCTCGCAAACCAGCTTGATTATCTGACCACAAAGTCCACCCATATCGTGGACTCGAGTGGGTTCCTGGATGGCAAGGCAAAGCTTGAGGCAAAGGACATCAAGGATCTGACCGAGCGCTTTGCCAAGCGGTGGGATGCAGGCTTCAAACCCAAGCTTGGCCAGACCACGCACATGCTCATGTCCTTCCCCATCGGCACGCGGGGCGAGGATGTGCGTGACATCGCGACGGATGTGGCCGAGCGGTTCTTCCAGAGTGACGCGGGGCATTTCGACTACATCATCGCGGTGCATGAAGACCGCGATCACCCGCATGCGCATCTGGTGCTGAACCGCCGCTCGCAAGAAGGCGAGTTCTTTTTCCTCGGGCGCAACCATCGCTTCAACTATGACGATTTCCGCCTTGCCATGGTCGAGGAGGCGGAGAAGTACGGCGTGCGGCTGGAAGCGACGCGCCGGGTGGATCGCGGGGTTGTGCATTACCCGGCCCGTACCAGCGAAGTTTATGCCGCGAAGGAAGAGGGTCGCGCACCCCGCGAGCGGGAACGCGTGGGGCAGGACCTGACGCGGACGCTGGCGGAGATCGCCAATACCAGAACTGTCTACCACTCGCTTGCTGCGGAGGCTTCGCGCGAGGCCCGCGAGGATATTGCCGCAGCCCTCTTCCGCGCGGGCGAGGTGCTGGCGCATGGCGGGCAGGTGGACCGAACAGGAGATGTGTATATGGCCGAGGATCAAAGTTTTGAGGATTTGAGAAGCCTCTATGCGGAGAAGCTCGCGCGGGTGCAGGGCATGATTGCCGAGAAACCCGATGCGGAACGTCCCGTGCTGGAAAAACGCCTCATCGAGATCCAGGCGCAGGTCCAGCACATGCAGCCTCTGGGTCTGCGCTCCAGCACGTTGTCAGAGACTCCTTCGGAAGGTGGGGTCTATTCTGAGGCCAATATCCAGGTGAGCCAGTTGGAGCGCCTCACCGAGCCGCGCCTCCGGTCGCGGATCGACGCGGCCCTGCGCGGCACCGGGATCAGCACATCGGAAGTTGTGGCCCGGATCGAGACCGGCGCCCCGAATGCTGCGCTCGAGCATCAATGGATCGCAGATGATCTTTCCAAGGTGGCTGAGGCGCGTGACCTGAACCTCGAACGCCGCGCTGATCTGGAACAGGCGCGCGACATTCTCAACGATGTGCATGTCGCGCTCGGCACGCTCTTGGAGCGGGAGAACGTGCTGCGCCGGGATGGTGTCGTGGAGGAGAAAGCGGTCAGCGAGCGGTTCCATTATCACGAGGACGCGGTCCGGGCGATGGAAGGGACAATCCGTCAGGAGATGCGTGCCGAGGGTTTGACAGCGCAGCAGATCGAGGACCGGGACTGGGAGGTTGTCTCGCGGGCGGAGCGCCGGATCGAGACCGAGCAGCGCGCGTATCTCGAGGCACATCCGGACCTGCTCGCACGGCCGGGCGATGTGATCGACCGGTCCGAGCCCTACAGGGAGACCATCACCGATGCGGCCCACGCCAGCGAGATCACTCGCGAGGTCGACCGGATCATGGAGGGACGCGATCTCCGCACGCCCGTTGCAGATGCGGTCGCGGATGACTTGCGCGCGCGCTATCCGGACATGCCGTCCCATCTCGCCCGTGGGCTCAGCGCGACCTATGCGGCCGTCGTCGAGATACGGGACACGGAGGCCATCAATCAGGTCCGCCGCGAAACCGAGATGCGCGACGATCTTGGGGTTGGCACGCGTGACGAACGTCTAGCAGCCCGCGATGAAATGGCGCCGGAGTCTGACCGTGCCGACCGCCTTGCAGAGGAGATTGCGCGTGTTCTGGACCATGAGCGGGCGGGGGAGTTGTCCGCGCCCTTCGAGACCGAGGCGGAGCGGGACGCCTTCCGCGAGGAGATCGCGCGGGTGCTGGATGAACGTCAATTGGGCCGCCTCACATCCGGCGATGCCGATGCGCTGGACAAGGTTCTCGAGGACCGTCTCGACCGGCTCTATGTCGCCAAGGTCTACCTGCAATCCGATGCCGCGACGGCCAACACGGAGGCCTTGCGCCAGGTGGTCGATGATCTTGCCGACACCGAATACGAACGGCATCGCGCGACAGACGTGGATGGCGAGACCGAGCGGGGCCAGGTCCATTGAGCGCCGCCATGGGAAAAGCGCGTATCGCCACAGGCGTCCTGTTGGTGACGCTGGTGACCGCCGCCATGGGCTATACCATCGCCTCGGCGGTGCTGACCTACCAGGATCTCGGCTTCGGGGCCGAGATCGACTTTGCCTATATCGCGCAGAACTACATGGCGATCCGCGATCGCCGCCCCGAAGATGCCCAGCTCATCCACCTGATCATCGGCAGCTTCGCCGCCGCCGGCCTGATGCTGAGCCTCGCTCTCTCGGGATCGGCCCTTACACGATTTGGCCAGACCCATTGGCAGTCTGCGCGCGAGATGAAGGCCAATGGTTTTTTCGGGGCGCCCGGGACCGGGTTCATCCTCGGCAAGCTCGGTTCTCCAAAATCCAGCGCGAAATACATTTGCTCGAAAGTCTTCCCGCACGCGCTGATCGTGGCCCCCACCGGGCGCGGCAAGACCACGGGCTTCGTCATTCCAAACTTGCTGACCTGGCAAGGCTCCGCCGTGACGCTCGATGTGAAGGGGGAATGTTTCGAGGCTACTGCCCGGCACCGCGCCGCCCAAGGTGACAAGGTTTACCGCTTTGCCCCCACCGATTGGGAGGGCAAGCGCACGCATCGCTACAACCCGCTCCTGCGCATCTTTGAGCTGAAAGATCCCGCGCGCCAGCAGATGGAACTGCAGCTTCTGGCGACGCTCTTCCTGCAAAGCGACAATGACCGGGTGCAGGGCCTCCTCAAGGGCGGGATTGATCTCTTCGTGGCGGCAGGCCTGTTGGCGTTCCAGCGCAAGCGTCCGACTCTCGGCGAAATCTACCGCATCGCGGCCTCGGGCGGGAACAAGCAGAAGGAATATTTCGCGCGGGGGCACGAGGTGGATAACAGGGCCGCCAAGCTGATCTTCACGCGGCTGGCCTCGACCAACAATGACACGCTAACCTCGTATGTCTCGCTCCTGATGACCTCGGGGCTCGATCAATGGCAGAACTCAGCCATCGATGAGGCGACGGCGGTCTCGGATTTTGATTTCCGCACGATCCGAAAGAAACCCTTCTCGGTCTATCTCGTGGTCCAGCCGCTGATGTTGAAGCCGCTCGCGCCGCTGATCCGGCTCTTCTTCTCCGATCTCCTCTCGGCCATGCAGGAAAAGGACCCCGGCCCGGATGAGCCCTGGCCCGTGATGATCATGCTTGATGAGTTCAATCGTTTGGGCAAGATGCCGATCGTGGTCGAAAGCATCGAGACACTGCGCACCTATCGCGGCCATCTGGCCGTGGTCACCCAGACAATCCCCGCCCTCGATGAAATCTATGGCGAGAACACCCGCCGTGCGCTGCAGGGCAACGCGGGCGTGAAGCTCTACCTGACGCCCTCGGATGAAAAGACCGTCGAAGAGCTGAGCAAGGCGGTCGGTAAGACCACGAAAACCGTGGTCACGCGGTCCCAATCCATCGGCAAGAACCCCTTCGAGGGCCGCAGCCAATCCACACGGACCGAGGAAAGTTCTCTATTGCCAGAAGATGAAGCGCGACGCCTACCGCTCGACGAGATCGTCATGGTGATCGATGCCCAGATGCCGGTCCGCGCGAAGCGGATCCAATATTTTGACGATCGGCTGTTTAAGGCGATCCACGCCGCACAGACGGGGGAGCTGCCGTTTCCGGAGACAGGGGGAGGGGGATCGCAAGGCACACTGCCGCTGAGCGTGCGCGCGATGCCGATGACACCGCCACCGGACGGGTCAAGCGGACCCGAGGCCGATGTTGAGGCCGCACTCCAGGTTGCTGATGGCCAATCTTCAGGGCCAACCGATGTCGCCCCAAAGAAGACTGCGCCTGTCGTTCGAACCGTCGTCGCCGAGGAGCAGCGACAGATGGAGATGGATTTTGGGGGCCAGGTCGCGGAGACCGAGGCAGCGGGTGTGGATGATGAGGCGCAGATGCGCTCTGCCGTTGATGGCTTGGACGACATGGAAGCGATGCTGCAAGAGGGGGATGGCGGCGCAAAGCTGGTTGCTCGATAGGGTGGCGGGCGCGTTCAGGAAGTTTGCAGCCGCATATTTAGGTCTGTCGTGTCGCATTCGCTCAGTGTTCTAAGCACAGCGACAGAATTTTTTCGGCATAGACCTGAGACGCGTGTTCTACAGAGCTCTTCGTCACCAAAAATACCCACATCAAAAGCCCAATAATTGCGGCACCGCAAAGTAGTGCCCCGAGAACGAACGCAGTCGACCCGATCTCGAGATCATATAAGAAATATGCACTTCCAAGAGCCACCGTGGTGGTGATTGCAATGCCCAATGGTTTCAACCCGAGCAAATTGCGCGCGAACCCATACGCAATGTTCTCATTCAACAGAAGGCTTGCTTCTGATTGCGGACGGGTGTGCTCAAGCAACCAACGTACTGCTAGCAAGCGGTCATCCTGAGCATTCTTTGGGTCCTGGTTCTCATCAACTAAACTCGGCAAGATAATCTTGCTATGTTTCTCAATGTATGAGCGACACCTCGTCTTCATGTTCTTGGGTAAACGATCATCGGAAAGGGAAAGCAAAGACGCAGTATGCAGACGTCCAACTCGGCTGCCCATTTTGCGCTCAATATTTTGACCAGACTTACGAGCCAACCGCGTCAACGCGAACAGGACCCCGCAAGTGACGACAAATGCAGCTATGGCACCCAATTGGGTCCAAACAGCTGGAAACCAAACAAAGACAAAAAGGAGCGCGGGCAACAGCGTCAAAAGCGCCGGATTGAGTCGGGCAATCCTATCGTAGCGGTCCATACCGAACATCTTATCCATCTGCATGAACCCTTCGCTGAATATTAGGCATTTTCGTCTCCTCCGAGTTCGGAGGACAAGCCCACCGCCTCTGCGATAAGCTGACGGTACCCAGTTGGGGTTCTGATAATCATCAGAACGGGAAACAACTGTCCAATCGCAAGCTTGGCCGCTGTACTGAAATCAGTTGCAGAGGGACCAGTGGACGCAAGGTGATTGTGCCACGTTCCTAACGCGTAGAGAGTGTTTCCCGAGGACTTGGATAATTGTGCGAGCTGATCACTCAAACCTTCGGTACCCAGAATAAACTCCGTTTCAGAAAATCTGCTATCGGGCGGAGCTGGAATCGTATCTACAACTTGAAAGACGTTACCGATGGCCGAGAAGCGCCCGACCAAAACACCGCCGGTTTCAGATCCCGGTTTGCGCGCAATTTCAGCGTCAATTTCTATCGTAACCCGGCGGGCAAGCCGCGTTTCAAGCGCGCCCATCTTGGGTCCTTTTACGATGGTATAGGGTTCAACGTTATGGCTTTCCCAATTCTGGGAAAGACCATCGGCCTGCAGGTGCCCAATGTTGAATTGCCCACTTTCATCTACATACCTCCCGGAAAGCACGTCGCTTGTCAGCTTCGCGAGCGGAGCCGCCATCATAGAAAGCCGAGCGTCTGACGCGATCATCGAAAAGCTCGAGCACCCTTGACCAATGATGATCTCGTCAGCGCTTTGGCCCATCACTTTAGATCGGAGTGCGTCGTCGCTCCGTAAATGGTGATAAAACTCGGTCATCAGGTCGCTGCTACTTGGGTTGGCGCTCTGGCCTGACACCGAGAAGAAACCAATGTCACTATCACCCATTAGGCTTGCTTCCATCACCCGTGGTGTCTTGCCCTTCGCCCAATCTGTATAGCTCAGGGTTTCCCGCAAAACCGCAGAGGCGGTAGTGTTCAATATTGCTTTGGATTTTTCGAGATTCAGCTTTCTGCGAAGCTCTTTGGTACGCAGCACGGTGTTGGCATCAATCCGATACCCATCCGTCTCCTGCGCAAGTTTGCTGACGTCATGCGCAAATTCCCCAGCCTTGGAAGAGTAGAACATCGAATCCAAATCAGCAGAATACGGCAAGCAGGAATGTCGCGCGTAGTTGTGCGGTTCCATGGTGTCGTTGTCTATGACCGATATCGGGGCACGGCCGGACCGCGCGAGATGCATCGCAATTTTCGAACCTAAGCTTCCACAACCTAGCATGGACCATGAAAGCCATTGCGAGCTGGGATCACCATGCGAGGTTCTTCTTAAGACATCGATCGAGATCGAATCTCTGTGGCCCGCCAAACGGACAATCGCACTTGATGTCGGCTTGAGATCATCCACAGATTGGAATTCGATCACATATGGGCAGATTTCAAGAGGTGAGGCCTGGCCAATGAGATTGAACGGTCGGCGGGCGATCAAAATGACCGTGACTGGCAACGCCTTTTTGATGGTATAGCCGTCGAGCTTCGAACGCAGCCACTTCATCCTCTCTGCCAGCATTTTGCCGCAGCCGTAGAGTTCAGCACGTTCGTATAGCTCTGCAACGTTGCCTACTGTCTCTGGAAGATAGCGGTCACAGATGATTGGCTTACCGTTTGGATGCTTGCCGGGCCAAACAATCAGTCCGAGGCTAAACCCCGTCCATTCGTCCTCATCTTTCGGGACCTGTCCAAGGGATTTCAGTGTCTTTTCATCAATTTTAACCTGCTCATCGCCCTTTAGACAGATTCGATAGTAGGGGTCGGACTGACCCATCTGCGCAAAAACCCAAGTACGGTGCCAAGTCCCGCCGGATCTACGTTTAACTACACTCCGGATCTGCGAGGCATCTCCAACAATGAGGTCGTTCAAGTGGTCACGTCGAACAAATTCCCAGCCATGTTTTGGATCATTCAGTTTCAGCATCGCTGCTCGATCGAGCCAGTCCAGAAGTTGCTGGAGGAGCGCAAGAATACCTCCCCCGGACTGAATTAGCTCACGTGGAGATCCGAAAACGAGGCAGGGTTCGGGCGCTGAACCGGCTGCACTTGGCTGTAAGTGAGGATGGGACCGATCAAAGTCGTCCCGTAAACTCGGGCGCGGTGCAAACAGAGGGTAGGAGGCGGGAAACGACAGTTTGACGGGTTCGACACGTCGTACTCCCGACGGGCTTTCGCCTCGAAACCGAGATGGAAGTTCCGATTTGATTTGCAGTGTCACGTCCACCGGACTTTCGTCATCGGCCCGCGACGCAATATCTATTCCAATGACTTGAGGGTGCTTGTCCAGTGTGCGAATTGCACGGGCAATGGCAACGGGAACAGCCAGAAGATCATCGACGGTTACCATGAAACTGACTCATGCCTTGTCTGACCTACAACCATGAGCATGTGCCTCGACTCCAAGAGCGGACGACGAAGAGATAGCGGCCGCCATTTTTAAGGAGGCAACTTTTGGACCATGTTCGGTGATCTCCATCTTTAGCGGCTTGTCACCTTTTTCGTCCTCTAAACACCGGAATTCCCCATTGATATCTGCTTTGCTCAGAATGTCTTCATATTCATCCTTTGCACGGACACAGGGCGGGTCGTTGTCGTCGTCGACAATAGTCTTACTGCTCGCAAGGATTATTGCACCACCGTTTGCTTGCGAAAGAGCTGACCGCGCATCATCAGAAACTACTGCATCTTTTCCCTTTTTGGACCAGCTGTCGTGCGACAGTGACCGCCAAGAACAATGATGGGGCGCGATCAAGACATCATATGCAAGAACCTCGGGAGTTTCAGAGTATTCCGCCCAAATTTTCTCCCAAATCGCCACTTCGGCGTCACCACCAAACAGGTACTGGGCAGCGTTTTCTGTATCATCTTTCGCAAGCGTAAACTGAGTGATGACACTAGAGTTATTTTTGCTGAGCAACTCCTCTTCATCTTCATCGTCCGTGACCGGCAGGGGAGCCAGCAAGATCGCCTTGAAGCTGTCATCTGCCACACCGCAAATTTCGGAAAATGTCTCGCCCGTCTTGATCAGAATGTCGGCCAAATCATCCGTCTTACCGTCCGCATCCTCGCTCAGGATCAAAATTCGGCTACCGTCTTCGATATTTTCGTCCTGGCGGAACATTTCAATGCGCCGACGCGCTTCTGTCGCCCAAGCCTTTGCGTCAGCGCAAAGCTTGTTGGTACTGCTGGCACGTCTAAAAACAATTGGGGAAGACCACATCTCGCGAATTACGATCTTGTCGTCTTCGGGCGACCAATCCTCAATTTTGCCGAGATGAAAATGGTTCTGCAGTCCAGAGCAGTGATCCATGTCCGGATGCGTCAGCAAGAATGCATCGACAAACAGACGTCCGTCGCTGTCACGGTCGAGCGCTTTGCGAAGCTGTGCTCCAACATCAGGCACATCCTCATCTTTGCCATCAGCAGCGGCACTAATATTTATGTCTACGAGAATATAACGGCCACTCTGTGTTTTGATCAGGCTCATGTCACCATTGGCGACTTTGAAATGCGAAGTTTCGACGCTCATCAGTACTGCTCCTTAGCTTGGAAAACCTGAGTGACGCGCCTCCCACCGAATCGAACAAGTTTACGCTTTGTTCTCAACATAGTTGATCGGGGATAACCTTTCAACAACATGTTGTGTCCTGCAATAGGCAGCGCCAAAATTCTAGTAATGACTATGGTCTGCTTTAAAAACCTGCGCCGCTGCGTTGATGGGATGCGCAGATGTCCACTTCGTTTCGGGCCATCACCGCTTGCCAAGGCGTCCCAACCTTGAAAGCTGTGCCAGCATCCGGGCTCCTGTGCCGGTCCCGTCACCGGGAGGAGTTACCGTTGGCCCACCAGCTGTATTGGGTCGGCTTGGCAACGCTTGCACGCCAAAGAATTGCCGCGCGCGCAGAGCTGCGTACTCCGCGCCAGTCGCACCTCCGATGGCGTATCGGTTGTAGACTTGCTGGCTTCCTGCAAGCCCTCGGGCAAAGGCATAGCTACCGCCGAATCCAGCTGAGAGCGCTGGCATCATGATGTTTCCAGAAATCGCCCGAACCAGGAATGGCGTTGCTATGATGAACCCCTTTGCCATCAGCACCATCATGAAGAATGGAATGAGCGCGCCGATGTTGGAGGCGCCTTCCGGGTCGCCCAGCTCGGCAAGAAGCGCACGCGAGACCCCCGTGATCGTCGCGAACACACCGGCAACGACGATGGGGTACATCGCAAAGGAAATTAGCGCCGAAAGCCAGCGCGCGAAATAATCCTTGGTCACTTCAAAAAGGGTCAGGAAGATCATGATCGGTGCAATCCCGATCAGCAGAGCGATCATGAGCCTGGACGCAACGACGATAAACGCCGCCAAGCCGCCGAGGATCGAGAGTAACAAAACCCCAAGGGTGTCCAACAGGGCACCGGCCATCCAGTTCAGTTCAGACCCCGCAGCATTCAAATACTCCCCGAGCGCCGCGATCAGGTCATCAAACTCCTCTGCAAAGGTGCCGGATGGGCCGGGCGACCCGCCGCCGACAGAGGCCACGAGCGATCCGGCAATGCTGTCGATCCCGTTCAGAATCGCCGCAGCAAGGATGTTGAACTGTACCCAGTTGGTTGCAAATGCGCCTACCAGTCCGATCTTCACAGCGAGCCAAAAGGCCGTGCGCCCGTCCATGGCGCGGTACTGGTAGATCGTGTTGATGAAAACCAGAATGACAACGAGTGTGGTGCCGAGTACGAGCATCGTTCCGACTGTTGCGGCGACCGCACCGAATTGCGTCTCGGCAGCGGTATTGAGATAGCCCTCAGCCGTTTCCACGAAGTAGGTGACGACACTCATAGAACCCTACCAATTCCCGGCGGCTTCGCAGATTGTCATGGCTTCGCGTCGAATCTCATTTGCCTGCTGTCGGTATTCTGACGTCGCTTCCACGATGTCCCAGTATTCGGATGCGGCGTAATGCTCGACGAAGACGCCTTCCGCTTCCTCCCAAGATGGATACCGCGTTGGACATTCACAGCTTTGGGCTTCAACGATGCGTTGCATGCTCTGAGCACGATAGATTTGTTGAATCAGGAGCCGCTTGTGGGACTCGCGTATGTCGATGTCTTGCATCCACTGTGGCTCCGGGGGTTGGTCGGGACAGACATCTGGCTGGTTATCGAGCGTTGGGATCAGGTTCCGTTCAGCGACGCCGGCGGTTGCACAGAGAACAACGAGCAGGCTTGCATTCGCAAGGATCCGCATCATTCTGAAGCCGCCTTCGTCGCCAAAGATTCTCGCTTCAAGAAGGTGGTATAGCCGTAGTCACCGGCTTCAGCTGTGATGACTTCCCACCCCTCAGCGACGCGCTCATTCAAGGCGCTTCTCATCGCGTCGTAGTCCTTTCGTTTCTTCACCTGGAAGAACAGGATGTCATATTCAAAGGTCTTCATTGGGAAGCTCCAATCTCATTGATGCCGGGGAGATAGAATTCGGTGATGCCGCGTTTGCCGTCGTGTCGACCGGCCTGGATGATCACATCGATGGAGTTCTCGATGTACTGGATCATGTCGGTATAGGTCATCGGGATCTCGGTCTTGAGCGCCGCGATAGCCAGGCGCTGCACAGCAAGTTGCGGCGTTTCGGCGTGTAGCGTGGTCATGGACCCGCCATGGCCGGTGTTGATGGCTTCAAGGAAGGTCATGGCCTCTTTGCCGCGCACCTCGCCCAGGATGATCCGGTCGGGTCGCATACGCAGCGTCGCGGTGAGCAAGACATCGGCGGTCTGGAACTCCGCGTCGCGATTGGCGATGAGGGTTACGGTATTCGGTTGGGTCGGCAGAAGCTCGGCGGCTTCCTCGATGGTAACGATGCGTTCTTCTGCAGGCACATGAGAGAGGATCTTCCGCGCGGCGACGGTCTTGCCGGTGGAGGTGCCGCCCGAGACGATCATGTTCAGCTTGTTTTCGACGCAGAAGGCCAGCGCATCGTCGATGACGCCAGCGGCCACGACCTCTCGCAGTTCGCGGGTTTTCTCGAGGCGGAGTTCTTCAAGCTTGCGTTCTTTGCCGTAGAGGAAATCAAGCGCGATCCCATCGAGCGGCAAGCTTGAGAAGAACCGAAGGCTGATCGACATGGCCGAGAGCACGGCAGGTGGGGTGATAACTTGAGCCCGGATCGGTCGCCCCTTGTAGGTGATCGAGACCGAGACGATCGGGCGGTCCTTGCTCATCGTGGTGTTGGCGGAAGAGGCGATCTGGTTGCCGAGATCTTTGACCTCTGTTGCGGTCAGCTTCTGGTCCAGCTTTCGCATGAAGTGATCGCCCTGGAATTCGCCCCAGCAGGTGCCATCGGGATTGATGCAAATCTCGATGACATCGTCGCGGGCGGCGGCGTCGATCCGATCAAGCGAGGTCTGGAGATAGCTCAGCGACATGGGCTCAGAATATCTCCAGATCGCGGTCGACCATCACCGTGACGCGCGCGCCCTGGTCGACATAGATGACGGGGCCAATGGAGAGGTAATCGCCGATGACGCTGTCTGTCGCATCTGCCAGATCATCGCCCACGTCTTCGAGCACATCTGCGGTGGTCTCATCCTGCACGTTTGCCGCGGCGGCGCTTGGCGCGGCGGAGATCAGAGAAATCAGCGCTGCCGAACCAAAGCGCTCATCAAACCGGGTGTCGACAAAGCCGGTCACGCCGGAGCGGCCCAATTCGTCACCCCCGAAAGAGCTGATCTGGATGGTCTGGTTGTCAGGCAGGATGATCCGGTCCCAGGCAATCGTGACGCGGCGCTGCGCGATATCGATGCCAGAGCGATAGCGCCCGATCAGTCGAGACCCACGCGGGATCAGGAGACGAGAGCCGTCGAAGCTGAACACATCTTCGGACACGACGGCCCGGGTCTGGCCGGGCAGGGAACTGTCTAGGGCGGTTTCCATGACGGCCTGGATCATCGTGCCTTGGATGATGGTGTTGGACGGGTTTGCGATGACCTCTGCTTGCGTCACCGAAGTGGGCAGCGCGCCGTTCAGCACGAAATCCGTCACTTCGCCAAAGGTGCGCTCGGTCAGCGCGGTTTCATTTGCGCCTGAGGTGCCGCCAAAGGCGATGGTGGGCGAGCTGATGCGGCGCTCTTGAAACGCGCGCTCCTCGGCTGCGCGGCGTTCGAGTTCCGCCAACCGTCGTGCTTCCTCCTCGCGGCGGAGCCGTTCTTCCTCCCGCGCGCGCAATTCGTCCTCGGTGGGCCCGATGGGTGCGGGAAGGGGGCGGTTGGCCTCAAGCTGTGCGAGTTCGAGGTCCATGCGGAGTTGCTCCAGTTCGCGATCGCGCGCCGTGAGCTCATCGCGAAACTGCTGCTGCGCGGCTTCTGACGCCGCTTGCAGCGCCGCGATCTGGGCCGTCAGCGCATCGATCGCTTCGGCGGCAGCGGTATCTTCTTCGACCACCGGTTCGGGCGCGTTGCGCAATTCCTCGATCTGCGCCTGCAGGGCGGCGAGTTGCGCCAAGAGCTCGGCGTTCGGTTCCACCGGTTCCGGTGCGACCAGTACCACTTCGGGCTCCGGTGGCGGAAGGGTTTCGATGGCACCAAACCCGTCGCCTTCGTTTTGGAACACGTCCGGCGTGGCCGTAGGCAGAGCTTCTTCCTCCTCGGGTTGGGACAGGAGATAGAGCAATGCACCGCCCGCGCCGATCACGAGGACAACGACCAAAGCAAGCATTGGCGAGCGCCGTGGGGCAGGGGGTGAGCTCGCGCCTTTGCCTTGCTCGAGGGCGGCGAGACGTTTCTCGAGGTCCGCGTTTCCTGTGTCGCTCATGATCCCACCCCCGCAGGTGGTGTGGCCTCTATACAGACCACCTCTTCCCCGATTCGCAGCACCCATTGCCTGTTCACCCCGGAAACCCGGATCACGCTATCCTCGGTGGCCTGTGTGTTGACTGTCCGCTCGCGGCCATTGGCATAACGGAAGATCGCGGGCACCGGCGCGTTCCGCGGGAATTCGAAATACGTGAAGGTCCCGTCATCCCAGACGCGGGTCGGGGTGAATTCGGTGCGCGCGCTGGCCCCGTAATTGTAATTCGGGGCCTGGGCCGCGATGGCACGCGTGGGCCGTACATTGTCCTCGGGGTAGCGGAACTGGACCACGTAGAAGGTCGGGCTGCGGGTCTCCTGGACGTTGAAGTAGTAGCTGCGGCGGTTGGTATAGACGGTCACATTGGTATGGACGCCGCGCGCGACAGGCTTGATCGCGAAGGCCTGGCCACCCGGCACGCCATCGATCTCGAAGCCTTCCGTGTCCCCCGCGATGATCGAGCGGATGCTTTCGCCCGCGCCAAACTCGACGGTGGTGACATGGGTGAGCGACACGCTGAGGCGATAAACCTGACCTTCTTGATAGGTGGCCAAGCGCACGCGGTTGTCATTGGGGCCGCCACGCGGGATGGCTTCGGCGAAGGCGAGGCCTGGCATCAGCACAAGCACAATTGTTACAAGGGCCTTCTTAAACAAACTAGTTCTCCAATCTGTCGGAGCGGATGGAATATTCGAGGACCGTGAAACCGAAGGGGTTGGTCCAGACCTCGTCGATGGAGCGGCGGGTTTCGGGGCGGAACTCGAAGAGAAGCGTGGCGGTGAAAAGCCCTGTCTGAACGCCATTGATGGAGGTCAGGCGCTTGCGCAGGCGCACGGTGGCGCGGTTGTTGCCGATGCGATTGATGCTGAGGATTTCCACGTCGAGCCGGGCATTGGGGCCATAAACTGTCGGCGGGTAGTTCTCGTTGGCGCTGTTCCAGATCTGGCGCAATCCGCTCTCGGCCGCCCCGTCCGAGCGACGCAGAACACTACGGATGCGCAGATCGTTGTCGAGCTGGTTATAGACCTCTCGGTCGGTCACATAGCGGAAGACCTCCGCTTCGATGATGGCCTGGTTGGCTGTGACCGACGTCGCGCCCACCGAAGCCTCGGGCAGGGCAAAACCGGTGGCGGGATCATAGGGCACGACCACAGGCGGCGGATCGACATCGAGAATTGCGACAGCCGCCGCACTCAGGCATCCGAGAATGCCGAAGACGAGCCCGATGAGCCCAAGGCGCTGCCAGAGCCGTTCACGGCGCAGGGCACCATAGACCAGCTCTTCTTCGATGATTTCCTGTTCACTCGCCACGCGTCACACCTCACGTCAATCCGCACGCAACTCGGGCAGGGTGAAATCCATGAAGCGCTGTTCCTCGGCGATGGTGGCGGCATCGATCACGCCGCCGGTGCCATCGCCCACGGTTTGAATCGCTTCCAACTGCCACATCGCCACGAGGGCGATGGCCAATTCAGCTGTCACGCGCGTGTTGAGATCGATGCTTTCCTTGAGTTCGTCCATGTCATCGATCAGCCCGACGAGCCGGTCGACGCGTTCGAGCGACTGGCCCGCATCATCATAGCTGTTCTGGGCCGCGGCCGAGACGAGCGCACCGGTTGTGGCTTGCGTCGCCACGCGATTGGCACCGGGATTGCCGCTGGTGGCCATTTCTGAGAGCGTATCGTCGTCAAATCCGAGATCGGCCAGGACCCGGTCCATCTGGGTTTCGATCTCGCCCGCGCCGGAGCCAGAGAGGCCGGAGAAGTCACCCGTCTTGATGGCTTCGATGGTGGCGAGGATGTCGCCGAACTCCTGGTCGAGCAGGCCATTCAACTCGTCTTCCATCTCGGTGCGGATGATTTCCGGCAGTTCGGCAAGGCGGGTGAGGGCTTCATAGGTTCTTTGCAGCTCCGCGAGTTGGTCCGTGAGTGTGGCAAGCTGTTCGCGGAGCTGCGTCAGCTGCTCGTTCTGCAGGATCTCGTCTTCGATCATCTGCCGGAGCTGCTGGATGTTTTGCGCGATGTTCTGGGTGTCGACCACGGGCACACCTTGCGCCAGGGCAGGGGAGAGGGTTCCCAAGTGTAGGCCAATCCCAAGTGTCGTGGCCAAGGCCGTTCTCATGAGTAAATGCCCCATCAGTCTATCTCCCTGATCGTGAATTCCATGAACGCGCCCTCCGCCATACGGGCGCTGGCCTGGGCCAATTCTTCGGCCGAGAGCACGCGGGTGCGCGCCGCCTGAAGCCGCATGCGGACTGCGACGAGGCGCACCAGTTCGGCGCGAGCATAGGTGTTGAGCGCGATGCTCTCTTGAACGTCTTCGGTCTCGGAAATTCGCTCGACGATGTCTGCGATGCGCAGGGCGGCCTGTCGGATCGCGGCAGGCGAGTTGCTGCCATAGAAGGCCGCGCCATGCCCGGTGATCGAGAGGTTGGTATTGGCGAGAAGCGCGGGATCGATCGTTCCGAGCGCTTCGATGCCGCCGATGCGGCTTAGGTAGAGATTGTAACGTTCGGGGATGACCTGAACGTAATGCTGTGTCTCGGCGAAAGGCGGCACGCCCCCATATTCGAACACGCGGCCGGGTCCGGCGTTATATGCGGCGAGTGCGTTGATGATATTGCCATCGAAGGTGTTGAGTTGGGCCGCTAGGTACCGCGCTCCACCATGCACCTGCAGGTAGGGGCTGTCATAATACTCCGGGTTGATTCCGAGATCGCTGGCAGTGCCGGGCATGATCTGGGTGAGGCCAAAGGCGCCGACCGGCGAGCGGGCGCCGATGGTGAAGCGGCTTTCCTGCCAGATGAGCGCCTGCAGCAGGGCCCGCCATTGAACCGGCGAGAGACCCGCGCGCCCCACGCCGGCAAAGCCGCTTGTCTCTTGGGCGACGCGGATGATGAGCTGCTCTATGTTTTCTGCCGCATCCCCGAACATCTGTGCGCCGCCGGGATTGGGATCAATGTCGGCACTGCCGTAGACAGCTTCAACGGACCGTGCCGGATCGCCGCTGCCGCTTTCCAGCCCGGAGACCATGGCTGGCAAGACCTGACCGCCAAAACTTGTCTGGGCATCGAGGATGCGCTGCAGTGTGGCAAGTTGCTCGCGTTCAATCTCGGCAATGAGTTCGCGCACCGAGAGCTTGTCTGCTTGCACAGCCAGATCCGCCTCGCGATCGCCGGTCTCAATGATATCGCGCGCGGTCAACCCGCTGTCATTGGTCGGCACACCTTGGGACAGGGCGAGACCGGGCAACAGGCAAAGGGCCAGGATATGAGCCAACCTAGACTTCAATGTCGCCCTCCGGCGTATCTAGAGGCGTAAAGGTGCAATCAGGCGCGACAGGTGCCGTGGACGCGAGGAATGTGAAGCAGTTCGCCTGCGGTTCCTGATACTGGGCGCAGGAGGCCAAAGCGCCGAGGCTGGCGAGAAGCAACAAAATGCGGGTCATGATAGCCTCCAGAAGTCTGGTCGGTCGCGGTAATCGGCGCCGACGAGCGCCTCGCCTTTCTCCATGCCGCCGAGGATGGTGAGATTGGGCCCGAGGGCGCTCAGATCGGCATCGACCACGATGGAGCCCTGGTCATCGCGGATGAGCGCGAGGCGGCTGTCGCTGCCGGTGTTGAGAAGCACATCGAGTTCCTTCTCATAGAGGTTCAGCATCGCGTAATCGGCGGCATGGGCGCGGATGTTCGGAAGCAGGATCTGCGTCGGCACGGCCTCGACGATGGTCTTGCCAGTCCGGGTGCGCTCGAGCTGGCTGGCGTATTGCGTCATCATCACCGCGACGGTGTTTTGCTTACGCGCGGTGACCAGCCAGTTCGACAGCCGCTCGGCGAAATACGCGTTGTCGAGGGCCTTCCAGGCCTCGTCGATCACGATTATCGTGGGGCGCCGATCCTCGATCTCGCGCTCGACCCGTCGGAAGAGATAGGAGAGAACGGCCATCCGCTCCTTCTCGGCCTCGCTGTCGAGAATGCCAGTGAGATCGAAGCCGACCACATCGCCCTTCAGCGAGAAGGTGTCTTCCAGCGTCTGTCCGAAGATCCAGCCGTAACGGCCCTCCTCGGTCCATTCGAGCAGGCGCTGGTGCAGATCGCCGCCATCGTCGGTGGACACAAAAAGTGATGCGAAATCCCGCCAGTTCCTCAGGGCGGGGCTCAAAGCCTGCGCGTTCTGGCGGACGACCTCCTGGATGCGGTTGGTCTGTGCCGGCGTGAGCGACTTATCGGCGCGATAGAGCAGGGTCGCCAGCCAATCCGAGAGCCACGCGGTGCCGCGACTATCGGTTTCAGTCCAAAGCGGGTTGAGCCCAGTAGGTTGCCCCGCTTTCAGGGACGCATAGCGTCCGCCATTGGCGCGGACCGCCATCTCCATACCGAGACGGTAATCGAAGACGAAGATCCGCGCCCCTACTCGACGGGCCTGGGTCATGAGGAAGGCCGAGAGCACCGATTTGCCGGATCCGGGTCGTCCCATGATCAGTGTATGCCCGCTGGTGGGTTCTTTCTCGGGAGATCCCTGCTCGTGATAGGAAAACCGATAGGCGCTCTGCTCGGGCGTGGGCAGATAGGTGATGACCTGACCCCAGGGCGTCCTCGAGGCAGGCTTGCCAAGCTGCGTCCGATGAAACGCCGCGAAATCCGCGAAGTTGCGATTGGTGATCGCGCTGGCGCGCACGCGCTTGGGCTGATTGCCGGGATGTTGGCTGAGGTAATGCGCCTTGGCGGCCACCCGCTCGCCGATCATCTTCACGCCTTCGGCGGCGGCGGCGTTGACGATCTCGGCGCTCAGCGTCTGCAGCTCGTCGAGCGTATCGCAGAAGATTGTCACCACCATGTGGTGCTCGCCGAAGCTTTGGCGTTTGGCTTCGAGATCATCAGCGGCGATGTCGAGGGCTTCCATCAGCGACAGTGCCGCATCCTGGCTGGCCTGCATCTGGCGCTTTTGCCGCTTGATGCGGCCCGCCATGAGGTTCGAATTGATCGGCGTGAAGGAATGCGTGACGATCATGTCGACCGGCAGGTTCAGCATATCGAACATGGTGCACGAGGTTGCCTCGGAATATTCCCCGATGGTGAAGCTCTTGCCGTAGCGATGCCCCACCACGCCTTCGGAAAGCTCGAAGTAATCTCCCTGAAACGTCACGCGGGTATTGGCCACGTTGAACGACAGGAAGCCGTAGGTATTGGCGGGGTAGAGCGGCAGTTCCCGCCCAGTGTTGAGCGCCCCCAGAAACCCGATCAACTCGCCACTTTCGGCCGTAATTACGCGCGGGTTCAGCTCGGTCAGGCCTGACACGAACACACTCACAGCCTCGCCCAGACGACGCAGACGCCTCTCGGTTGCTTCTTTCAGCTGGTCCGGCGCGCTTCGGTTCAGGAAGGGCAGGACGCTTTTCGGGGGCGGGCGGTGAATGACTGTGAGTGTCAGGGTCTTGTCGCGCAGACCGCTTGTTTCGAGTTTCGCGCGCCAGAGCCGGTCAACGTCTCCAGCAAAACTGTCCTCACGCACGGGCTCGAGGTCCGGCGTGATCACTTTCGAGACCTTGTGGACGTAATAGCTGAACTCCGGCCCCAGCTGCGCGATGATCCGGGCGAAGAGCGCCGTCACCTTGTCGAGATAGCCATCATCGGTTGTATAGCTGTTGACCCCGTCGAGCCGGATGCACTGGAAAAGTTCATTGACCCGTGTCCGTATGGTCCGGTCATCGACCAGGCTGACGTAAGGAAGCATATGCGCGAGGCGGGTTTCGCGCGCATACCAGTCCGGCGTCATTGTGCGGAGATCGAGGGCTTCATCCCCAGCTTCATCACGGGGCATAGCTGTCCCCGCCGTGAATGCTGCGATTCCGCGTCGGCGGTGTCTCTTGCAGCGCCGTCATCATCACGTCGATGAAGCGCGGATCCCAGTCCGCGGCCTTCCAAAGCACGGGATAGAGCAGGGCGGCCACGCCCAATACTGCGATGTGCTGCACCCAGACGAAGAGGAGCACCGAGCCGAAGAGCCAGACCATTGCGTACATGATGGGCAGGCCCAGAAGCTTCGGCGGCCGCACAAGACCCAGAAAGAGGGGCGAGCGCTCAGCCACCGGCGAAGACCGCGGCAACGATGGTGGGAGCGGCAGCGACACCGGCGATGCCAACAAGCACCCAGAGTGCCTGTCGCAGATCGATTATGTTGAAGAACCAGCTCAAGAAGACACCCAGAACGGCGAGGGTGGCGATCACGACGCCTAGCGGGCCGGTCAGTGCATCGACGATGCCCTGCAAAAGGCTCTGAATCGGGGAAAGATCGATGCTTTGCGCAAGGGCGGGTTCGGCAATGAGCAGGAAGAGCGCCAGTGAGGCAACGAATAGATTTGAAATCTGTCTCAAGAATTTGATCCTTCCAATCGGGCCACGACGGCCATGACACGGGCCACGTGTTTCTGGGTTTCTCTGTAGGGGGGAATGCCGCCGTTCTGGCGCACCGCATCCGGGCCCGCGTTGTAGGCCGCGAGGGCAAGACGCGGATCACCAAAAGCTTCCAGCATCATCGCAAGGTAGCGGGCGGAGCCGTCCAGGTTCTGCAGCGGATCACGCGGGTCGACGCCGAGGTCGCGCGCCGTCGCTGGCATCAACTGCCCGAGGCCGATGGCGCCAGCGCTCGAGATGGCATCTTGCCGGTACGCACTCTCGACCTCGATATTGGCGCGATAGAGTGTCAGCCAATCACGAACCGAGAGTTCCGTGCGGCGCAACCCGGGATGCCCGGCGTAGCGAAGGGCGGTGGCCTCGATGGCAGTCAGAACTTCGGCGCGGGGTAGGGGAGCACGCCGCGTGGGCACCGCCAATTGGATGTCTTCTGGCTCAGCATCTCGTTTACCAAAGATCGGCAGATTATCTGACGCCGAACCCTGGCCGATGCCGTCATTGTAATTGCGGGCAAAACTGTCCTGAGAGCGAGACGGGGTCAGAGAGCCATCGCTCTCCATGACCAGCACCATTTGCGCGGTAGACGGGCCCGCCAGAAACCAGAAAAGGAAAAGGCTACTTGCTGCCGCCTTTGTCGGTCGCAGCCAGCTTGTGTGTTGTCCGCTGGCCTTCTTCGAGCGGGACATCGGCATGGGAGAATCCGATCCCGATGAGGAAGGACACCACGCCCGTGATGGTTTTGAACTCTCGGACTTTGATGTCGTTATAAGTCGTCCGGGTGCGGGCAGTGACCAGCAGCTTCTCAACGCCGTCGTCAGAGGCGACGCGCATGATCCAGACCCCATAATAACTCGGGCCCTTCTTGTGTGCCGACTCCTGGCACAGGATTTCAGCGCTATAGCCACTTTCCACGAGTTCGCGGAAACGTGCTTCCGTAACCACATTTGGTGCTTCGATGTCCCAGTTCATGGCCCGGCTCATGCTTTCTTCAAAGCGCAACGCCCGGGCATTCTCACTTGAAGCCCAGAGTTACGATAGTATACTATTAACTGCAAGGGTATATTGCAGCAGATACGGCTGTATCTTGGTTACGCAAACACTAGGCATGGTCATTGACGTCTATCAAGGAAAATAGGGGTTTTAAAAACCTGCGGTTGAGCCAATGGGTGGCGATGCATGCTGTGGCATTGCTGATGCTCGTTCCGGTCGCAAGCCAAGCGGAATCCTGTCTCGCTCCGGTCCGGCCATTCGTTCCAAGCGATTCGCAGGCCGCCCGGGATTATGTGGACATCATCCGACGGGACTTCGAGGTCTACATCACGGACATCCAGGATTACTTCCGCTGCCTCGAGCAAGAGCGTGCGCGTGCTTTTGAGGAAGCCCGCGAAGTCAGTCAGGACTATGGTCGGTTTCTCGAGCTGGTGGGGGATTGATGGGCCTCTGGGCATGCACCAGACTTGCACGCCTTGGAAACCAGACGCCGATAACACCCTCAAATATCTACTTTTTAGATAACAGATTTCATCCGCTAGCGACGTCACAAAAGGTATGTGACGCGTGGCGAAAACTATCAGAAGCAAAGGTCAGGAGGCTCTGTGCCGGGCGTTGGTCGACGCCCGGAATAAAGCAGGACTCAGCCAGAAAGAATTGGCGGTCAAACTCAGGCATCACCAGTCGTTCGTGGCCCGTGTCGAAAGCGGAGAGCGCCGAATTGACGTCGTTGAGCTTATCCAATTGTCACGTGCCGTCGGATTTGACCCCTTCGAGATATTGGCGATCGTCGAAGCCGCCACGGAGCCCGACCATAAGATTTGAGAACAATGTAATTTTGGGACGCTCCGCTTTGTGCGCCCCTAGGTGAAGTGAGCTCTTCAACGCAGAGCAGTTAGCCAACATCCCCCAAGCGCGGCATGCGGTGCAGGCGAGCACCGCAGTTCGTCACGCTGCAATATCAAAGCCACAGTGCAGGAAGTCCGTAAACAGTGAACGATGATAAAGGTGAGGGCGTCGCGATCGCAAATCTGATCGGGACCGATGGGCGCAGCATTGTTGGTTGGGTTTATCGCTGGAGTACAGGCGGGCATGCGGTGATGTGGGACGTCCGCGGGCCTCAGCCGGTGTCGGAAATCCGGCCGGATCTCACTGCGGAACAGAAACAGGAAATTGACTTCGACGCGCTCACGCAGATCGGAAGAGACGAGGGCGGATAGGCTCCTTAGCTTGCCGCCAGTTCATATTGATGGAGATTGCCTGCTTGATTCCAGACGTTAGAGCCGCACGCGGCGAATGCGGACTCCGAGCCCAAACTACCAAACTTTTGCGATGCAACGAATGGTTGCGTTTGCGCGGGTTTGCCGATTTGGGATGATCCTGCATTGCAACTACGCCCCAAGAAGTGCGTCGATCACCGCGCATTCGGGTGCGGCATCGCCTGTGCATCGGGCGACAGTTTCCGACAGGACTCGCTCAATGCGCTCAAGATCAGCGATTTTTGCCTTCACATCTTCAAGGTGCGCTTCAGCAACAGTCTGGACCTGAGCGCACGTCTGGGTGCGGTCGTCCACCAATCCGAGCAGCCCCCGAATTTCTTCCAACGAGAACCCGAGATCGCGTGACCGCATCACGAACTTCAACCGTCTGACATGGGTGTCGTCATAGCTGCGATAGCCCTTCGGGGTGCGCGGCGGGTCCGGCATTATCCCCACTGTCTCGTAATACCGGATGGTTTCGAGATTGCAGCCCGTGGCCCGGGTGAGATCGACACGCCGAAGTGCTTTCACGCCTATGTTATCCATTTTCCATGAATACTCCCTTGAGCCTGTATCAACTACAGACATTAGGAATGTGCAAACAGCTGATCAAGGACGATTCGATGAACCAAAGTGTGAGCGCAGAGATTTCAGACCAAGATGGCCAAGAAAATAACGTTATAGCCAAGGGCTGGGGTGCGACCGGGTTTGGCGTACTGGGCGCTTTGGCGATGACGTCCTGCTGCATCCTGCCGCTTGTGCTGGTGAGTTTCGGCGTGACGGGTGTCTTCATCGCGCAGCTCGGCGCGCTTTACGCCTACAAATGGTACACCTTCGCGCTGAGCGCGGCGTTCCTCGGCTACGGGTTCTACAAGGCCTACAAGCCGGTGCCTGCTGAGTCCTGCGCGGACGGCACCTGTTCCCGCCCAATCAATCGCACTGATATGCGTGCGACCCTTTGGGGCGCAACAGCTGTCGTCGCTGTGGCGATGGCCTTTCCCTACATCACGCCCTTCATCCTGAAATTCTGAGCAAGGATCAAACCTATGAAACATATTCTGCTATCATCAGCGCTGGCGGTCGCCGCGCTTTCCTCACAGGCTCTCGCGGAAGAACAGACGGTCGAGATTGAGGTCAGCGAACTCACTTGTCCGTCCTGCTCGTTCATCGTTGCAAGTTCGATGCGCGGCGTCCCGTCTGTCGAGATCAACGACTTCGCGGAGGGTCCGGAATACGGTCATGGAGTTTACAACGTCACCTTTGACGATGCCGAGGCCAGTGTAGAACGGATCATCGAGGCAGTGATGGCGAATGGCTATCCGGCTCAAGTCCTGTCGGACCCTGCGTCCTGACGATCGGGGCATTTCTATGCGTGACAACCTCATGGGCGGCCTTCTGGCCTTCGGTGTCGCTGCACCGATCATGATCGTCTGTTGCGGAGGCGGAACGGCTCTACTTGCCGCAGTGTTCGGCGGCGTTGGAGCCTGGCTGTCGGGGTTGGGCGGCATTGCTATCGCTTTGGTGGCCGCGCTCGCGTTTCTTGTCGTCCGCGAAGTCCGCCGCGCCAGCAAACGACCAGAAGAAATAGGCCACTCTTCCGACAGAAAGAATACGACTTGACCCAAACCACTGAAAACCCCGACCGCTTGCTAAAATGGGGGCTGGGCGGCGCGCTGTTTGCAGCGCTGTGCTGCTTCACACCCCTGCTTGTTGTGGTCGTGGCCGGGGTCGGCCTGTCGGCGTTCACCGGCTGGCTCGACTACGGGCTGTTTCCGCTTATGTTTTTTAGCCTTGCTGTCGTCGTTCAGGCGCTCTGGCTGCGGGCAGGCCGTCCGGGGCCAAGCCCGAAACTCTGGGCGACGGCCCTCGCCGCTCTGCTGTCGGTCCTCATCATCTGGCTTGAGTTCCGCTTTGCCCTCCGCATCACCATCGGTGCTTTCGCGGCTGTCGGCCTCTACGCCATTTTTCTCAATCGAATGAAATCCAAAGGAGCCACACAATGATGATGGGAACCTGCACGGGCCTCGGCATGTTCTTCGGAATGCTTGGTATGCTGACACCGCTGATCGCCATCGCCGCTATTCTGTATCTGGTCTTTGCCAAACGGCAGACCGCTGAAACTCAAGAGGCGCAATAACATGAAAGACCGAAGACAGAATGACGGCGGAAACGGTGGCTACGACCTGATCGTCATCGGTGCGGGATCGGCGGGTTTCTCCGCGTCGATCACGGCCGCTGACGCAGGCAAGCGCGTTGCCCTTGTCGGGCATGGCACCATTGGCGGCACCTGCGTGAACGTCGGCTGTGTGCCGTCCAAGGCGATGATCCGGGCGGCCGAGGCGATCCACGGCGCGCATGCAGCCAAGCGGTTTCCCGGCCTGTCCGGTCACGCCCAAGTCGATGACTGGCAAGCGCTGATCCAGTCCAAGGACGATCTGGTGGCGACCCTACGCCAGAAGAAATACGCCGACCTGTTGCCGGAATATGCCGGAGTTGACTACATCGACGCCGGTCCCGCGCGGCTGGTCGAAGGTGGCGTCATCGTTGGCGGTCGCACTCTGACCGCACCGAAACTGATCATCGCCACAGGCGGTCGCCCGGTTCTGCCTTCGATTGACGGGATCGAGGAGATCGGCGCACTCGACAGCACCAGCCTGCTGGACCTCGAAACCCTGCCGGACAGCCTGATCTTCATCGGCGCAGGCTATATCGGTGCCGAGCTGGCGCAGATGATGAGCCGAATGGGCGTGAAGGTCACGCTGGTGGCACGGTCACACTTGCTGCCCGGTGCCGAACCGGAGGTCTCCGAAGTGCTAGCTGACGCCTTCACCGCCGAGGGCATCACGCTTCTGACGGGTTTGAGTTATGACAGCGTGCGCCGCGATGAGACCGGCGTGACCCTGCGAGCCATCCGGGACGGTGAACCCGTTGAGGTTACGGCAGATCATCTGGTTTCCACCGCAGGACGGCGGGCCAATACGGATGGTATGGGCTTGTCAGAAATCGGCGTGGAGACCAACGCGGGCGGGTCCATCGTTATCGGCGACGACATGCAGACTACGGTGCCGGGCATCTATGCGGCAGGCGATGTGACCGACCGGGACCAGTTCGTCTATATGGCGGCATACGGCGCGAAGCTGGCCGTAAAAAACGCCGTTCTGGGCGAGGCGCACCGCTATGACAATGCCGTCATGCCCTGGGTCGTGTTCTCCGATCCGCAGGTGGCCGGGGTCGGACTGAGCGAGCAACAGGCGCGGGATGCCGGGTTTGATGTGAAAACCTCCATCGTGCCGCTCGACCAGGTGCCGCGCGCGCTGGCCGCCCGTGACACGCGCGGATTGATCAAGCTGGTGGCAGACAGGAAGACCGACAGGCTGCTGGGTGGCCAGATCATCGCGCCCGAGGGGTCCGATACGATCCAGACACTGGTTATGGCGCTGAAGTTCGGCATGACGACCAAGGCACTTGGGGAGACGATCTTTCCGTATCTGACCACCGTGGAAGGTCTGAAACTGGCGGCGCAGACCTTCGATATGGACGTGGCCAAGCTCAGCTGCTGCGCCGGATAAAAGATCGAACCAAGGACCGGAATATGAATGAGAAGTATGACCTGATCGTCATCGGGGCGGGCATGGCCGGGGTGGCGGCGGCGAATAAATGCGGCGCGGCGGGCTGGCGCGTGGCCATTGTCGATGCGCTGCCCTATGGTGGAACCTGCGCCCTGCGCGGCTGCGATCCCAAGAAAATCCTCCGGCGCGGCGCGGAAATCGTCGATGCGGCGCGGCTGCTGGACGGCAAGGGGATCGACCCGGCCGGGCTGGCGGTCAACTGGTCCGATCTGATGGCCCACAAGCGCGGCTTTACCGATCCAGTGCCGGGCAAGATTGAGAAAGGCCTGAAGGGCAACGGCGTTGAAACACTACATGGTGCCGCCAGGTTCATCGGCGACAATACACTCGAAGTTAACGGAAGGGCCTACGACGCTCGCCGTTTCCTCGTCGCAGCTGGAGCGATCCCGAGACCCCTCAGCTTCGCCGGTGCCGGTCTGATGATCGACAGCACGGAGTTTCTGAACCTTGAGGTTCTGCCCAAGCGCATCCTTTTTGTTGGCGGCGGGTTCGTGTCTTTCGAATTTGCCCACATCGCGGCACGGGCCGGTGCCGCGCCGATCATCGTGGATCGCGGCGCGAGACCGCTAAAAGGCTTTGATCCCGATCTGGTCGAAATGCTGGTCGAGCGCAGCGCCGATGTCGGAGCGGAGTTGCAGCGCGAAACCGAGATCGTCTCGATTTCCAAGTCCGGTGCTGCCTTCGCGGTCGAAGTGACGTCGGGCGGCGAGACCAGGACCGTCGAGACCGATCTGGTTGTTCATGGCGCGGGACGCATTGCAGCGCTCACCGATCTGAATCTTGAAGCCGCCGGTGTCGACTATGGCGACAAGGGCATTGTCGTGGCCCCGCATCTGCAAAGTACGTCCAACAGAGTGGTCTTTGCTGCGGGAGATTCCGCCGATACCGAGGGGATGCCTCTGACACCTGTCGCCGTCATCGAGGGCAAGGTCGCAGCCTCCAACATGCTCAAGGACGCCGAGATCGCGCCGGATTACTCCGGTATCCCGACGGCGGTATTCACCGTGCCTGAACTGACCCGCGTTGGGATGCTTGAAGCTGAGGCCCGTGAAGCCGGGCATGATGTCGATGTGCGCTTCACCGACACGGGTGGGTGGTATTCAAACTACCGGATCGGTGAGAAGTCCGCCGCCGCGAAGATTTTGATCAACAAGTCGGACGACAGGATTCTCGGGGCGCATCTATTCGGCCCGGAATACGGCGAACTGATCAACTTCTTTGGGTTGGCGATCAAGCTGGGGCTGACCGCGAAACAACTCAAGTCGATGACCGCCGCCTATCCGAGTGTTGGATCGGATCTGGGATCGTTGCTCTGAACGGGGACAATATATGGCTGTAGACCAGATCAAAGCCGGGAAGTAAGTCTGACCCGATGAAAACGGTTCTGATCTACTTCGCCGCCGCGCTTGCCGAAATTGCCGGATGCTTCGCATTCTGGGCCTGGTTCCGGCTGGACAAGAACGTGTTCTGGCTGGCACCGGGGATGCTATCCTTGGCCGCTTTCGCCTGGCTACTGGCGCTCAGCCCCGCCGATCAGGCGGGACGCGCCTATGCGGTCTACGGTGGCGTCTACATCGTATCGTCCTTGCTGTGGCTATGGGTTGTGGAAGGTCATCGTCCGGATCATTGGGATGCTATTGGAGCGGGCATTTGCCTTGTCGGTGCAGGTATTATCCTTTGGGCACCGCGTGGAGTCTGAGAAGCATTCACTGACGGCGTAAAGCGGTCACTGGTGTAGAGGCAGCGAATTCACTCTTTTGTCCGCTCAACTGACCTTGGCATCGACAGCAGCGAACGACCGGTGATTGAGTAACTCCGAGTACTTGGGCCGACACGGATGAATGCCAACGCAGTCTTTGTCGGCGCTAGTAGTTCACCTGCTCAAAGCCGTAGTTCCCTTCATAGTCACGCCAGTCGACGAAGACAGAACGGTGATAGATGCTAGGGCAATTCTGGCCCCAGCGTTCGAGGCCGATATGGGCGGACGGTAGGGCGGTGATGGAAGACCTCCGCCAAGCGAAGTCGCCTTGGGTTCCGTATGTGCCGAGGACCACGGTGGCGCTACGGTTGCAGTCGCCGTCACGCCCGGATTCGTGCTGTCGCGCATACCGGACATCAAAGACTCGGATTGATCGTACGAAGTTGAACTCAGGTCCGCTGATATCGATGTCCGCGCGATCCTGAACGAGCCGAAGGGCCCGGTCTGCGGGAACAAGGTGATCTGGAGCTTCTGGAGTGCGCCAAGCAACCTCAATTGGGTCAGCCGCATCGCGGGCTGGAAAAGATTGTCGCGGTGCAGTGCTGTTGTTCTGGAAGAACACTTCAAAGATGCGGTCTGCACTGTCTGCTGCTGGAGCGGTCTCAAGTGACGCGCCCATGGGACAGCGCCAGATTTGAAGCGGAGGTTCCACCGGCCAAGGCGTAATGCGTCGGATGAATTCGGCTCGCGCTCGGGCGCAAGGGACAGAAGCGGGCCAACCGCCAGACAAGCACAGGAGGATCGCGCAATCGATCGGGTATGTCTGCGCGCGGGCGGGCATCGGCAGCGACGTACTTGTCAAAGTCAAAGCGACTGCGACCGAGGGGAGGAGCTTCTTGAGTGGAAAATGCATGCTGAGGACCCAATGTGACAGGACTCAGCATACATACGAAAATATACTATCGCAACACGTTGTAAATCCCATTCAGAAATGTCACTGGCTGTGCAAAGCAGAAACGTCACCACAGGGCGCTACGGGAGCAAGGCTTTGCAGCCCGGAGACCCCAAATATCGGAGGGCTGAAAAGCCTTGCGGGTGTCAGTGGAAAAGCTGGCGTTTCTCTTTCTTGGTGAAGAAGGCAGCGAGCCCTTCTTCTTCCACAGTCTTCTCGAACTGCTTCCAAGCAAGGCCGTCCGCGATGAACGGGTTATCGAAAACGGTTGAGGTGCCAAACTCGTTTACGACTTCCAAGATCCAGCTCGGATCAATGTCCGTTTTATAGATCTCGACCGTCAGAAAATGCCCGTCGATCTCTACATCGGCGCACAGGTCTGAGAAAATCACTTCAACATCGTCATCGGTATTCATGGACCAAACTTGAGGCTATTCCGCTGCTTGTGCAATCTTCTTCTTGGCCCGCGATCCTGGCGGTCTGCCTGGCCGACGCCCGTTCGGCTTGTAGCCCATCTTCTCTGAGTTTGTCCGCACCTTCGGCTTAGGCGGTGCGGCGTCCTGCATCTCTTTGACATAGGCCAGAACCGCACCGAGCCGCTTGTTCTCGGTGATGGCTGCATGGGTGACGCGCTGGTCCATATCAAAGATCCTGTAGGGCAGGGCTTGGCCTTTCCAGCGTACCTCGAACCGCCCATCCACAAAGACATAGGTGTCCACATATTTGCCGACCAGAGCGCGTGACAGCTCGTTCTCTTCGAGCATGATCCGCTTGCGGTCATAGGAAAACGTGAGCTGCTTGCCGACATAGCGGTTCTCACGCCAGCACAACACTTCCGCCAGCCGATCCGGCTCCACATTCAACGCCCGGTGCAGGTTGTCCGGTTTGGCCGGGGCCTTGGCAAATTTGGCGTTAAAGCGGCTCTTAAAGCCTTCAAGAAAAGCGTTTCCGGCTTTCATGTCCGAAACGCCTGCCAGCCTCAGTTCTTTGACAAGCCGGTCCTGAAGCGTGCGGTTGGCCCGTTCTACGCGACCTTTGGCCTGAGAGCTGTTGGCGCACAGGATCTCGATGTTCAGCTCATTCAACGCACGCCCGAACTGGGTCATGCCTGCACCATTCCTGGCGTCTTCTTTGGCAACTCGAAATACCGAATGCTTGTCGCTGTAAAAGGCCACTGGGCGGCCATGCTGAACCAAATAACTGTCCAACGCCTCGAAATAGCTGAACGTGCTCTCGGACTTCACAAACCGCAGCTCCATCAAGGTGCTGGTGGCATCATCGATGAAAACGAGCAGGGTGCAGGGATCACCCCGATCCTCAAACCAACGGTGATCGGAGCCATCAATCTGGATCAGCTCACCATAGCATTCGCGCCGTAAGCGAGGTTGATGGAAGGTCCGGCGCTGTTTCCGCGAGAGCCAGATGCCGTCTTCGATCATCCATTTGCGCACGGTCTCGCGAGACACTGTGAACCCGTGATGCTCAGCCAGCTTCTCAGCTGCCAGTGTTGGGCCGAAATCCGGGTAATTCTCTTTGATCAGGCTCAGAGCATAATCGCGCTTTGCATGATGGATACGATTGTTTGGAGGTTTGCCGCGCGCCTTATGCCGGATCGCTGAGGCGCCATCCTGCCGGTATCGCTTGAGAAGCCGGAACACTTGCCGCCTTGTCAGATTCAGCAGGTTTGCCGCATTGTCTACCGTCAGCCGACCATCATCGACCTGCGCCAAAACCTCAACGCGGTTCAAATCGCGCTCGCTCATCATAACCCATCCCATGTCCACTCATCCTCGCTATCGTATGCGAGGAGAGTGACACTTCTGAATTGCTCATGGGTGACATTATCGCTTTGCGCTGATGGCTCAAGGGTCGTTGCGACAGTATCCGCTATCTCAGTTTCATCATCTCTTCTCTGAACGCCTCGAGTGGGGTGCGCCATCCAAGGCACTTTCTAGGCGTGCCGTTCAGGCGGTCAC
>NZ_JAXGFT010000010.1:0-201243 GCF_041008785.1 Pseudophaeobacter sp. 1A16562 | reverse complement strand
GCATTCAGCATGTCTTCGATCGCGCGTCTTTCACGCAAATCCAACTCTGTGTGGGCCATGTCCGTTCTCCTTGCTTTTCAGCAAGATAGGGGATGTGTCGCAACCCAGTTTAGAATGTGCCTCGCTACCACCCAATAATCGCATAATTGGTATTATGTAATACAACTGGAGTTCCGTTCCGTCACACGGGATTGGCAGCTCCTCTTGCTCCGGCTAGCGTGAATTCGGGTCAAATATGGAGCGCAAGATCAATCATGCAAATCAAAAACAGCTGTGTTGTCGTCACCGGCGCTGCCCATGGGATCGGCAAAGGGCTAGCCGAGAAATTTGCGCAGATGGGCGCCGCGCACGTGATCTGCGCCGATATCGATCTTGCCGGAGCCGAGGCAACGGCGATCGAGATCGGCGGCACTGCCAAGCATGTGGACGTCGCATCCGAGGACAGCATCGCTGCGTTGGTCGATTGTGTGGAAACCGAGATCGCGCCGATCTCCCTGTTCTGCGCCAACGCTGGTATCCTAACCCGCGGCGGTTTTGAGGTCAGCAATGACGACTGGCAGAGGATCTGGGACATCAACGTAATGTCCCACGTCTGGACCGCGCGGCATCTGGTGCCACGCATGCTGGAACGCGGCGGCGGATACATCCTGAACACGGCCTCGGCCGCAGGTCTGCTCAACCAGATCGGCGCCGCGCCCTACGGCGTAACCAAACACGCGGCGGTTGGCTTTTCTGAATGGCTGGCAATCACTTATGGCGATCAGGGCATCGGAGTTTCGGTCCTGTGTCCGCAGGCCGTCCGGTCAGAAATGACCCGTGGATTAGAAAACAGCGTCGCCAGTGTCGACGGGCTTCTGGAGCCCGAAGATGTGGCCACCGCCTGCGCCGAAGCGATTGAGGCTGGCAAGTTCCTGGTGCTGCCACACCCCAAGGTCGAAAGCTACATGCAGGCAAAGACGGCCGATTATGACCGCTGGATCACCGGCATGCAGAAACTGCGCGATCGCTTTGATAACACGTGATTTTTGAAGACGCGCTCAGCTGCTAATCGGTCGCATCAGCCCTTCCTGTGCAACGCTGGCCACCAGTTGGCCATCCTGCGTGTAGATCGAGCCGCGGTTAAAGCCGCGGCCATTCCCGGCAAAGGGTGAATCCATCGTATAAAGGTGCCAGTTTTCAAACCGCACCGGCGCATGGAACCACATGGCATGGTCCAGGCTCGCGGTCATCGCTTCGGGCTTGTACCAGGTCAGCCCATGCGGACGCAGCGCTGACCCCAAGAGACCAAAGTCCGATGCATAGGCCATCAGCACATGCTGCAGCTCTGGCCCAGCGTCCTTGGCAGATTCCATTCTGATCCACATGTGATTGATATCGCTGCAAACCTGGGGGTCCAGCGGATCGCGCGGCTCAATATCGCGGATTTCAAACGGGCGCTGACGGGTGAATTCCTCGCGCATGTCCTTGGAAATCCGGTGGGCGTGCAGCTCGTGCAGCTCATCACGGCTCTGCAACCCATCCGGCGGTGGGACATCCGGCATTGTATGCTGATGGCTCCAGCCGGGTTCTTCCTTGTGGAACGATGCGGCAAGGTTGAGGATCTGCTTGCCGTTTTGAATGGCTATGACGCGCCGGGTGGTGAAACTCCCACCATCACGGGCCGGATCGACCTCATAGATGACCGGGCGTGCCGGGTCGCCCGGCCTAATGAAATAGGCATGCAAGGAGTGGCACAACCGCCCGGACACGGTGGCATAGGCCGCCGTCAGTGCCTGGGCGATAACCTGCCCGCCATAAATCCGCATGGGGGTTTCACCACCGGAGCCAATGCCACGATACAGGTTCGTATCCAGCCGCTCCAGATCCAGAAGATTGAGCAAAACCTTCCCAACATCATTCATTTGTGGCGCCTTCCTCAACCAGCCTCCCGCGTCTTTGCATAGGCGATGAACAAATCGAAACTGTCAGGGTTGGCCATCGAGTCACGGTTCACGACTTTTGCGGGGTCCCCTCCAAGTAGCAGCTTTTTCACGGGCACTTCCAGCTTCTTTCCCGAAAGCGTGCGCGGGACTTCGGGGACGCTGATTATTTCATCGGGCACGAACCGCGCCGACACGCCGCTGCGGATCGCACTTCGGATCTTGTCGCGCATGGCGTCATCCAGCTCTTGCCCCTCGGCCAGTACCACGAACAGCGGCATGAAACTGTCGCGCCCGAGGAATTCCAAATCAACGACAAGGCTGTCCAGCACGTCCTCAAGACCTTCGACGGCCTGATAGATTTCCGAAGAGCCAAGCCGCAGCCCGCGCCGGTTGATCGTCGCGTCCGAGCGGCCGTAGATCACCGATCCGCCTTCGGGGGTGATTTCGATCCAGTCGCCATGGCGCCAGATACCGGGATAGGTATCGAAATAGCTGTCATGCAGGCGCGATCCGTCTTCATCACCCCAGAAAAACAAGGGCATAGACGGCAAAGGTTCGGTGCAGACCAGCTCTCCGACGCTGCCGATCACTTCCTGACCGGTCTCATCAAAGGCACGTACCGCATTGCCAAGCGCGCGGCACTGCATTTTGCCCGCGCGCACCGGCAGCATGACGTTGCCACAGACGAAGGCGCCGCACAGATCGGTACCGCCGGAGATCGGCGCAAGCCAGATGTCGGCCTTTACCTCGGAATACACCCAATCATAGCCATCCGAGGTCAGCGGCGATCCAGTTGTGCCCAGCGAGACCAGCGCCGACAGATCAAGATCATGCCCGGGTCTGATGCCGGATTTCACGCAGGCGGTGATATAAGCGGCGCCGACGCCCAGGTAGGTGATCCGCTCATCCGCGCAGCAGCGCCACAGGTCCAGCATATCGGGGTGGTTCGGTGCCCGGTCATATAGCAGTGTCGTTGCGCCCTGCCCCAAGGCCACGAATTGCGCGTTCCACATCACCCAGCCCGACGACGTCAGCCAGCAGAACCGACTATCGGAACTCAGATCCTGATGCAGTGATTGCTTGACGCCTTCGAACAGGATGCCACCGTGCCCGTGCACGATGGGTTTCGGATTTCCGGTGGTGCCAGAGGAATAGACCACCCACAGCGGATGATCGAAAGGAACCGGCGTAAACTCCAGCGGGGCGTCACCATCCGCGATCATATCATGCCAATGGGTTGCGCCGTCGGGCAGATCACCGACCACCGGCAGCACCACGCGGTGGGTCACGCTTGGCAGGCCGTCGGCAATGGTGGTCAGCACTTCGCGCCGGTCCATGGTCTTGCCCGCATGCACATATCCGTCCTGATAGATAAGGACCTTGGGCTCGATCTGGTGGAACCGGTCCAGAATGGCGACATGGCCCATGTCCGGCGCGCAAAGCGACCAGATGCCGCCAAGGCTGGCGGTGGCCAGACAGGCGATAATCGCGGCCTCGGTATTGGGCAAAACGGCGGTGACCCTGTCGCCCTGCTCGACGCCCATGGCCCGCAGGCTTGCAGCTACGCTGGCCACCTGAGCGGCGAGTTCGGCCCAGGTCAGCTCGGATCGGCCAAAGGTTTCAGAATGAACGACAAGAGCCTGTTTCTGCGGGGTTTTGTCGACCTGCCGCAGAATGTGCCTGGCCCAGTTCAACTCTCCGCCCGGGCACCATTCTGCGCCAGGCATGCTGCGATTGCCCAGGATACAGCTTGGCGGCGTGGTGAATTCCAGATCAAAGAACTCGGCCAATGCGCCCCAGAACCCTTCAAGGTCGGAAACGCTCCACTCCCACAGGCCATTGTAATCGTCGAAGGTTTTTCCCTTCTCCGCAGCTAGCCAGCGCTCGAATGCCGCCATGCGGCTTGCCTCGGCGCGCTCCGCGCTTGGGGTCCACAGGATCTTACGGTCGGGAATATCGCTCATCAGATCACTGCCCCATGTACCAGCGCCTTCAGCTCAGCCCGCGAGGGATAGGAACTGCTGGGCGACAGCTGGGTAAAGAACACGACCGACAGATCCAACACCGGGTCCATCCAGAAGAAGGTCGAAGCCATGCCGCCCCAGCTAAAGTCACCTACGGACCCGGGGCAGCGCGCCCGACCGGGATCCATCACCACGGCGCCGCCCAGGCCAAAACCCATGCCTTCCATCGGCTGTTCAGCAAAACTTTGCGGCCCCATGGAGGCGATATCCCCGGGCAGATGGTTCCGCATCATGAAATCAGCGGTTTTCGGGCTGATCAGATAGCCATCCTTATGGGCGCCGCGGCGCCGCAGCATTTCGGAAAACTTCATGTAGTCATCAATGGTTCCGACCAACCCGCCGCCACCAGACATCATCTCAGTCGTTTCAAACGGAGAGCCCCCGTGCAGATCCGTCAGGCGCAGGGTTTCACCGCCGGTCTTTGCCGAATTCAGCGCCATCGCATCCCCGGCGAGCGGGGTATAGAGCGAAGCAAAGCGATCACCGGTGCCACGCGGGACCCGGAACGCTGTCTCGGTCATGCCGAGCGGAGCAAAGATTTCGGTTTCAAAAAAATCGCCAAGTGTCTGGCCCGAAACAACTTCGACGACGCGGCCCAGAACATCGATACTGACCGAGTATTCCCAGCGTGTGCCGGGTTGAAAGGCGAGCGGATAGGCTGCCAGTTCCGCCGCCATCTTTTCCAATTTACCCTGCCCCGGTTTGAACATCAGCTGCTGCTCTTCCATGGCTGCGGGCAAAACGCCGGGGTTGAAAGGATAGCTGAGACCGCTGGTGTGGGTCAGCAGTTCATGCAGCGTCGGCGCCCGGCTGGGTTCAACCTGACCAATTGCCGTTGCCCCTGGCACTAGCGCCTGCATGTCGGTGAATTCGGGAATGAAATCCGACACCGGCGCATCCAGGTGAAACAGCCCCTTTTCCAGCAGCATCATGATGGCAAGGGAGGTCACCGGTTTGGTCATCGAATAGATCCGTACCAGCGTATCGCGGGTAAAAGGCAGGCCTTCCTCGATATTTCTCAGACCCGTTGCGTGAAAGAACGCTTCCTTCCCACCTTCGTTGATCAAGACCGAACTGCCGGCATATTTCCTTTGATCCACATAGCGTTGCTGCCATGCCTTCACGCGGTCTAGCCGGTCGTGGTCCAGCATTGATTTCCTCCCTGTCTGTCTTGGTGCGGGCCGGTGTGCCTACTCGCCCCGGCCGCTGATCATCTTTTCCATCGCGGCCTTGGTTTCGGAATTGAACCAGCCACCCTCTGGTGCGTTACCACCTGCGGCGATCCCTGCCTTGATGCGATCGATTACCTCGCCGCGCAGCTGCATCTTGACCGAGGCAAAGGTCTGCGGCGGCAATTCCGCCAGCTTGCGGGCCTCGCGCAGCGCGTAGATCTCAAGATCCTCCATATCCTCGGCGATGATATCGACGAGGCCATAATTGCGCGCTGCAATCGGACCGATAGATTGCCCGGTCAGCATCAGGCGCCGCTGCGTGTTGCTGTCGAGCGTAGCTTTGGCGATTTCCAGCGGCCCTGTCGGGAAGTCCGCGCCGACGCGCACCTCGGCCAGTCCATAGGCGGATCTGGAGTGGCCGATCCGCACGTCGCTGGCCAGAACGAAAAACAACCCACCGGCAATTGCAGCGCCGCCAACAGCAGCCACTACCGGTTTCGGGCAGCTGTAAAGCGCCAGGAAGCCTTCGTTCAGGCCGCGCACAATGGCGTGCTGCTGCTCAAGATCGAACTCCTGCGCTTCTTTCAGATCCAGCCCGGCGGAAAAGACTTTGAACGGGCTTTTCAACACGATGGCGCTGACCGCCGGATCCTGTCCCATCTCGTCAATCTTGGCTGCGAACTCCATCAGGAAATCCGCGCTCAGCGCGTTGACCGGCGCCCGGCCCAGTTGCAGTTCTACGATTCCGTCACCAAGGTCCCTGGTGTTCAGCCAGCCAGCCTCTGTCATTGACGTGTTCCTCCCAATTGGCCGCGGCGAACCACAAGCCATGTTTCAGTCCATAATGCGCAGCCTTTGGCTACGGGTCGAGTGTTAAGAGATACGTAAAACCACGCAAGTCGTTGGCCCGCCGCGTGTAAAAATCCGATATTCTTGAAAAACGGCCGACAAAGCTGACGACCGTTATAAGACCGCAAAGCGGCGAGCAGCCATGCGTCAGCGGCGAGTGACCCGCCCTGCCCGGCGTGTCGCCTTACTTGGTGCTTCTCAGTGCGTTGAGTCCACTTTGCGCGAAGATGGGAACAAAATCTCCCAACTTGCGGGCGCGTTCCGGATTCGATGCGTTGCCATCCAGCGCGCGTTTCAGGACCCCCTGAAGAATGCCGGCCATCCGGAAAAAGCTGAACGAGAGGTAGAAGCCGAAGTTGTCGATCTCCAGCAGGCCACGACGGCGGCAATAGGCTTCGATGAACTCCTGATCCGACGGCAGGCCAAGCGCCTTGCGATCCAGCCCGGCCAATCCGCGCCCTTCCTGACCCGGCGGCATCTGCCACTGCATGATCACACCCGCCAGATCGGCATAGGGATGTCCGATGGTCGAAAGCTCCCAATCCAGCACCGCAAGGCAGCGCGGCTCATCGGCGCTGAAGATCATATTGTCGATGCGGTAATCGCCATGGACCAGACCGCGCTGACCGTCATCGGCGGGCATCTGTTCCTCAAGGGACTTCATCAGTTCGTCCATCTCTGGGATGGTCCGGGTTTCCGAGGCTTTGTATTGCTTGGTCCAACGGCCCAGCTGACGTTCGAAATAGTTGCCGGGCGGCCCATAGTCCGAAAGCCCCACCGCGTCGACATCGACGTCATGCAGCGCCGCGAGCACCCGGTTCATATCGTCGATCACCGCGCCGCGGGTTGCGGGATCGGTATCGCCCATCACCGGATCGGTGAAATTGCGCCCCGCAACGTGGTCCATGATGTAAAAGGCCGAGCCAATCACGCTGTCGTCCTCGCACAGAAGATGCATCCGGGCCACCGGTACCTCGGTATCCGCGAGCGCCTTTTGCACCCGGAATTCACGGTCCACCGCATGAGCAGATTTCAGCAGCACCCCCGGCGGCTTGCGCCGCAGCACGTATTGCCCTGCTGGCGTTTTAATCAGGAAGGTCGGGTTCGACTGTCCGGTTGCGAATTTTTGCACCTCGACCGCGCCGTCAAAGCCGGGAAGACGTCCATCAAGAAAAGTCCGGATTGCATCAATGTCCAGGGTCTGGGTATCGCTGCTCATCTCTTGCTCCTTCAGCTATAGCTCATCAGCTTTGCGCGCTCTGCATCATGAAAGTGCGGTACTGAGTTGAATTCATGCAGGAAAAACTTTCCCCTTCCGGAAATGAACCGGGTCAGGGAGGTGTTCTTGACCTGTAGGTTCAGGGCAATCATCTGGCTGTCCGGAACCTGCAACGTGGCGGCGACAAGCCGGGCAATCACCCCGCCGGAACTCACCACCAAGACACGTTCGGCCTCTGTTTCTGCCGCATGTTGGCGCGCGGCCTCGATGCGGGCGATGAACTGTGCCCAGCTTTCCGACGCGCCGGTCACACCGCCCTGCTGCCATTCAGCCAGGGTTTCTCGCAGGGCGCGGAAATGCGTCTTGCGGTCTTTGATTACCTCGGATGGGGCCTGCCCGCCGAACCGGCTGTGCAGAAGGTCGTGGAAATCATATTCGTTCCAGCCTGCATGCTCTTCCGGGGCGACGTCAAATCCCATTTCCTGCAACGTCTGTTTCTGTCGTGCCAGAGAGCCGGTGATGGCGCGATCCGGGGTCCAGCCCATCGCCCGCAAGGTATCGCCCAAAAGGCGCCCCTGATCGCGGCCCTTTTCGCTCAACTCATCGTAGTTGTCCGCACCGAAAGAGGCCTGCCCGTGCCGGACCACAAGAATTTCTGCCATAGGTCAGCCTGTAAACTCTGCCGCCAGCCGCGCCCCTGCGGCGCGGTATTCGCGGTCGAAACGGTCCACCAGATCCGCAGTCGAGCAAACCTCGGTCACCGCGCCGATGCCCTGCCCGGACCCCCAGATCTCTTTCCATGCCTTTGGTTTGGACGACCCGCTGCCAAAGTTCATCGAGGAGGCATCCGCCGTCGGCAGGTTGTCCGGGTCCATACCTGCACGGGACACGGATTTCTTTAGATAGTTCCCCCAAACGCCTGTAAACAATGAGGAATAGACAATATCCTCGGCGCCGGATTCGACGATCATGTCCTTGTATTCGCTTTGGGCGTTTGCCTCATGCGTAGCGATAAAGGGCGAGCCGGCATAGCCGAAGTCGGCGCCCATGGCACGCGCGGCCAGCAGGGATTCGCCGGTTGCAATGGCGCCCGACAAGGCCAGCGGACCATCGAACCAGCTGCGGATCTCGCGGATCAGGGCGAAGGGCGATTGCTGCCCGGCGTGCCCGCCGGCACCGGCGGCCACGGCCACCAGACCGTCGGCGCCTTTTTCGATCGCCTTCTTGGCAAAGCGGTTGTTGATCACATCGTGCAGCACCACGCCGCCGCAGGAATGCGCTGCCTCGTTCACCTCGGGGCGCGCGCCAAGCGAAGTGATCCAGACCGGCACTTTCCAGCGGGTGCAGATCTCCAGATCCCGTTCCAACCGGGTGTTGGACCGGTGCACGATCTGATTGACGGCAAAGGGCGCTGCCGGGCGGTCCGGGTTCTCCTGATTATGCCGGTCCAGCTCTTCGGTGATCTGCTTCAGCCAGGCCTCCAGCAATGGCGGCTCACCCTCTGCTTCGCGCGCATTCAGCGCGGGAAAGGCCCCGATGATCCCCGCCTTGCACTGGGCAATGACCAGCTCCGGCACCGAAATGATAAACAGCGGCGATGCGATCAACGGGATTCGCAATCCACGCAGGGCAGCTGGCAGGTGATCCTCATTCCGGGACCAGGTGGCGTCAGTCATCTTCTAACCTCAAGTCTTTGTTTTCATGCATTAATCGAGCGCACTTTGGAACAGGTTGTGCCCCGACATCACATTGATACCGCCGGATACGGGGATCACTGCGCCGGTGACGTAGGACCCACCGCGCCCGGCTAGAAACAGCACGCAGCCGGCGATGTCATCGTCCCGCCCGACGCGGCCCAGCGGCACATCATTGCCGACCTTTTCACGCTTCTCCTCATCGCCAGTGGCAAAGGCGGTCATCCGCGACACAAACGGCCCCGGTGCCAGCGCATTGACGGTGACGTGCTGATGGGCCAGCTCCTTGGCCAGGATTTTGGACATATGGATCACCGCGGCCTTTGACGCGGCATAGCTGTAGGCGCCATCACCCATCGGGATTTCCCCCATGACCGAACCGACGTTGATCACCCGCGCCGGATCATCCGCATCCGAGGAGGCAATCAGCAGCGGCAGCAGTTTTTGTGTCAGATCGAAGACCCCTGCGACGTTGACCGACATCACCTTTTCCCAGGCCTGATGGGGAAACTGCCCCAGCGGCGCGCCCCAGGTCACCCCGGAATTGTTCATCAGGATATGCAGAGCGGGGGTGCGGGTCTTGATTTCCTCGACCAGCGCATCGATCCCTTCGACTGTGCCGATATCGGCGGCAAAACCTTCAGCCGATCCCGGCGCATCCATCGCGTTCAACTCTTCTGCGACCGCGACGCAGGCGTCGCCTTTACGCGATGCGATCAGCACCCGCGCCCCGGCCCGCACCATCGCTTCGGCTGCCATCCGGCCAATGCCCGTGGCGCCGCCGGTGATCAGGGCGGTTTTGCCCTCCAGTGAAAACAGATCCATCATATCCTGTCCTTTAAAATCCGCGCAGCCGCGCCACCTGCGCAGCGTGGTAGCCGTAATCACCCAGCCATTCTGCCGCGACGCGGGCGCGTTTCATATAGAAACCCATGTCGTAGGCATCGGTCATCCCGATCCCGCCATGCATCTGCACGCCTTCGCGCGCGGCGAGTTGCGCCGTATCCGTCGCCCGCGCCTTGGCCACTGAAACCGCCAACGTGGCGGTATCCGGATCAGCGTCCAGAATCCGGCCTGCCTGCAGCACGGCTGAGGTTGTCATCTCGATCTCGCACCACAGATGCGCGGCGCGGTGTTGCAAGGCCTGAAAACTGGCGATGGTGACACCAAACTGCTTCCGTTCCTTTAGATACTCGGTGGTCATGGCAAAGGCCGCTTGCGCCAGACCGGTGCTTTCGGCGGCAAGGGCAGCCTGCCCGGCCTCCAGCCCATATCGCAACAGCGCGGCGCCATCCCCGGCAGCGCCCAGCAACTCGTCGCCGGACACCGCAACGTCATCAAACTCCAGCCGCGCCGCATCGCGACTGTCGATCATCGTGGATCCATTGCGTGTCAGCCCCGCGCGGTCTGCAGGCAGATCAAACAGGCACGGGCCGTCCTCGCTTTGCGCCAGAACCAGCACGTGATCGGCATTTCCTCCATCCACGACAAAGCGCTTTTCACCCTTCAGGACGTAGCCGTTGCCGCGCTTTTCTGCCGTGAGTTCAATGCGCTCCGGATTGAACTTGGAGCCTTCATCAACAGCAATGGCATAGGTCCGCGCGCCGCTGGCAATCTGCGCCAGCGCAGCCTGACATCGTGGATCATCAAGCCGCCGCAACACCGTCGCCGCCATGACCGCCGTACTCAGGAACGGGCTGACGGCCAGCGTCCGGCCCATTTCACGCGCCAGCACATGGGCGGCGGTGTGCCCCATATCGGCGCCGCCTGCGCTTTCCGGGACCAGGATCCCGGCCCAGCCCGCATCGGCCATTTCCTGCCATAGGGCATCGTCGCGGGTCTGGTTGGCGTCGCGCAACTCCCGCAGGCGCGAGACCGGAGCGGATCTGTCCAAAAGCCCCCGGGCGGCTTCCTGCAGCATGATTTCTTCTTCAGTTTGAATGAGTTTCAGCATCAGTCTTACCCCGGAAGCCCCAGAATGCGGCGGGAAATGATCGACAGCATCACCTCGGAGGTGCCGCCCTCGATCGAGTTCGCCTTGGTGCGCAGCCAGGAGGGCGCACGCCCGTCATCCCAGTCCAGTGCATCGCTGCCGCCTGCGGCCATCACCAGTTCCAGTCGGCGTTTGTTGAGCTCGGTTCCGGCATATTTCAGCATCGCAGAGGCATCACCGACGCCCTGCCCACCTTCGGCCTGATCCTTGTAGCGTTCCAGCGTCATCTCCATCGCCAATGCGTCGACTTCCGTGCGCATCGCGTCGGCGCGCAGCACCGGATCGCTTTGGCCGGTTTCCGCATCGGCCAGAACCGCTCCCAGCGCCCGGCCCGCGCCCATGGTCTGCCCGCCGGCGCTGATCATCTCGCGTTCGTGGGTCAGCAGGTATTTGGCCACGTCCCAGCCCCGATTCACGTCCCCGACCACCTGAGATTTCGGCACCTCAACGTCATCAAAGAAGGTTTCGCAAAATGGCGAGGCGCCGGAAATCAGCCGGATTGGGCGGGTCGAAACCCCTTTTGAACTCATATCCATCAGGATAAAGGAAATTCCCTTATGCTTGGGCGCGTCGCGGTCGGTGCGCAGCAGTGCGAAGATCCAATCGGCCTTGTCCGCATAAGAGGTCCAGATCTTCTGCCCATTGACCAGCCAGTGATCGCCTCGATCCTCGGCCCGTGACTGAACCCCAGCAAGATCAGAACCCGCGCCCGGCTCAGAATAGCCCTGACACCAACGGATTTCACCGCGCGCAATGGGCGGCAGGTAGGTTTGCTTCTGCTCTTCGCTGCCGAACTTCAAAAGGGCCGGACCAAGCATCCAGATACCAAAACTATCAAGGGGTGAGCGCGCGCCTAGCTCGGCCATCTCCTCTTTCAGGATCTTGTCCTGCGCTCGGGACAGGCCTGCGCCGCCATAGGCACGCGGCCAGGTTGGAACCGTCAGTCCGGCAGCAGCGCAGCGATCCAGCCAGAGTTTCTGGGCGGGAGAAGAAAACTCCCAAGTCTTGCCGCCCCAGCAGATGGCACCTTCGCCACTGGCGCCATCGCGCATGTCGTCGGGGCAATTCTCCTCCAGCCATGCCCGGATTTGGTTGCGAAACTCAGGTGTATCCGCAAACTCCGGCTGTGTACTCGTGGTCATGATCTCCCCCCATGGTTCCACTCGGCTCGTGATGTTTCACATAGCAGAATTGCATTTCGCTATTCCATTGACAACGCTCCAGACAGCCCCAAGACTTTACGTAATTTTGGCATCTGACACTGGTGGGAAGAGGAAAAAACATGAAAGCAATGCTCAGCATCGAGCCCGGCGGACCCGAGAGTCTGACATGGACGGAACTACCGGACCCGGCGCCCGCCAAGGGGGAATTGTTGGTAGAAATCCGTGCCGCCGGCGTCAATTTTCCCGACACGCTGATCATTCAGGACCTCTACCAGATGAAGCCACCGCGCCCCTTTGCGCCCGGCGGAGAAATCGCCGGAGTGGTCGCCGCCATTGGTGAGGGTGTCGAAGGCTACGCCATTGGGGATAGGGTTCTGGCACTGACAGGCCATGGTGGATTTGCGACCCATCGCTGCATCGACGCAGCGCAGGCGATCCGTATTCCCGACGCGATGCCGTTTGAGGACGCCGCCTGTTTCGTTTTTACCTATGGCACATCCTATCACGCGCTGAAGGACCGAGCGCATATGAAATCGGGCGAAAGCCTTTTGATCCTGGGGGCTGCCGGCGGTGTCGGCGTGGCTGCCATCGAACTGGGCAAAGCGATGGGCGCCAAGGTGATCGCGGCGGTGTCTTCGGACGACAAGGCTGCCTTCTGCCGCGAGGTTGGAGCGGATGAAACGCTGGTCTATGGCCGCAGCCTCGACAAGGGCCAGCAGAAAGAGCTTTCGTCTCAGATCAAAGCCTTGTCGGGAAAAGATGGTGTTGATGTAGTCTATGACTCCGTGGGCGGCGCCTATTCTGAACCAGCCCTGCGGGCGGTGGCCTGGGAAGGCCGGTTTCTGGTCGTGGGCTTCCCGGCCGGCATCGCGCAAATCCCGATGAATCTGCCGCTTCTCAAAGGTTGTGATATCGTAGGCGTGTTCTGGGGGGCCTCTGTCTATCGTGACCCCAAGGGCCATGCAGAAAACATGGCTGAATTGTTCGCCCTTTACGAGCAGGGCAAGATCAAACCACGTATCAGCGAAACCCTGAAGATGCAGGATGCTGCCACTGCGCTGAACCTTGTTCATGACCGCAAGGCGCTGGGCAAAATCGTCCTGACCAACGATTAACATTTGGGGTGCAGCACCACAGGAGGCCGGATGATGGCGCTGCACCTTCCCCCAAGTAAACTCTCTGTAACAAAGTAGGAACACGTTCAAAAAGGCGCATATACGCCGTCGCTTTTAATAAAGTTCTCCTGTAGTTTCCGGGACATGAACTGCACAAGGATGATGCGATGCGCAGTATTCTGATCCTCAATGGTCCGAATCTTAATCTTCTGGGGACGCGCCAGCCGGAAGTCTACGGACGGGAAACTCTGGAAATGGCCGAAGCAGCCTGCGTTGCCCATGCCAGATCGCAGGGCCTTGAGGCTGTCTGCCTGCAATCCAATCACGAAGGTGTGTTGCTGGATGCCATTCATGCGGCGCGCGGCACCCATTCCGGGATCATCCTGAACGCTGGCGCGTACACGCATACGTCAATTGCGCTAATGGATGCTCTCTTTTCGGTTGAAATTCCGGCCGTGGAGGTCCACCTATCCAATATCCACGCCCGCGAAGAGTTTCGCCACAGGTCATTTATCTCGCGTGCCGTCATCGGCCAGATTTGCGGTTTTGGAACACAGGGATATTTGTTTGCCATCGATGCCCTGGCCAAGCATTTTGAACGAGAGGCGGAGCCTGAATGAACCTTTCTGACTATCTGCATTTCGTGTGCGGGGCCAAGACGCTCGAAGAGCTGTGGCATGGGCACGTGGATCAGATGGCAAAGTTCGAATTTGACAGGCTGATTTACGGATACACTCGCTACAAGACAGAAACCTCTCTGGGGGATCCGGAAGATTTTGTCGTGCTGTCCAACCATTCGCCGGAGTATCTGAACGGGTTCCTGCACCGGGGCCTTTATTCCAGCGCGCCGATGCTGCGCTGGGCACTGGAAAACGAAGGCGCCGGCAGCTGGCATCTGATTCAGAAGATGATCGAGAATGGTGAGCTTGGCCCGGATGGCGAACGGGTGCTGGAGTTCAACAGAAAGATGAAGATGAACGCGGGCTATACGGTCAGCTTTCACTCCAATTCGGCGCGTTTCAAAGGTGCGATCTCGCTGGCTGCGCGCAGTGAGCTGTCGCAGGACGAGGTCGATGCCATCTGGGTTGAACACGGCAGCGATATCATCCTGATGAACAACGTGGCGCACCTGAAAATCCTCACCCTGCCCTATAGCCCTCCGAACCGCGCCCTCACCAAACGGCAACGGGAAGCGCTGCAATGGGTCGGAGATGGCAAGACGACGCAGGACATCGCGATCCTCATGGGCCTGACCCCGGCCACGGTCGAAAAGCACCTGCGCCTGGCCCGGGACGCGCTGGCAGTGGAAACAACGGCCCAGGCCGTACTCAAGGCAGCCTTGCACAACCAGATGTATGTGATGGAATCGTGACGGCATCCCCCTAACCGGCCCGCCTAATGTGAGTTTCCGCTAGGGAGGTTTAAGCCTGCCAGACGCTAAAGAGCGTCAAATAGGTAAGGAATACACTACTACCGATTTCGTACAAAAAAACGCAGTCTGTAAATGTTCCGTGAGTGGTGGCTTTAGCCTAGGAACTTTGGGAAACGACCCTTGTAATACCAAGGCTCTCCGACCTGTGTGGTTGCCGACGCTTATACTCAGCGTCGGTGATCATGTTTTTGGGGTCCCATCCATCCCTATCAGTGGGGCCCCATATTCCCCGATCATATCCCCTATTCGCCCTGCCTGTTCGCCCTGGGCTGGCTCAGACGTTCCTCGAGCCGAGACACGATCCTCTAACCCATCAAAGTGCTCTAGAAACGCAAAAAAGGCCGGTAGGTTTCCCCACCGGCCCCTTAATAGTCTGTCTAGGCAGATTAGCCCTGAGCCGCTTTTGCGACTTCAGCTGCGAAATCTTCTTTTTCGACTTCGATGCCTTCACCAACCTCAACACGGATGAAACCGGTCACGGTGGCGCCAGCTTCCTTGGCAGCGGCTTCGACGGTCAGGTCGGGATTCACGACGAACTGCTGGTTCAGCAGTGTCGATTCCGCAACGAATTTCTTCATGCGGCCAACGATCATCTTCTCGATAACCTGCTCCGGCTTGCCGGATTCACGGGCGATGTCCATCTGAACCTGCTTCTCTTTCTCGACAACCGCCGGGTCCATATCAGCTTCGCTCAGGGCAGCGGGGTTAACCGCGGCGATGTGCATTGCAACCTGCTTGCCAAAGGCTTCGTCGCCACCGGTCATTGCAACCAGGACACCGATTTTGCCCATGCCGTCAGCGGCAGCGTTGTGCACGTAGGACACAACAGTTTCGCCTTCGATCTTGGCCATCCGGCGCAGGGTCATGTTTTCGCCGATGGTGGCGATCTTGTCGGTCAGGGTGTCAGCAACGGATTTACCACCCAGATCGGCCGCGTTCAGACCGTCGACGTCATCAACGTTCAGAGCTGCCTTGGCGATGCCGGCAACCATTTCCTGGAATTCGCCGTTCTTCGCAACGAAGTCGGTTTCCGAGTTCACTTCAACGGCGACGCCCTTGCCACCTTCGACGACGACAGCGACCAGGCCTTCGGCTGCGGTGCGGCCGGATTTCTTGGCGGCTTTGGCGAGACCTTTGGTACGCAGCCAGTCGACGGCCGCTTCCATGTCGCCATTGGTTTCGGTCAGCGCTTTTTTGGCGTCCATCATGCCGGCGCCGGTCGAGTCGCGCAGTTCTTTCACGAGTGCTGCTGTGATTGCCATGTTAGGCTCTCCTCAAATCGAAACGGAATTGGGGCAGGAAATACCCTGCCCCTGATGTCAAATCTGTGACAGGCAGGATCAGGCCTGAGCTTCCTCGGAAACAGCTTCCTCTTCGGGAGCTTCTTCCAGGGCGCCAAGGTCAACACCAGCTGCACCCAGCTGTGCGGACATGCCGTCCAGCGCAGCGCGGGCAACCAGATCGCAGTACAGAGCGATGGCGCGGGACGCGTCGTCGTTGCCGGGGATGATGTAGTCAACGCCATCGGGCGAGCAGTTGGTGTCGACGATTGCCACAACCGGGATACCCAGTTTCTTGGCTTCGGCGATGGCCAGCGCTTCTTTTTTCACGTCGATGACGAACAGCAGGTCCGGCACGCCGCCCATTTCGCGGATCCCGCCGAGCGAGGCCTGCAATTTGGTCTGGTCACGTTCCATGCCCAGGCGCTCTTTCTTGGTGAGGCCTTCAGCACCGGTTTCCATCTTCTCGTCGATTTCCTTCAGACGGTTGATCGACTGGGAAACGGTTTTCCAGTTGGTGAGCGTGCCGCCCAGCCAACGGTGGTTCATGTAGTACTGAGCCGACTTCTCTGCCGCGTCTGCAATCGGCTGAGCCGCCTGACGCTTGGTGCCGACGAACAGGATACGGCCGCCTTTTGCAACGGTGTCACGAACAACCTGCAGAGCCTGGTCCAGCATCGGAACGGTCTGGGTGAGGTCCATGATGTGAATGCCGTTGCGCGCGCCATAGATGAAGGGCGACATGCGCGGGTTCCAGCGCTGAGTCTGGTGGCCGAAGTGAACGCCAGCTTCGAGCAGCTGACGCATGGTGAACTCGGGAAGAGCCATGCTATCTTTTCCTTTTCCGGTTTAATCCTCGGCGGGGGTCTCAGAGCGGATGCTCCAACCGGCGGGCCGTTGGGGATGTCTCCCCCAAATCGGCCCAAACCCCGCCTGCGGGTTCGATGGCGCGCGTATAAGTCACCTTTGACAGGGGCGCAAGGCTTATTTCGCTGCCTCTGCCCGCAACTGCTCATGGCCTGCGCGCACTTGGGCCTCGCAGGCCGCCGCCAGATCTTTGCGATTTGCAAAATCAGCAACGCGTAGCGGCGGGTGGTACATCAGCTCAACCCGGCCTTGCCGGGTCGCAGCAAGGGTTTTCAGCAGATGCGGCCCAAACTCCATATCACCCCACCAGCCATAGAACCGGTCCGGCGCACCGCTGGGGGCGAAGAACACCACTGATACCGGCTGAACATGCATGAAATCGCGCAGATGGTCACTAAAGAACGCGGCGAAGAGTGTTGTTTTGAAAGGCAAAACCCTGAGGCCATCGGTCGAGGTGCCTTCAGGAAAGAACAACAGCTTGTGCCCGGCCTTCAGGCGCTCTTCGAACAGCAGGGTTTGCTCTTTGGCTTTCTTGGGGTTGCGGTCGATGAACACAGTTCCGGTCGCCCGCGCCAGCCAACCGATGCCGGGCCACCCTGCGACCTCGGCCTTGGAGACGAAATAAATCCGCTTGCGCGCGTTGAGCGCAAAAATATCCAGCCAGGACGTATGGTTGGCCACGACGGCCCCGCGCTGCTGCATGAGGGCGCCGGTGGTGGAAAACCCCATACCCAGCACGCGGAAGGCATTGCGGCAGACGAATTGGGTAATGAAAGGCGTCACGGGTCGGTGCAGCCCACACAGAGGATATTCGATCAGCCGTACCAGCAGCAGAACAAGCAGCCCGCCGAATACCAGCGTCCCAAGCACCAAGACCCTGACGCAGACCAGCATCCACCCGAGCGGACCGATCCGCACCGGATCAGGCGCCTCATCACTGTGCCAGACCGGGCTCATCGCAGGCTCACGCGCCCCCGCCGCCGGTATAGATCCGTTTCTGACGCGCGTTCATCCGCTCGGTATCCAGAACCAGACAGACGTCCGTGGTGTTGAATGTGTGGTCAACAAATGCGCCGTCGCCGACAAAACCGCCCAGACGCAGGTAGGCCTTGATCAGCGCTGGCATATCCACCATCGCCTTGCGCCGGTCCAGTTGCTGCGGATCAATCAGATCCATTGGCTGGTAAACGCGCGAACGCACCCGCAGATCCGGCGGCGCAAGATGGTTGTGATGCAGCATCGTCAAAGGGGCAGCCAGTTCCTGCGCGTCGGTACCGGGGAAGCTGGCGACGCCAAACAGAACCTCTATCTCATGCTCGGCAACGTATTGCGCCAGACCGTTCCATAGGTGGAACATCCCCGCGCCGCCGCGATACTCCGGGTGCAGGCAGGACCGGCCCAGTTCCAGCAACCTGCGGCCCGAGGATTTGAGCGGTGTCAGATCATACTCATCCTCGGAATAGAACTGCCCGACTTCTGCTGCGCGGTCGCTGGTCAGCAGGCGATAGACGCCCACCACCTGATCGCTGCTGGTGTCCGTCAGCAGCATATGATCGAAAAACGGGTCAAACCGATCACGTTCAAGCCCGGCCGCGTGATCGACAAGCTCCCCATCTCCGCCCAGTTCGGTCACAAAAACCTGATACCTCAGTGCCTGCGCCGCGCGCAGATCTTCTTCGGTCCGGGCCAGGCGCACAGAGAAGTCGGAAGGGGTGTCAGGCATCGGAATTCTCGGTGGTCGAAGCTGCTCTGCAGATAGCGTATCTGCTTTGAAACAGGCAAGAGTTTAACAAAACCGAAATGGGTTTATTAACTGGCCGTAAACCATTATGGCTCAAACACTGGAACAAGGGCCACTTGGCGTCCATCGAACACGAGCTTGCCCTGGTCCCGAAAATTGACGGTGATTTTGCCTGCGGCATTGGACTGTACCTGCCCGAGCCCCCATTCCGGGTGTTCCGGGTGTTTCACGTACATGCCCGGCGAAAGGATTGCATTGAGGTCAGTCATTTGAATTGGCCCAATTCGGAGGATATTACATGGCTGTAGATAATGAAGATCTGCCTGCATTGATAGGGTCGCGGATCTGCCACGATCTTATCAGCCCTATCGGCGCCATCAACAACGGCCTTGAACTGCTTGGAATGTCTGGCGAAGTTTCCGGTCCCGAGATGGAGCTGATTTCCGACAGCGTGACCAATGCCAATGCCCGCATCCGGTTTTTCCGCATTGCCTTTGGCGCCGCAGGTGATCAGCAGATGGGCCGCGCCGAGGTTGTTTCGGTTCTGGATGACGTCAGCAAGGGCGGGCGGCTCAGCTACCAATGGGCTCCTCTCGAAGGATCCAGCCGCAGTGAGGTCCGCATGGCCTTCCTTGCCGCGCTCTGCCTGGAAAGCGCCCTGCCCTATGGCGGTACCATCACCGTGCTTTGCGCGGATGGGCACTGGACCGTCATCGGCGAAGGTCCGAAACTGAATGTGGATGATGCGCTCTGGGCGCGCCTCAGCGATGACAACGCAGAGGTGAAGATCTCCCCCGCGCAGGTCCAGTTCGCGATGCTGCCCTACTCCGCAAAGCAGGCAGAGCGGGACTTGAAGGTCGAGCAGGCGCTGGAAAAGATCTCGATCTTCTTCTGATTTAAACGATTTTTAGAATAGAAAACGCCACCCCAGCGGGTGGCGTTTTGCGTTTCATTTGGACCTCAGGCGCGCGTGGTTCCGTCGCCGCGCACCAGATATTTGAAACTGGTCAGCTGCGCCGCGCCCACCGGGCCACGGGCGTGCATCTTGCCGGTTGCGATACCGATTTCCGCGCCCATGCCGAACTCACCACCATCGGCAAACTGGGTCGAGGCATTGTGCATCAGAATGGCACTGTCGAGTTCGGCAAAGAACTGATCCACAGCCGCCTCATCCTCGGTCAGGATGCAATCGGTGTGCTGGGAATGATGCGCCCGGATATAGGCGATCGCCTCGTCGATATCGGCGACCTGACGGGCCGAGATGATGGCGTCCAGATGCTCTTTACCCCAATCCTCGGCCGTGGCGACAACCATGTTCCCGGGGCCAGGCAGACCTTCCTCAGCGTGGATTTCGACGCCAGCTGTAGCCAAGGCAGTCAGGACATCCTTGCCGATGGTTTCGGCGATATCCTGATGGATCAGCAGACATTCGGCGGCGCCGCAGATCCCGGTGCGCCGGGTTTTCGCGTTCAGCACCACGTCCAGCGCCTTTTGCGGGTCGGCGGATTTGTCGAGATAGATATGCACGATGCCTTCGAGATGGGCAAAGACCGGCACCCGCGCTTCGCGCTGCACCAGCCCAACCAGCCCTTTGCCGCCGCGGGGCACGATCACGTCGACATAATCGGTCATGGTCAGCAATTCCTGCACCGCCGCGCGGTCACGGGTCGGCACCAACTGCACCGCGGTTTCCGGCAGATCCGCCGCCTTCAGCCCTTCGGCAAGGCAGGCATGGATGGCGCGCGCCGAATGGAAGCTTTCGGAGCCGCCGCGCAGGATCACCGCATTGCCGGACTTCAGGCACAGCGCGCCGGCATCCGCTGTCACATTGGGACGGCTTTCATAGATCACTCCGATCACGCCCAGAGGCGTCCGGACCCGCTGAATCCGAAGGCCCGAGGGCTGCGTCCATTCCTCCAGCACCTCACCCACCGGATCACTCTGACCTGCCACGGCGCGCAGACCATCGACGATGCCCTGAATACGCGCCTCATCCAGCATCAGCCGGTCCATCATGGCCGGCGAAAGCCCTTTGGAGCGCCCGAACTCCATATCCTTTTCATTGGCGGCAATGATCTGGTCACGCTGCTGCCAGACCGCATCTGCTGCGGCCAGAAGGGCCTTTTCCTTGCGTTCGGCACTGGCTGTGGCTAGTTTTTCCGCAGCTTTCCTTGCATTTTTGCCAAGCTCAGCCATCAGAGCCTGAATATCATCGGTGTCTTTCATCGGTATCATGCCTTTGACGTCCTCGGGTCACAGACTACTGCGAACCGCGAGGGAAATTCCATATAGAAGAAGATCAGAAGGCGATGTCGTCCCGGTGGATCAATGCAGCCCGGCCCGGATAGCCCAGCGTCGCTTCGATCTCGGCCGACTGGCGCCCCTGAATGGCGCGGGCCTCGTCACCGGTATAGCGCGACAAGCCCTGCCCCAGTTTGCGCCCGTCTGGGCCGAGGATGGCCAGCGGTTCCCCGCGACCAAAGTCCCCCTCTACATAGCGCACCCCGGCAGGCAGCAGGCTGTTGCCGTTCATCAGGGCGTTGGCGGCCCCTTCGTCGATCGTGATCACGCCGCGCGTCTTCATCGCTGCGATCCAGCGTTTGCGCGCGGCTTGCGGATCGCCCTGCGCCACGAACCAGGTGCAGGGAACACCGTCTTCCAGCGCTTTCAGCGGGTTAAGGGCCGAACCTTCAGTGATCACCATGGCGCAACCGGCCGCCGTGGCCATCTTGGCCGCCATCAATTTGGTTATCATGCCACCTTTGGACAGGCCCGACACCCCGTCGCCGGCCATGGCTTCGATCTCGGGTGTGATCTCTTCGATCCGGTCGAACCGGCGGGCCTCGGGATCGATCGCGGGGTTGGCGCTGTAGAACCCATCGACATCCGACAACAGGACCAGCGTATCTGCCCCGACGGTTACAGCGACCTGCGCCGCCAGCCTGTCGTTGTCGCCATAACGGATCTCGTCGGTGGCGATGGTGTCATTCTCGTTGACGATGGGCACCGCGCCCAGACCAATCAGGGTTTCCAGCGTCGCCCGGGAATTCAGGTACCTGCGCCGGTCCGAACTGTCCTCCAGCGTGACCAGCACCTGCGCGGTGGTGATCCCATGCGGTGCCAGCGCTTCCTCATAGGCACGAGCAAGGCGGATCTGGCCCACGGCAGCAGCAGCCTGCGATTGCTCCAGCGGCAATTCGCGGCGCGGCAGATCGAGCACCCCGCGCCCCAGCGCGATCGAGCCGGAGGAAACAATCACCACATCCTTGCCCAGCGATTTCAGCCAGGCCACGTCATTGGCAAGGGAATGCAGCCAGCCAGAGCGCAGCTGACCGCTGGCTCGGTCTACCAACAGCGCCGAGCCGATCTTGATGACGATGCGCCGGGCGTCGCTCAGGGCTGCCACGTCTCTTCCTCTTCCTCGGGTTTCAGACGCAGGCGATCCTCTTTGATCTGGCTGCGAAGGGTGCGCAGCACGTCGGTCAACCCGTGGCGGCTGACGCCAGACATCAGATGCACCGGCCCGCCGACGGCCGCCTCGAGGGCGGCATGCGCCTCGGCGCGCTCCTCGTCATCCAGCGCGTCCACCTTGTTCAGCGCAGTAATCCGGGGCTTTTCCGCCAACTCGCCGCCATAGGCTTCGAGCTCTCCAACGATGGTATGGTAATCCTCAACCAGCGTTTCCGAGGTGCCGTCCACCAGATGCAGCAGCACCGCACAGCGTTCCACATGGCCCAGGAACCGGTCACCGATCCCGCGTCCTTCATGGGCGCCTTCGATCAGGCCCGGAATATCGGCAACCACGAATTCAGCGTTATCAACACCCACCACGCCAAGGTTCGGATGCAGGGTGGTAAAGGGGTAATCGGCGATCTTGGGCCGCGCATTGGAGGTCGCCGACAGGAAGGTCGATTTGCCTGCATTCGGCATCCCCAGCAGACCGGCATCCGCGATCAGTTTCAGTCGCAGCCAGATGGTGCGCTCGACGCCTTCCTGACCGGGGTTCGCCCGGCGCGGCGCCTGGTTCACCGAGGTTTTGAAATGCAGGTTGCCAAAGCCGCCATTGCCGCCCTTGGCCAGCAGCACACGTTGACCGAGTTCGGTCATATCCGCCAGTACGGTCTCTTCATCCTCATCCAGAATTTCGGTGCCGACCGGCACCCGCAGGATGATATCATCGCCATCCTTGCCGGTGCGCTGACGCCCCATACCGGACTGGCCGTTCTTGGCAAAGAAGTGTTGCTGATAGCGAAAATCGATCAGGGTGTTGAGCCCGTCCACGGCCTCAACCCAGACCGAACCGCCCTTGCCACCGTCGCCGCCATCGGGGCCACCGTGTTCGATGTATTTCTCACGCCGGAAGCTGATACACCCGTTCCCGCCTGCGCCGGAGCGAATATAGACCTTTGCCAGATCGAGGAATTTCATGTCAGCTCCTTCGTGCAGATCGCCAGGCGGCGGCTCTGCAGCTTTCGATTGTGGACAGGGGCATTGAGCACCCCATGCCATGGTTTTGCGATTGGCTTATCCCATTGGGGAAGGGCCGCCAATCACTGTTTTCGGCTGTAGGTCCAGGTCGGCACGGTCGCGTCCCGGGCCACGCAGAAAGTCTCTGCATCACCAAGATATTCGAACCCGCAATGGATCAGGACCCGGGCCGAGGCCGGATTGTCCTGAAACACCGAGGCAAACATCGCTGCATTGCCCAAGGGATTGGCCTGCACCAGCGCCTCAAGCGCCTCGGAAGCCAGACCGGTGTTCCAGAACGCCGGTGCGATCCAGAAGCCAACTTCGGACTGGTTGCGGTCCATCCGCTTCAGCCCAATCACACCCTTCAGCTCATCTCCGCCCGACGGGGTGCCGTCGATGGCCCAGATGTCCTCCTCGCGGTCCGGCGCCATGGCGCGGGCCACATAGGCCTCGACAGCGCCGGGGGGCAGCGGATGCGGGATCGAGGTGGTCATCCGCGCCACCCGTTCATCCCCCGCGTAATGCGCGATCAGACCCGCGTCCGATTTGCGCAGCGGACGCAGCAAAAACCGCTCTGTCTCGATGACCGGTTGCTGGTCTGTCTGATCCAAACTCATTGCCTTGCTCCTCCTCAAAAGACCAATCGTCGATCGGCGACCGGTACGGCCTTTCCGGGAAAGCACCAAGATAGGTGCTGATCTGCCTGACGCCAGCCCCGGGCTGCAAATTCGTCCGGTTGGGAGCGTTTCCTTCCGGGACCACCCCGGAGCACCCTGCCCGTCGGACATCATTTGCGGATTACTGGTTAAAACGAAAAAGGGGACCGGCTCTATCACCGATCCCCTAAATATTTTTTGCCACTTCGGGTTCGGCTTACTCAGCGGCCTCCGCCACTGGGAGAACCGAAATAAAGGTACGGCCTTTAAGGCCCTTGTGGAAGGTCACAGCACCGTCGGTGGTTGCAAAGATGGTGTGATCTTTGCCCAGACCAACGCCTTCGCCCGGCCAAAACTTGGTGCCGCGCTGACGTACGATGATGTTGCCTGCGATGGCCGCCTGGCCACCATACAGTTTCACGCCAAGGCGGCGACCGGCTGAGTCGCGGCCGTTACGGGAGGAACCGCCAGCTTTCTTATGTGCCATTGTCTATCTCCTTAGCCTTTAGCCAGATCTTTGGCTTGCTCAACCCATTCGGGCTTCACTTTGATGGCGTCGATAGCAGCAATATCGTCTGCCGACAAGGCCGCGATCTGTGCGAAGCTGGTCAGGCCAGCGTCGTTCAGCTTGGTTGCGGCGGCAGGGCCGACACCGGTCAGCTTGGTCAGATCGTCGGAACCGGCAGCAGCGGGTGCCGCGGCTTTCTTGGCGGCCGGAGCAGCAGCGGCAGGTGCGGTTGCGCCTTTGCCGGTTGCAGCTTTTACGCCGGATTTGTCCGCGCCCGACGCCAGGATGTCGGTGATCTTGACCAGAGTCAGCTTCTGACGGTGGCCTTTGGTGCGCTTGGACGAGTGCTTACGACGACGCTTGACGAAATGGATCAGCTTTTCGCCTTTGATCTGATCGATCACTTCGGCCTGAACCGCAGCACCGTCAACAAAGGGAGCGCCGACCACGGGGGCGTCGCCACCGAGCATCAGAACATCGTTGAACTGGATTTTTTCGCCAGCATCTGCAGCAAGTTTCTCAACGCGGAGCACGTCGCCCGCCTGAACCTTGTACTGCTTGCCGCCAGTCTTGAGGACCGCAAACATGTGCGTCTTTCCTTTTTCAACCGCGTCCTTCGGCCCCTGAACTTCAGGTGTTTCGGCATTTGGTGTTTAAACCTTTGCCGCCTCGAACAGCGCGACCCTTGTATGGGCCGTATTACAAATAGACCCGGCACAGAGATTCCGGGCCGGGATGGGCGCTTTTTATCCAGAAAGTGGCTCATGTCAACCACTGATTGCCGCCCCGATACATGTCGTGCGCCGGGCCGGAGGGAAAAGGGTGACAGGGCCGCCCGGAACTGGCGCGCCTAGATGTCTTCGCCCTGCCCCAACCCCTTCATCTGGTAGGCCAGCGCCTCGAACCGGTTGGCAGTGATCTCATACTGTACTGCATTCAGCAACTCATAGACCTCTTGCATCAGCGGCGTCTCCAGCGCCCGTACATAAGAACGGACCTCTTCATCGGAAAAATCCTGATAGGCATAGGCGGATGAAGCCATGCTGGAGGCCCTAAGCGCCATCCGCATGCCCGGCGCCTGCTCCTGCTGCCAGGCCCGCAAACCGTCGGCATCCAATTGGAGATCAATCACCCCGGCGGCACTGGCCGCCATCAGGAACCGGAACTGGATCTGCTGGATTGCTTTGACACCCGTATCTGCGGCATCAACCGCCTTGGTCATGCGCTGAAGGAGCGCCAGCCTGTCAGCCCCGTCCTGAACCAGATCAGCTATGATACGCTGCCCGGCGATTTGCTTGGTCTCGTCATCCTCAACCATATGGGCGGCATTTTCGGCTGCGACCAACCGTTGCCCCAGATCGCTGGCGTAAAAGGCTGCCGCGTGATCCAGCGCCGCGTCGTCCAGCGTTTCAACAAGAATATCCAGCGCCAGCGCCCGCATCCGGTCTGTATCAAAGACACGGGCGGCCAGACGGGTCCACTCCTGCCCAAAATCCCCGGCCTCAAGCCCGAGCATCTCAGGCGCGCTTTCGGCGGAGAGTGCAATACTGTCCAGCGCCACGTCGAATCCAGTGACCTCAAGAAAAGCGGTCACTTCAGCACGGTCAGCGGCCCTGGCCGGAGACAGAAGCCCGGATGCAAAGACGCCAATGAACAGCGCAGAACAAAGCGACGCCAGCGGTTTTAGAAGAGAATGTGTCATACCCACGAATCTATGGGAAATTGTCTGACAGACAATGAAAAATCGACTTTCCCTCAAGAAGTTGAAAATCCCCCCTTGCGCCCATCAGAATTCAACATTAAACCGCCGCTCACCCCCCGCGGAGAGGTGCCGGAGTGGTCGAACGGGGCGGTCTCGAAAACCGTTGTTCCTTCACGGGAACCCAGGGTTCGAATCCCTGTCTCTCCGCCATTAATTCCCTGATTTGCGACTGTAACACGAAATAGTCAGGGATTGATGATGACCCAGGCAATATGTTTCCATTTCCAAAAGCTGTCATACGCTGACGGTATCCGCGCATACCAGACAGGCTATTGGCTGTTCTGCAACACTTCAGTGGCGAAGTAGTGCCACAGAACCCCGGGCCAGAGTATATCCATTTGGGGGCATCACCATTGTTGTGATGTAGCAACGTTCGCGCGGTCTTACTGGCTGCCCGGTTGACACATATCAATATTCGAATTCATTGTCCGTGCCAGTTGTTACACTGAAGTTTGCATACTTCAAAATTGAGAATCGACGGGGCATGCTCAAAATGAGATCCATCAATAATTTCTGGAAGCTGGGGACGGTTGCTCCTGCGGCGTTGCTGATACTGACTGCAGGTGCGGCGTCCGCCGATATACTGCCTGATGATCCTCTCATCGCAACCAGCGGCGACGGCCTGATCTTCGCGGATCCGGATGAGGGTATCGACCCTCCCGGGGTGAAGGCGGTGACCTTTACCCGCACGCGGGTGCCGGATGGATCTGGCGGGTTCACCTACGTGGACCCATTCGAGCAAATCATCACGGACTTCTCCAACTTGACCTCTCGGGGAGATGTGACCAACTGTCTGATGGCCAGCCAGGACGGCGTCTATTGCGACTCCGCAGGCGGTTCGGGCAAACGTGTCAAAACGCAGCTGACCGGTCCTTCGCCTTTCGACATGCGCATCCGGACCGTTGCCAGCGCAACGTACCCGACCGTCGATTACTTCACTTTCGGTAAGACCTCCAACTTCACCGGCGCCCGGATGACCGGCTTCTCTCTTCAGCTCTTGGATGCCAATGGCAATGCGATGGGCACCCTTGCCCCGTCGGACGCTGTTCTGTTCAATCTCAACGCGACGGATATCGGCATTGGCGCACGGCTGCCAGACGGGCTGTTCGGGGCCGGCGGGCAAGAAGGCGAAATCGGCTTTTTCTCAAGCAGCCGGGCATCACTGGCCTCGACCACTAGCGTTGACGCACTGACCTTCGGCGCCTTGAGCAACACAGAATATTTGGCCAATTTCGGCGACTCCTTCATCGACAACACGATGACGCCGGACGGGCTATTCTGGGACGATAACAATGATCCGACCGACGAGTCGGCTCTGGTGGCATGGAACGATCTCTCCAACGGCGGCTGGACGTATGGCACGCTGGATACCGCTGCCAACATCGACGCGCGCCTGACTGAACTGGCGACAGCACTGGGCGTCAGCGTGGCAGACCTCGGCTATGTTGACGGTGGTCTGGTGCCCGCGGACATCGTCGCCGCGGCGCAGGCCAATGGTCTGTTTGCGGTGGACGAGATCGAAGATCTGCGCAATGCAAACCTGAATTTCACGGTAACGGTGGGCAGCATCGATGACGGTGAGTTCACATTGCGCATTGCACCTCAATTCGCGCCGATCGTTGCCAATGCCACCTCGGCCTACGAGTTCAAGCTTGCCGGATATCTGGATGGGGCCGCCAATGTGCCCTACCTGGATCTGGGCAATGCTGCGACCTATCAGACGGCGATTGCCGACATGCTGGCCATGACCGCCGCTCAGCGCAGCATTGCACTGACCAGCACCGGCTACAGCTTTGCGCCGGCTTTCGCCAACCTTGGCTTTGAAGTATCCCGCGGGCAGGTCGATGCGATCTTTGCCATTCCGTCGCAAAGCGTGACCGGCACCGAGGGTAGCGTCACCCGCAACAGCAGCTTTGACACCTGGCACATGGGAGAAGGCTGGACCGGGTTGTTCTCGCTGAACGGCAGTCAGGCCACTTATGATCCCACAGCAACCTCGGTCGGCTATGATGTGGATATTGCATCGCTGTCGATCGGCCTTGAGAAACAGCTGAACGCAAACACCGCCTGGGGTGCCGTCCTGGGGGTCGCCGACGGCAGCGCAGACGCGCAGAACGGCCTGGGCGGGGTGGACTCCAGCAGTGTTTCGTTGACGGCCTATGGCCGCTTCGGGTTCGGCAATGGCGGCATGATCAAGGCCTTGGTCGGCTATCAGGACAGCTCATACGACTCGAGCCGCAATGTGCTTGGGCAGACAGCAACGGGCAGCACCGATGGCACGCAGGTCTTTGGCGCCTTGCAAGCCGAGTACATGCAGGAGGTTGGTGCGTTGCGTTGGGGGCCGCTGGCCTCGGTCGAATACTATGACATGTCCGTTGACGCCTTTAACGAAACCGGCGCCGGCGCCTGGAACCTGAACGTCGATGGCCTGTCCAGCGACATCGTTCTCGGGTCGGTCGGTTTCCGCGGTGAATACGATGTTGCCGGGTCCCAGGGGCTCACCACTCTTACCGGTGGCCTGGAATACACCTTTGCATCGGGCAGTGACTTCGCCGTACGCAGCGGGTTTATCGGTCTTCCGGGCGCCACACTGCCGGTCCAGGGGCTTGATGACGACTGGGTTGACGTCAAGCTGGGCTTTGAAACGCAGCTGGCGTCCAGCGCATCCAGCGGGTCTGTTTTCTATGGCGGATACACTGGGTCGATTGGTAGTGACTACGAGAGCCACAGACTGCAAGTCGGCCTGAACTACGAATTCTAAACGTCGCCCTTTCGGCAAAGCGCGGGCCTGACGCCTTTCCGGTGTCAGGCCCGTTTTCATTGATGTTTCTGGCCTGAAGGCATGCTGTTGCACCCCGGGCGGCGTGGGCTGCAGTAGCTCCCCCAAATTAGGCAGTCAGGTCCGCTGTCACATCACCGCCAGTGACCACGCTACGACACCCCCTGGAGTGAAGCAGACAGACTGGCGCGGTCAGCCGCCATGTCGATCCCCAGTCGAATCCCCCGGGTTACTGCCCCCTTTTCTCCACCTCAGGAAAGGGTGAGCAGCCATTTCTGCGGCCACTGCCGCGGGACACACCTCCCTGTTTCCGGGCGTCGACCACGCACGAATGCTGCGCCTCAAAACCTTGCAACCTCAACTTAAGTATGGACAGCATACCTCTGTATTCATTTAATAATAAACTGCTCAATGTTTGAGCTCTCCCGCCTCAACCTAGCCGCGTTGGGCCCAAAACACGCAACAGGCTTGATCGGTGAAGCATTAGCCGCCAACATGATCCGAAATGCATTCCAAAAGGAGAATACCGCTACGTATGACAGTTTGAGCTCACCGCCGGGACAGGTTGGGAGTTCGGTAATGCAACAGGGAGATCAAAATGAAATTCACAAGACTATTTACCGTCTCGCTTCTGGCGATGACGGCGGCAAGCCCCGCGCTGGCCGAGAATGTCCTGCGTTGGACAAGCCAGGGCGACGCTCTGACCATGGACCCCCATTCGCAAAACGAAGGCCCCACAATCGCGATGAACGGGCAGATCTATGAATCGCTCGTTACCCGCGATGCAGACCTTACCCTGCAACCTGAACTCGCCGAAAGCTGGGAAGCCGGATCAGATGGCTGGACCTTCAAGCTGCGCGAGGGAGTGAAATTCCATGATGGCGCGGATTTCACCGCTGAAGACGTGGTGTTTTCCTTCGAACGCGCCAACCACGAAGCCTCCGACTACAAAGAGCAGGCCAAGAACGTGACCTCGGTTGAGGTCATTGACGATTACACCGTCAAGCTGATGACCGATGGCCCGAACCCGATCCTGCCGAACCAGTTGACCTCGATCTATATGATGGACAAGGGCTGGTCAGAGGCGAACAACGTCACCGCCCCGCAGGACTTCAAGGCCAAGGAAGAGACCTATGCGGTGCGCAATGCCAATGGCACCGGCCCGTTTTCGCTGGTCAGCCGCGCCCCGGATGAGTTGACGGTGCTGGAGCGCAACGCCGCCTGGTGGGGCAATGATATGTTCCCCGGCAATATCGACAAGATCGAATATCGGCCGATTTCCAATGCCGCGACTCGCGTTGCTGCGCTGCTGTCGGGTGAGGTCGACTTCGTGCTGGATCCGCCCTTGCAGGATCTCAAACGTATCGAGGCCGCCGATGGGCTCGGCGTCAAAACCGTGGCCCAGATCCGCTCGATCTTCTTCGGCATGGATCAGGGTGTCGACAAGCTGCGCAGCTCGGATGTGGATGGAAATCCGTTCAAGGACAAGCGGGTACGCGAAGCCTTTAATCTGGCCATCGACAAGGCCGCGATCCAGCGCGTCGTCATGGAAGGCCTGTCCTTCCCGACCGGTATGATCACCCCGCCGGGTGTTCTGGGCAATACGCCGGACAACGACGCTTCCTACGGCTTTGATCCGGAAAAAGCGAAATCCCTGCTAACCGAGGCTGGCTATCCCGATGGCTTCTCGATCCAGCTGGACTGCCCCAACAACCGCTACAACAACGATGAGAAGATCTGTCAGGCGGCCGTGGCGATGCTGGCCAAGATTGGCGTGAAGGTGAACCTCGACGCGATTCCGAAGGCGCAGCACTTCCCCAAGATCCAGAAGCGTGAATCGGATTTCTACATGCTGGGCTGGGGTGTTCCGACGCTCGACAGCCACTATGTCTTCTCCTACCTGCTGGATGGCGAAGGGTCCTGGAACGCGACCGGCTATGACAACGCTCGCGTGAACGAGATCACTGACGCAATCACCACCGAGATCGACATCGACAAGCGCACCGCGCTGATTGATGAGGCCTGGGATCTGGTGAAGGCCGACATTCCCTATGTGCCGATCCACCACCAGGTTCTGGCATGGGGCATCTCGGACAAGGTCGATATCGCGATCGCGGCGGATGATGCCTTCCGTCCCCGTTTCGCGGTCATGAAGTAAATTGAGTCACGGGGCGGGCCTGGCGTCCGCCCCTATGCTCCGGGGGCTCAATGACATTCTTTATCCTCAAACGGCTGGCGCAGTCCTTGCTTGTCATGGCTGTCGTCTCGGCCATCAGTTTTTCCCTGTTCAACTTCGTCGGCGATCCGGTCAACAATATGGTCGGACAGGATGCCACGCGCGAACAGCGGATCGAAATCCGTCAGCAGCTGGGGCTCGATGACCCCATCCTGACGCAGTACACCCGCTTCATGGGGAATATCCTCAGCGGCGATTTCGGCCTCAGCTACCGGATCAAGCGCCCCGTGGATGAGTTGATCCTGGAGCGGTTACCCGCGACGCTAGAGCTGGTTTTTGTAAGTGCAATCATAGCCTTGGCGGCTGGAATTACACTGGGTGTCTATACCGGTATCCGGCGCAAATCCTGGGTCAGCCGGGTCATCCTGTCGACATCGCTGATCGGGGTCAGTCTGCCAACCTTCATCATTGGCATCGCGCTGATCTATGTCTTTGCCGTGCATCTGCGCTGGCTGCCGTCCTCGGGGCGCAGCGGTACAGTGGACCTTGGCTGGTGGAAGACATCACTGCTGACCAGCGATGGCTGGCGCGCCATCGTCCTGCCCGCGATTACCCTGTCGCTGTTTCAGCTGACGTTGATCCTGCGTCTGGTGCGGGCCGAGATGATGGAGGTCATGCGCACCGATTTCATCAAGTTCGCCCGCGCCCGTGGCCTGTCTGAACGGGCGGTGAACTTTCGTCACGCGCTGCGCAACACGCTGGTTCCGGTGATCACCATCATCGGCCTAAATATCGGCGGGCTGATCGCCTTTTCGGTGATCACCGAGACCGTGTTTCAATGGCCCGGCACCGGCCTGATGTTCATCCAGGCCGTCGATTTCGTCGATGTGCCGATCATGGCCGCTTACCTTGTCTTCGTGGCGCTGCTGTTCGTCCTGATTAATCTGATCGTCGACATTCTTTATTTCGTCGTCGATCCACGTATCCGTCTGGGGTCCTGATGAGCCTTCCAATCGATCGCCCGGCCACCCGCTGGGAGCGTTTCAAGGACAATGACATCGTCTGGTCCTTTTTCCATTCACCGGGGGCGGTGATTGCCGCCGTGATCACGGTTCTGATGATCCTGGCCTGCGTTTTTGCCCCTGTTCTCGCGCCATTTGATCCCTTTGATCCGGCGCAAATCTCGCTTTGGGATGGCAAGCTGCCCCCCGCCTGGGCCGAAGGCGGGCAACCGCAATACCTGCTGGGCACCGACAACCAAGGCCGCGACATGCTGTCGACGATCCTTTACGGTGGGCGCCTGTCGATCATCGTGGGGCTGGCTGCGGTCTGCCTTGGCATGGTGTTGGGCGTCACGCTGGGGGTGATTTCCGGCTATGTCGGCGGCGTCACCGATGCGGTAATCATGCGTATCGCCGATGTACAGCTGACCATTCCCGGCATTCTGCTGGCGATCCTGATCAACGGCATCGGCCGCGCCGTACTGCCACTGGAGCTGCGCGACGAATTCGCCATCTACGTTGTGATTATCGCCATTGGCCTGACCGACTGGCCGCAATTCGCCCGCGTCGCCCGCGGCGCCACATTGGTCGAGGCGAACAAGGAATACGTTCAGGCGGCGCGCATCATCGGCCTGCCCCGCTGGCTGATCATGATCCGTCACATCTTTCCCAACACCCTGCGCCCGGTTCTGGTGATCGCGACCATTGGCCTTGCCCTCGCGATCATTTCAGAGGCGACCCTGTCTTTCCTTGGACAGGGCATCCCGCCCACCACGCCGTCGCTTGGCACCCTGATCCGGGTTGGCAACGAATACCTCTTCTCCGGTCTGTGGTGGATCACCTTCTTTCCCGCAATCGCACTGGTCGTTCTGGTCTTTGCAGTGAACCTGCTTGGCGACTGGATGCGTGATGCCCTCAATCCGAAACTGAGATGACAGAACTTTTGAAAATCGAAGGGCTCGATGTCGAGTTCCCTACCCGCCGCGGCACGGTCAAGGCGGCGCGCAATGTGTCGCTGACCGTGAAGCCGGGCGAAGTCGTCGGTCTGGTCGGGGAATCCGGCGCCGGTAAATCCACCATTGGCAATGCCATCATCGACCTCTTGGAGGCGCCTGGGCGCGTTGCGGGCGGCTCGATCCTGTTTCAGGGCGAAGAGCTGCGTGGGCGCGACGAGGACGAGATGCGCCGGATCCGGGGCGACCGGATCGGGATGATCTTCCAGGATCCACAAACCTCGCTCAATCCCCTGATGACCATCGGCGCGCAGCTGGTTGAAACGATTGAAAAAACCACAGGGTTGAAGGATGCCAAGGCCGAAGCCCGTGCGGTGGAACTACTGGAACAGGTCGGCATTACCGAGGCCAAGGCACGGCTGCGCGCCTATCCGCACCAGTTTTCGGGCGGCATGCGTCAGCGGGTGGTCATTGCCCTTGCCCTTGCCGGCGATCCCGATCTGATCATCGCGGATGAGCCGACAACCGCGCTTGATGTCTCGATCCAGGCTCAGATCCTTGATCTGCTGAAACGGCTTTGCCGGGAGCGCAATCTGGGCGTCATCATCGTAACCCATGACATTGGTGTCATTGCCAATATCGCCGATCGGGTCGTGGTAATGTACCGCGGCGAAGTGGTGGAGACCGGTGATGTCGCGCAGATCCTTTGCGCCCCCAATCACGAATACACCCGATCCCTGATCGCCGCTGTTCCGCGCGCCGACCGCAAGCTGGAGCGGTTCACCTCGGTCGATTACATCGAAGGCGACAACAAACCCTTTAGCCGGATCGACATTCAGAACCATTGGCTGGGACAGGCCCGCAGTGACCGTCAGGAAAGCGCCGCCGTGGAGGTGCAAAACCTCAACCTGTCCTTCGTGCTGCAAAAATCGCTGTTCAAAGGGAACCGGCGCATGCTGAGGGCCGTGAATGAGGCGACATTCTCGGTCGCCGAAGGGGAAACCTTTGGCATCGTTGGGGAATCCGGCTCAGGAAAGTCCACCATTGCGCGGCTGATCGCGGGGCTTTATCGCCCGGATTCCGGTTCCATCCGGGTGCTGGGCCAAGATGTCAGCTCGCACCCCAACAGCGCCCCGGCGCAGCAGGCCCGCCGGGCGCTGCAAATGATATTCCAAGACCCCTATTCCTCGCTCAATGCGCGGATGCGGGTGTTCGATATCGTGGCCGAGCCAATCCGTTATCACCGGATGACCGACAGCGACAGGGAAACCCGCAGGGTGGTTGGCGATCTTCTGGATCATGTCGGGTTGGGCGCCGCCGCCGGGCTGCGCTATCCGCATGAGTTTTCAGGCGGTCAGCGGCAGCGTATCTCAATCGCCCGGGCGCTGGCGTCGCGCCCGCGAATCCTGATCTGTGATGAGCCGACATCGGCGCTGGATGTCTCGGTGCAGGCAACAATCCTGAACCTTCTCAAAGACTTGCAAGAGGAACTGGGCCTGACCATGATTTTCATCAGTCACGATCTACCGGTGATCCGTCAGATGTGCGACAGGATTGCGGTAATGCGGAACGGCCAGATCTGCGAAATCGCGGAGGCAGAAACTCTTTTCGAGGCCCCCGCGCATGAGTATTCGCGACACCTGCTGGATCTGATGCCCCGCATGGATCTGCTGGGCGGCGCGACGGCATAAGTCGACTCGGTTCCCGGCTCCGATCACCCGGGGCCGGGAACGCGATGTTTTATGAGAACAACTCGTGCGCCAGTTCCAGCGCATCGACCAGCGTGTCGACCTCTTCCCTTGTGTTATACATTCCAAAGGACGCACGGCAGGTCGCCGCCACACCAAGGTGATCCATCAGCGGCGCTGCGCAGTGTTGCCCGGCCCGGACAGCAACGCCCTTCTTGTCGAGAATGGTCGAAATATCATGAGGATGCGCGGCATTGTTCATAGTCAAGCTGAAGATCGCCGCCTTGCCCGGTGCCTGCCCCTGAACACTGATCCAGTTGAGGCCGTTCAGCCGCTCTGACGCGTAATTGCACAGATCGCGTTCATGGGCGGCGATGTTCTCCATGCCGATACCCATCATGTATTCCAGCGCAACACCCAACCCGATGGTCTGCACGATACCCGGCGTGCCGGCTTCGAACTTCATCGGCGGATCGTTGTAGGTGACCGTATCGCGCGTGACTTCGCGGATCATGTCGCCCCCGCCGATGAAGGGACGCATTTCCGCCATCCGTTCGGGGCGGATATAGATCGCCCCCGATCCCGAGGGGCCATAAAGCTTGTGCCCGGTGATGGCATAGAAATCGCAGCCGATATCCTGCACATCGACTGGCATGTGCACGGCGCCTTGTGAACCATCGACCAGAACCGGAACACCCTTGGCGTGGGCGCCTTCGGTCACCGCCTTAACATCCACCACGGTCCCCAACACGTTCGAACATTGGGTGATGGCAACCAGTTTAGTTTTCGGACCGATGGCATCAATCACAGCCTGCGGATCAAGGCTGCCGTCCGGCGCGGTATCCACCCATTTCAGAACGGCGCCTTGCCGTTCGCGCAGGAAATGCCAAGGCACGATATTGGCGTGATGCTCCATCACCGACAGAACGATCTCATCCCCCGGTTCAAACCGCGGCATCGCCCAGCTGTATGCCACCAGATTGATACCCTCGGTGGTGCCAGAGTTCAGCACGATTGTGTTCTCATCACCTGCGTTCAGGAACCGGGAAATGACACCCCGCACGGATTCATACTTCTCGGTCGCCAGGTTAGACAGGAAGTGCAAGCCTCTGTGAACATTGGCGTATTCTTCCGAGTACGCCCGTGTGATCGCATCGATCACCACCTGCGGCTTCTGCGCCGAGGCGCCGTTGTCCAGATAGGTCAACGGCTTGCCGTTCACCTGCCGGGACAGGATCGGGAAATCGGATCGGATCGTGTTGACGTCATACATAAGCGGGCAGTCCCAGTTTGGCTGGGCCAAGAAGACCCAAAACGAATGTCAGAGTAAAGAGGGCCAGAAGGCTCGCCATCACCAGCACGCCAAAGGCGCGCCACAGGGAATTGAACCTATGCGCCTCATTCACGAAATGCAGGAGCACGTAAATCAAAAACACGTTAACCAGCAGGCTCAGCAACGCGCCGATACCGGCGGAGAGCAGCGTCACCACGATCACCACGGCCTGAATGCCAACACGGACCAGTTGCAGCCAGATCATCACCGGAAGAACTTGGGCAAAGCCACCCTGCCCACCGATCAGTCGACCACAAAAGGTCACCGCCACGGAAAAGACCACGAGAAGCCCGGCAGAAAGCCCCACCAGCGCGGTCGGCGACATATTGAGAAACGCCAGTTCCTGCGCCACCGGAAACAGCCACAGCATCAGCGCATGGGTCAGCGCATTCAGCACGGCCACAAGCAAGAGACCGGTCCAGACCGCCTCGCCCCGCCACTGCTGGGCAAGAACGATCTCGGCCGCTTTGGCCGGGCTACGCAGGGTCAGCAGTGCAAGGTTCAAGAACGGGGTCATGTGCGGGTCCAATAGGCTTCGATCATGCCGGACAGCCAGAACCACAGCACAACCGCCAGCCAGAGCAATCCAACACTGTTGAGCGCCGGACCAGGTCCGATGAACCCGGCAACCAATCCGTTCAGCAGCAAAAGCGGGCTGGAGGCCAGAAGCGTCCAGAACAGGACCAGACGAGAGCGATAAGCCTCACCCTGCCCGCCCAGCATACGCGCCAGAAGATGCAGCACGAAAGACATGGCATAAAGCGCCAGTGGCGCCATGAAGACCAGTCCCAGAAGTGCGCCGCCCAGCAGCATGTTCAGTTCTTGCCCTGTCAGATGGGCCTCACGCGCAAGCCGGGGCATCTGCGCCACGAATGCCATGGCGCAGCCAAACATCACAAAGGCCAACAACCGGTCTTCGCGGTGGCCCATAGACAGGAGCCGCGCAATTACACGGCGCGGCCCCCGGTATGTGGCGACAATGTCAGTTGTCACAGCCATCAGCGGCGCCGCGACAACCAGCCTTCGAGACGCGCGACGATTGCCTCGGCGATCGTGTCGTCCTCGATTTCGTCGACGGCCTCGGCCAGGAACGCAAGCGTCAACAGGTCGGTCGCATCACCTTCCGGCACCCCACGCGAACGCAGATAGAACAGCGCATCCTCGTCAATCGCGCCAGACGTGGAACCGTGCGAGCAGGCCACGTCATCGGCGTAGATCTCCAGCTCGGGCTTGGCGAGGAACTGGCTGTCGTCATCCAGCAGCAGCGATTGGCTGATCTGATAGCCATCGGTTTTCTGTGCGCCTTCCTTGACCAGGATCTTGCCCTGGAACACACCGGTTGCCCCGTTGCGCAGAACCTTCTTGAAGACCTGACGACTTTCGCAATTCACCGCGTCATGGGTGATGAACACGGTGTCATCGTGATGGAAGTCGCCATCACCGGCGCAGGCGCCCGCGATATGCGCAATCGCATCGTCGCCGGTCAGCTCGATCACCGCCTCGTTACGGGTCAGCACGCCGTTGACGGTGAGGGTAAAGGCCTTGAGCTGCGATTCCGTACCGAGCCGGGCAAACAGATGCGTGGCCGCGCGGCGTTCGTGATCACGGCCCTGCGAACGCACCAGATGCAGCTTTCCGGTGTCGGCAATGTCAATCTCCATGCATTTATTGAACCGCGCCGCCGCCGGACCATTTTCCAGGATCGTCGCTTCGGCGCCGGCATCCACAAGAATGACGTGGTGCAGGATTGCATCCGAACCGGTCTCGGTGTGGCGATAGACCATGTTGATCGGCTTGGAAGGGGTGCCGGTCACGTGGATCGCCAGACCATCCTCGGCAAAGGCCGTATTCAGCGCCGCAAGCGGGCGAGCAACCGGGGATTGGCCGCGTGCCTCAAGAACACCGTACAAGTCCTTGGCCCAGTGTATATCTTTTCCACAGATATCGGCGATCCGGTCGATTTGAACGCCTTCGAGCGCCAGATCATCCGAGGCCTCGGCGTCAAAGACGCCATCGACAAAGACCACCTTCAGGCTGTCGAATTCATCGAACATCGGCGGCTCGCCCGCGTCAAAGACGGCGGCAGGCATCACCTCGGCCGAGGTCAGCGTCTCAGGGCGGGTGTATTTCCAGTACTCATCGCGGCGACCAGGCAGACCCAGCGTTTGCACGCGGGACAGCGCAGCGCGGCGTGCCGGTTCCAGGCAGCCACCCTCGGGCAGCGTCAGCGCGGCGAGCCGCGCATCCGTAGCTGTTTGTTTTACCTCGGGAAGCGCCATTTACGCCACCTCTGCCAGGATGTCGGCATAACCGTTGTTTTCCACCTCAAGCGCCAGCTCGGGGCCGCCGGTTTTGATGATGCGGCCATTGGCCATGATGTGCACCACATCCGGTTTGATGTGATCCAGCAGGCGCTGGTAGTGGGTGATCACCAGGAAACCACGACCTTCGTCACGCAGCGCGTTGACGCCATCAGCCACCAGCTTCATCGCGTCGACGTCGAGCCCGGAGTCAGTTTCATCGAGAATGCACATCTTGGGGCCCAGCATCGCCATCTGCAGGATCTCGTTGCGCTTCTTCTCACCGCCGGAGAAACCGACGTTGACCGGACGTTTCAGCATGTCGGCGTCGATCTTCAGATCCTTGGCCTTAGCGCGGACTTCTTTCAGGAAATCAGCAGCGGAGAGTTCGTCCTCGCCGCGCGCCTTGCGCTGCGCGTTCACGGCGGTGCGCAGGAAGGTCATGTTGCCGACGCCGGGGATTTCGACCGGATACTGGAACGCCAGGAACAGGCCAGCTGCCGCGCGCTCTTCCGGCTCCAGATCCAGCAGATCTTCACCCTCCAGCGTCGCCGTGCCGCCCGTTACCTCATAGCCGTCCTTACCGGACAGAACATAGGACAGGGTCGATTTACCCGACCCGTTCGGTCCCATGATCGCGTGTACCTTGCCAGCCTCGACCGTCAGGTCCACACCTTTGAGGATCTGCTTATCCTCTTCTTCAAGTTTGACTTGCAGGTTTTTGATTTCCAGCATGATTTCCTCGTTTCTTATCCTGAGTGCACGGCCGTGGCCGCGCCTGTATTCGTTTTCTTTGTCGGATCCACCGCCAGAGCCTGGTGGCTCCGCAACGCGGCGGGAAATGTGTCATAAAGCGCGGCCTGAGCCGCAGCGATCCCATCGGCGTGGGGAAGCGGCCCGTCGTCGTGGTGCAGGCCGCGCGCAAGGCCGGGAATATCTTCCCATGCCTCTGGCGCGATCATCGCACGCCCGATCGAGGCAGCGTAGTCGTGGTATTTCAGATATCCCTGATCACCGGGCCAAACCCACGTGGAGGGCACGCCATAGGAGTCCGCCGTGATCAGCCCATGCAGCGACGACGCAAAGACATGGCGGCAGGCGCCGATCTGTTGGCACACCACCTCGGGCTCCCTGCGGGGATCGATCAGATCGAAGGCAGGATCGGAGGCCGCAACGGCCCGGACCATCGGATCGTCGATCTGGCTGTGATGCGGTACCAATCCGATACGGTCGCCCCGCGTCGGCTTGTCGCCAAGGGCATCCGCGATCAGAAGCCCCGGATCCCCGAACCGGTTTGCCTGTAATCCCAGCAAGGCCGCAGTTACCGGACCGCGCAGCAGGGCCACCTGAACATTTTCAAGGAACCCATGGGGAATATGGTGCAAAACACCGCTCCCCCAGATCCACGGTGCGTTGTCTTTCGGTGTGGATTTATCCGAAAAATTCCGGCGCACGATCTGCAGGATCGACCCCACCGCAAACAGATCCGCCTGCGCCGGGCGGCTGTGCTGCACCGCACGCCCTGAGACATGCGCCGTCACGATGCGCGACAGGGCATCACCGAAGTTCGGCGTACCTTTCCACCAGAACAGCCGCAAAGGCCCGTTATGCAAAGGAACAGCAGTCATTTCAGACCATCCCTGCCGCGTTGACGGCGCCGAGAGATCCAGAATCCGATGCACCAAAACGCCAGAGCTCCAACCGCACCCACTGCATAAACGCCAAACCCATCCGTGACCCAGCCGCCCACAACGGCGCCCGTGCAAAACCCGGCCAGCAGCACCGCTGCGCTGCCGGTTCCCTGCCGGTGGAGACGGTGGTGATCCCACGCGCCCCGGGCCGGTTTGGAGAGGTTTTGATCAGGCGTCCGCCGCATCGGTATCAGCCCACCGAACCTTCAAGGCTGATCGCAACCAGCTGCTGCGCTTCCATGGCGAATTCCATCGGCAGGGCCTGCAGCACGTCCTTGCAGAAGCCATTCACCACCAGGGCGACCGCCTCTTCTTCGTCCATGCCACGCTGACGGCAGTAGAACAGCTGCTCATCGTCCACCTTGGATGTGGTCGCCTCATGCTCCACCCGGGAGGAATTGTTCTTTACCTCGATGTAGGGAACCGTGTGGGCGCCGCACTTGTCGCCGATCAGCAAGCTGTCACACTGGGTGTAGTTGCGGCTTTCCTTGGCTTTAGGGTGCATAGAGACCAGACCACGATAGGTGTTCTGCGCCTTGCCGGCCGAAATCCCCTTGGAAACGATGCGCGATTTTGTGCGCTTGCCCAGGTGCACCATCTTGGTGCCGGTGTCGGCCTGCTGCATGTTGTTGGCGATGGCGATCGAGTAGAACTCACCTTGGCTGTCGTCGCCGCGCAGGATGCAGGACGGGTATTTCCAGGTCACGGCAGAGCCGGTTTCCACCTGGGTCCACATCACCTTGGCTCGGTCACCGCGGCAATCAGCGCGTTTGGTGACAAAGTTGTAGATGCCGCCCTTGCCGTTTTCGTCACCGGGGTACCAGTTCTGAACGGTGGAATATTTCACCTCGGCGTCTTCTTCGATGATGATCTCAACCACGGCTGCGTGCAGCTGGGCCACGTCACGCTGCGGCGCGGTGCAGCCTTCGAGGTAAGAGACGTAAGAGCCCTTGTCCGCGATGATCAGAGTCCGCTCGAACTGGCCGGTGTTTTCCGCGTTGATGCGGAAATAGGTGGAGAGTTCCATCGGGCAGCGCACGCCCGGCGGCACGTAAACAAAGGAGCCATCCGAAAACACGGCCGAGTTCAGCGTGGCGTAGAAGTTGTCGGACACCGGCACGACCGAGCCGAGGTATTTCTTCACCAACTCTGGGTGGTTCTTGATCGCTTCGGAGATCGAGCAGAAGATGACACCCGCCTCTTCAAGCTCCTTCTGGAAGGTGGTGCCGACCGACACGGAGTCGAACACCGCGTCCACAGCGACCTTGCGGCCTTCGGCGGGCGCATCCTCAGCACCTTCGACGCCTGCAAGAATCATCTGTTCTTTCAGGGGGATACCAAGCTTTTCGTAAGTGGCGAGCAGCTTGGGGTCGACCTCATCCAGTGACTTCGGCTTCACTTCCATCGATTTCGGACGGGCGTAGTAATACTGATCCTGGAAATCGATTTCCGGGTAGCTGACCATCGCCCAGTCCGGTTCATCCATCTGCTTCCAGCGTTCAAAGGCGGACAGACGCCATTCGGTCATCCATTCCGGTTCTTCGTTCTTTTCAGAGATCAGGCGCACGATATCGGGGTTCACGCCCTTGGGGGCGTATTCCATCTCGATATCGGTCTCCCAGCCGTATTTATACGTGCTGACCTCGGCCACCGCATCCACGGTTTCCTGGTCTACACCTTCCTTGACTTGCGTCTGGTCCAAAGCGGCCATGATCATCTCCTGCACTCACGCCGCGCGGGCGCGATGTTTCTTTTGTTTCTTCAGCCACGCTTCGGCAAAGCGCAGCACATCTTCTTCTGTTGTCTCCAGCCCGAGCGAAACCCGAACGGCGCCCTGGGCGGTTATCTCATCGTATCCCATCGCAGTCAGAACCGCGCTTGCCCGGACCTTGCCGCTGGAGCAGGCGCTGCCCGCGCTAATGGCGAAACCAGCGAGGTCCATTTGCATGACCTGCGTTTCGCCTTTCCAGCCCGGGGTGGCGAAACAAGTGGTGTTGGGCAGGCGGGGCGACTCTTTCCCGACAAAAATAGTTTCCGGGGCGTCGACCGCAAGGGCATTTTCTAGAATATTTCTAAGTTCGGCGACGCGATCCCAGCGCCCATCGGCCAGATCCCGGGCCGCCGCCGTGGCAGCAGCCGCAAAACCGGCGATGCCGATCACGTTCTCGGTGCCCGAGCGACGGCCCATTTCCTGCCCGCCGCCCTTGATCTGGGACGCCAGATCGGTGCCGCGCTTCAGCACCAGCGCGCCGCAGCCCTTGGGGCCGCCCAGCTTATGCGCCGAAATCAGCGCCATCTCGGCGCCGAGCCAGTTAAAGGCCACCGGCAGCTTGCCAAAGGCCTGAGTGGCATCCGTCACCGCAAGCCCCTGCGGCAGGTTCTGGACCACGCCGGTTTCCGAATTGGCCAACTGCAACGTCGAGCCAGCCGGGTCGGGCACCTCGACGATACCCTGCTGGGACACCGAAAGATCCTCGTTATTCCAGGCCCTTACAGCATCGTGTTCAACCGGGGCGCCGTGCAGACCCCGCCCAGACAAAGCCAGCGCTGCGCTCTCGGTGGCGCTGGAGGTAAAGACAATATCGGCCCCGTCTGCGCCAAAGGCCTCCGCAATCTGCGCGCGGCTGCGTTCGATCAGGGATTTTGCCGCACGCCCTTCGGCATGCACTGACGACGGGTTGCCGCACAGGTCCATCGCCGCAATCATCGCATCGCGCGCCTCTGCCCGCACGGGCGTCGTGGCATTGTGATCCAGATAAACGCGTTTCATAGACTCATGTTTTCCAATCTGAGGGCACTTGCACCGTCCCTGCCTCTAGCGGGAACCGGGGTCAATCGGCCTCGGCGTCGACCACCGCAAAAAGGTTCGGAACCGCCGGGCACGGCGCCAGCTCGTTTTCGATCACATCCGACAGGCGCGTCTGGTGCAGGAACACATAGACCTGCGCGCTAAGACTTTGCCACAGACGGTTGGTCAGCGACTGTGCCCGCGATCCGGAGGCCGCGCCGGAGGCACCTGCCCCCTTGTGCATCGCATCAACGGTTTCATCGACGGCCGACAGCACATCCACCACCCGAATTTCCGACGCCGGTTTCGCCAGGCGATAGCCGCCGCCCGGCCCACGCACCGAAGCCACTAGATCCGCCCGGCGGAGTTTCACAAACAGCTGCTCCAGATAGGGCAGCGAAATATCCTGACGTTTGGAGATATCGCCAAGCACGACAAGGGTGCCTTCCGGTTGCAGGGCAATATCAGCAAGGGCAACCATGGCATAGCGCCCCTTGGTGGATAGTTTCATCGTCCAGACACTCCAAACAGCCGCGTAAATGCCGAAAACATTGACCTTAACCGCATCAACGCATATCTGATCTTGACAGCGCAGGTCCAAGACCCCCGCAGCAATTAGAACAGTTCTAAGGTGCCTTACCGAATTCGTCAAGTTTCCCGGTCCGGCATTCAAGGAAATACCAAGAGTAGGAACGTACTGCCCATGCCTGAGGTCATTTTCCCCGGACCCGAAGGCCGCCTGGAAGGCCGCTATCATCCCCAAAAAGAAAAAGACGCACCGATCGCGATCATCCTGCATCCACACCCTCAGTTTGGCGGCACGATGAACAACAAGGTTGTCTATAACCTGCACTATGCCTTCTACAACATGGGCTTCACCGTGCTGCGCTTCAATTTCCGGGGTGTTGGCCGGTCGCAGGGTGAATACGACCAAGGCGTCGGTGAGTTGTCCGATGCGGCATCGGCGCTGGATTACCTGCAGTCGATGAACAACAACTCCAAGCATTGCTGGGTTGCCGGCTTCTCCTTCGGGGCCTGGATCGGCATGCAGCTGCTGATGCGCCGCCCCGAGATCACTGGCTTCATCTCGGTAGCTCCGCCTGCCAATATGTATGACTTCTCCTTCCTGGCGCCCTGCCCGTCCTCGGGTCTGATCATCAACGGCACCGCCGACCGCGTGGCGCCGCCCGCAGACACGGTGAACTTGGTGAACAAGCTGCACGAGCAGAAAGGTATCACCATTACCCATACCGAGGTCGAAGGCGCGGATCACTTCTTCCAGGATCAGCACATGGACACGCTGATGACCAACGTGAACGACTACGTCAAACGCCGCCTGACAGAGAACACGCGCTGATGAGCACGATCGAGACGCTGGCCCAAAAGCTGGCCATCGATACGCTGAAGATACAGGACGCCATCGGCCAGGATCGGCTTTATGTCGAAGTCGGACAGGTTCTGGGCGCGGCGTCCCAATCTCTGGAAGAGGCATTTCTGACCGAGATCCGCGTGCGCCTTGCCGAGCGCAAAGCCCGCGATTTCCTGAACCAGAAAATCGCAGCCCTGCAGGCCGAAGCTGAAGCGCAGCTGAACAAGACGGACGGCGCGTCGTGACGATGCGCCTTCAACGACAGTTCGACTTTCTCCTCGAAGCAGAAAAACTGCGCCGGATCGAACGGCAAAACCTCATTCTGGACGGGTCGCGCGCGGAAAACTCCGCCGAACACAGCTGGCACCTGGCACTTTATGCGTTGGCGCTCGCCCCGTTGGCAGACCCGGATGTGAACATCGACCGGGTCATCCGGATGCTGTTGCTGCATGATCTGGTGGAAATCGACGCGGGCGATCATCCGATCACCGATGACGTCGACTGGGAGGCCGTGGCGGTTTCTGAACTGGCAGCAGCCCAGCGACTGTTTGGCTTGCTCCCAGAGGATCAGGGCGCAGAGCTGTTCGACCTTTGGCGCGAATTTGAGGCAGGCGAAAGTCTTGATGCACGGTTCGCCAAGCATCTGGACCATTGTCAGCCGATCTTTCAGACCCTGTACTGCGCGGATGCGCCGGAGTTCCATTTTGATGTGGTCCGGGAAAACCTGTCCACTGGACGCGCCGCAGCGCTGGAGACGCAATTCCCCAAGGCCTACCATCACGCGATGAACCTTTTGGGTCAGGGCAGCGTAGCGAGTTGCGCGACACTGACCCAGAGGCTGGAATTCCTCAACCAGGCCGACGCGCTGAAACTGGTTCTGCGCGCCTCCAAACTCGGAGATGGATCGCGCCGGGAAAACTCTGCCGAACACAGCTGGCACATCATGCTCTATGGCTGGATCCTGGCCGAGCACAGTGCCCACGACGTGGATGTGGGCCGCATCGTGCAGATGCTGTTGCTACATGATCTTGTGGAAATCGACGCCGGGGACACTCCAATACACGGCACCCAGGACCCTGCGGCGCTGGCCGCGCTTGAGGCCAAGGAAGCCGCCGCCGCAGAGCGCCTGTTCCACCTTCTGCCGCATCCGCAAGGCAGCGCCTTTCACGGGCTCTGGACCGAGTTTGAAGCCGCTGAGAGTCCGGATGCCATTTACGCCAAATCCATCGACCGGGTTCAGCCGATCTTTCTGAACCTATTGAACGGTGGCGGCAGCTGGGTGGAATACGATGTCAGCCTCAGCCAGCTGGAAGAGCGCGTCGGGGTAAAAGTGGCCAGGGGGGCGCCAGAGGTCTGGACACATGTGCGCGCTCAGTTATTGCCCTGGTTTGAAGCAGCCGGCCGGGTCTAAACACCTCCCCTCCGGACGCGCCCCACAGACATAATCAGACCAAACGGAAACGGGGGCAGTAATCACCACCGCCCCCGTTTCCGTTCATTTACTTAATTCCGCCCAGCCAATGCGATGGACGGAATACCCAGATTGCTGGGCAGGGTTGCGTCAGCTCACCAGACGCAGCCCCCCTGCTCCACCCATACCTGACTGCTGATCATCAAGCTCAAAACGCGACAGCGTTCCGGCCAGCTCACGCGCCTTGCTGTCCATGCTCATGCTCATGGCGGTCATTTCCTCAACCATGGCGGCATTGGTTTGGGTCGCCCCATCCAGCGTGCTAAGCGCCGAAGCCATTTCGGACAGGGCCGAAGCCTGATCGGTTGATGTGCCGGAGATTGCCTCAATCAGCTTGTTGGTTTCGGAAACCCGCGCGACGATATCCTGAAGGGCGTCGCCAGCCTTGTTGACCAGTTCCGATCCTTCCTTGACCTGCTTGGCGCTGGTTCCAATCAGCGACTTCACCTCGTTTGCAGCATCGGCGGTGCGCTGCGCCAGTGCACGGACTTCGGCCGCCACAACAGCGAAGCCTCGGCCACTTTCTCCGGCGCGGGCGGCCTCGACGCCCGCATTTAGCGCCAAAAGGTTGGTCTGGAAGGAAATATCCTCGATCACGTTGATGATCGTCGAAATCTCGTTGGAGGATTGTTCGATGTTTCCCATGGCATCCACGGCTGCCGACATCAGATCGCCGTTTTCCACCGCACCGCGATAGGCCGTGCGCGCATTCTCGGCGGCCTTGCCGGAATCAGCCGCGCTTTTCTTCACTGACTCGCTCAACTCCTGAAGGGCCGCCGTGGTTTCGGTCAGGGTTGCCGCCTGCGATTCCGTCCGCGCCGACAGGCTTTGCACCGCCTCAGAAACGGAATGCGCATCGTTGCGGAAATCGCCGGAGATCGTCATTGCGGTGCCAATGCCCGAGTTCAGGCTTTCCGCCAGTTCATTGAAGGCGTCGCGCATGGATTCGTACTCATGCGGGAAATCACCGGTGATACGACCGCTGAGGTTCCCTGCCGCCATAGTTTTCAGGCTCTCGTCGAAAATCATCACAACATTTTCTGAATCCCGCTTGCTGCGCAGGGCTTCCTCTTCTGCCTCCTCAGCCTTGGCTGCCTCTTCCTGCAACGCCTGTTGCTGCTCTTCGAGCGCCCTACGGGCCGCCTGACGCTGATAGATGCTCATCAGCAGAATACCGGCCTCCAGCAGCAGGATCACGGCGTGCATCACCGTGCGTTCGATGCTGGCAAGGACCGAGCCGCCCGGAAACACCAGGGAGGGCAGCATCAGGCTGAAGGCAAGGTGATGAACCGCCACAAGCACGGTGGCAAAGATTACCGCGCCGGGACTGTAAAGGGTCGACACCACGGCGAGCGAGGCGAAGAACAGCATATGACTGTCGATCTGCCAAGCATGACCGGTAAAGGAGGTCGTGAACAGAATGCTGTGACCGATATAGCAGAAGGCGATGACATAATCGCGAAAACTATCGGAGAATCCTTTTGACAGCCAGGTCAACAGGCCCAACGCACCGCTCAAGCTGGCCATTAGCCACCACGGCACCGCGCCATCAACGAAATAGGCCACCAGGGCCGGAGCAGGCAGCAGGACCAGAGTGGCCAGACGCTGAAACTGTTTGTCAGATGAGTTTGTGACGGTGGACATATCCAGCCCATCGCCTTGTGTAACCTTGCCCATACTCGAGCAGCCCCTTTACTCACTCTGCGCAGATCTGGGCGATCACCGTTCCATCGACCACAAACCAAGCGCCGTTCTCTTTTAACCGTCTGGCGTCCGCCAGATCCTCAAGCACTGTTAGCGCACCAAACGGCGCACGTTCGGGGGAAATCTCCTGCAAACCGGATCCGGTGATCACGTCGGGTGCATCCGGCCCCCATGGCGCCGACACCACAAGGATCGGCGTGCCCGGGCTCAGGTCTTTGTTCGAAGCCAGAACCAGCAACGGCGACAATGCAACAACGATACAAGCCGCCATGCCGGCCAGAAAATGCTTCATCAGATTTCCTTCCGGACTTCTCTCTATCCAAAACTCGTTGCCATTTGGTTAGAAAATTGAAAGCTGTTTTAACGATCCTCCACAATCGCGCGCCCCGTAGAAACGGGCTTTTCCCGCAGCCCTTCAGATAAATTTGGCAAGGCCAGGATCCGGAATTTTCGCGCGGCACGGTTTTCGGGGCTGTTCCAACGCAGCGGCTTGCGATACCCGGAAGACACCACATCTCTCCCGGAAACTTCGGAGGCCGCGATGCCCGTTCACTACATCTACCTGATCGTCGCCGTTGCCGCCGAAACCATTGGCACCACCGCCCTGCAGGCCAGCCAGCAGTTCAGCCGCCTGATGCCCTCCCTGATCGTTCTGGTCGCCTACGGGTTTTCCTTCTACATGCTGGGCCTGACCCTAAAGGTGATGCCGGTGGGGATCGTCTATGCCATCTGGTCCGGGCTCGGCATCGTGTTGATCGCGGTAATCGGTCTTGTGGTCTTCGGCCAGAAACTGGACCTGCCGGCCGTGCTTGGCATGGCGATGATCTTGGCGGGAATCCTTGTCATTCATCTGTTTTCAGGGTCTTCTGGCCACTGACACAGGCGCCCCGGCGCCCAAATCGCTGCGTCGCAGCGGCCTTTGCGCCGTGTTTGCGGATTTTCTCTGGCCTTCGGGCCGGTATCGGGCTATGCGCGGCGCAACTTCCTTACAAAGGCTGACGTCATGGACCTGCGCAACATTGCGATCATTGCACACGTGGACCACGGGAAAACCACCCTGGTCGACGAGCTGCTGAAACAATCCGGCGCCTTTCGCGAAAACCAGGCTGTGGCGGAACGCGCCATGGACAGCAACGATCTGGAGCGCGAGCGGGGCATTACCATTTTTGCCAAACCGACTTCGGTCGAATGGAAAGGCACACGGATCAACATCGTCGACACCCCCGGTCACGCCGACTTTGGCGGTGAGGTCGAGCGGATCCTGTCCATGGTGGACGGTGTTGTGCTGCTGGTCGATGCCGCCGAAGGCCCGATGCCGCAGACCAAGTTCGTGACCTCCAAAGCGCTTGCGCTTGGCCTGCGTCCGATCGTTGTGCTGAACAAGGTGGACAAGCCCGACGCCGAGCCGGACCGCGCACTGGACGAATGTTTCGATCTCTTCGCCTCGCTTGACGCGAATGAGGACCAACTCGACTTCCCGCATATGTACGCCTCGGGCCGCAATGGCTGGGCCGATGCAGAGCTGGACGGTCCCCGCAAGGACCTGCACGCGCTGTTCAACCTGATCGTCAACCACGTGCCCGAGCCTGCACAGATCAAGCGTCAGGATGAAGATTTCCGCATGCTGGCCACCACGCTGGGCAGCGACCCCTTTGTGGGCCGTCTTCTGACAGGCCGTGTCGAATCCGGCACTCTGAAAGTTGGGGCTACCGTTCAGGCGCTGACCCGCATGGGCCAGAAGATCGAACAGTTCCGCGTGACCCGTATCCAGGCCTTCCGCGGTCTGGCTCAACAGGACATCGAAGAAGCCCAGGCGGGCGACATCGTCTCCATCGCCGGCATGGCCAAGGCGACCGTGGCCGATACAATTTGCGCCCTGGCCGTGGACGAACCCCTGGATGCCCAGCCCATCGACCCGCCCACCATCACCGTGACCTTCGGCATCAACGACAGCCCGCTGGCGGGTCGTGATGGCAAGAAGGTCCAATCGCGCGTTATCCGTGACCGCCTGATGAAAGAGGCCGAATCCAACGTCGCGATCAAGATCGCTGACACCCCCGGCGGCGAGGCTTTCGAAGTTTCGGGCCGCGGCGAACTGCAGATGGGCGTTCTGATCGAAAACATGCGCCGCGAAGGGTTCGAACTGTCGATCTCCCGCCCGCAGGTGATCATGCGCGAAGAGAACGGCGTCAAGATGGAGCCCGTCGAAGAGGCTACCATCGACGTTGATGACGAATACTCCGGCGCGGTGATCGAAAAACTGACCGGCGCCCGCAAGGGTGAGCTCGTCGAGATGAAGCCCGCAGGCGCTGGCAAGACACGGATTATCGCTCATGTGCCTTCGCGTGGTCTGATCGGCTATCACGGTGAATTCCTGACCGACACCCGCGGCACCGGTGTTCTGAACCGCGTATTCCACGGCTGGACCCCGCACAAAGGCCCCATTCCCGGCCGTCGTGCAGGTGTGCTGATCTCGATGGAGAACGGCCAGTCCGTTGCCTACGCCCTGTGGAACCTCGAAGAGCGCGGCAAGATGATGATCGGCGCCCAGGCCGACGTCTATACTGGCATGATCATCGGCGAACACTCCCGTGACAACGATCTGGAAGTGAACCCGCTGAAAGGCAAGAAACTGACCAACGTGCGCGCCTCTGGCACGGATGAGGCAGTGCGCCTTACCACCCCGATGACGCTGTCGCTGGAAGAGGCAATTGCCTATATCAATGACGACGAGCTGGTCGAGGTTACGCCAAACAACGTACGCCTGCGCAAGCGCTACCTGGATCCGCATGAACGCAAGCGGATGGCCAAGTCTAACGGCTGATCACATTTACGAGGCCGCCCCCCGGGGCGGCCTTTTTCTATGCCACATTCATGATAGGGTCCGCCAAAATTACAGGAGGACCCGAATGCAGAAAATTCAGGTACAGGGCGTCCATCACATCACGCTGACTGGCGCCGACAGGCAGACATCGATCGATTTCTGGGAAGGCCTCTTGGGCATGCCCTTCGTCTTTGATCAGCCCAATCTGGACAATCCGGACGAAGGCCACCTCTATTTCGATCCCGGTGACGGGCGGCTGATTACCGTCTTCACCAATGAAACCCGCACGCCTGACCGCCGCCGCACCCCAACGGAACCCGGCTGCGTGCATCACATCGCGTTCAACGTCAGCAGGGCCATGTTCTCGCAAGTTGAAAAACGGCTGAAGGACCGCGGCATCGGCCACTCCGGCGCGAAGGACCGCGGCTTCATGGATTCGATCTATTTCAAGGATCCGCTGGGGCTGATGATCGAGCTGGCTTGTTACAGGTTTGAACCGCCCACCGGCTGCACCCATGCGGATGTAATGATCGAAGCCCACAAGATCCGCGTCGCCCGCGGAGATTACAACATTCAGGAAGAGCATCTGGCCGATGCGATCGAACTCCTGGTGACCTGCCACACCTCGAGCCTGACGGACGATAGACGGCCCCGCGATCCCTATTGATCACTGGCGGCATTCCGGCAAAAGAAAAGGAGCGCAGGAAGGCCTGCGCTCCTTTTTTGTCTCACCCTGCCCTTTTTGGGCAGGTCGCGGAAAACCGCAATTATTCAGAGGTTTCCACCACCATCAGTTCACGCTCAGAGGCGTCGCGCGCGTGGCTCAGCGCCTCCTGGTATTCGGGGCTGTTGTAGCAGTCGACGGCGGCCTCGACGCTTGGGAATTTCGCCACCACGTTCCGCGGGCGTTCCTTGCCTTCCAGCTGTACGAACTTACCGCCGCGGGCGATGAAGCTGCCGCCGTGTTTCGCAATCGCCGGGCCGGCCAGCTCAGCGTATTTGCCATAGGCCTCCGCATCGGTGACCGTGACGTGAGCAATCCAGAGTGCGCCCATGATTATCCCTCCAAAAGTTGTTCTGCAGCCGCGATGGCCGCTTCGGCCCCGGCAAAATCCTTGCCGCCTCCCTGCGCCATATCGGGACGGCCACCGCCGCCCTTACCGCCAACAGCAGGCACAGCAGCCTTCAGCACATCTACCGCGGACACCTGACCAGTCAGATCATCGGTAACCCCGGCCGCGACTGCGACCTTACCGTCGTCGTTGGCGATCAGCAGGATCACACCAGAGCCGAGTTTCTGTTTATGCGCATCAATGAGCCCGCGCAGATCCTTGCCGGAGACGCCTTCCAGCGCCTGGCCGAGGAAGGTCTTGCCGCCGATCTCTTTGGTCTCCACGCCACCGGACGCACCGCCACCCATAGCGACTTGCTGTTTCAGCTGCGATACCTCGTTCTGCAGCGCCTTACGCTCGTCCATCAGCGCCTTGATGCGGTCGATGACATCGGAAGGCTGTGCCTTGAGCATCGCTGCCACATCCGCCATCCGGCCCGCCTCGGCCTCCAGATATTCAGAGGCTGCAGCGCCGGTCAGGGCCTCGATACGGCGCACGCCAGCCGAGGATGCGCTGTCGCCAAGGATGACGAAGGAACCGATATCACCGGTCTGCTTCACATGTGTCCCGCCGCAGAGTTCGATGGAATAGGTCTGTTTGTCGTGACCCTTGCCGGTCGCTGCGCGCCCCATGGAGACGACACGAACCTCGTCGCCGTATTTCTCACCAAACAGCGCCTGCGCGCCCAGGGCACGAGCATCATCCGGCGTCATGATCCGGGTCTCCACCGGGGTGTTCTGGCGAATATAGGTGTTCACGTCTTTTGAAACCTGGGTCAGCTCCTCGGCGCTCAGCGCCTTTCCGTGGCTGAAGTCAAAGCGCAGACGATCCTCAGCGTTGAGCGAGCCGCGCTGTGCCACGTGATCGCCAAGCGCCTCCCGCAGGGCCTCGTGCAGCAGGTGCGTGGCGGAGTGATTGGCACGAATGGCGCTGCGGCGGGTGTGATCCACCACCAGCTGCGCGGGTGCATTGACCGTCACGATCCCATCGGTCACTTCGCAGAAGTGGATAAAGACATCGGCAGCTTTCTTGGTGTCCGTGACGCGCAGGGCGCCACCTTCGAGACGGATTTCACCGCTGTCTCCGACCTGACCACCGGATTCGGCATAGAACGGCGTCTGGTTCAGGACAAGCTGAACGCTATCGCCCTTACCCGCCTCACGCACGATCTCGCCATCCTTGACGATGGCCTGGATCTGGCCTTCGGCGCTTTCGGTTTCATAGCCGAGGAAATCGGTGGCGCCATGTTCATCGGCAATATCGAACCACAGGGTGCTGTCGGCACTTTCGCCCGAGCCGGACCATGCGGCACGCGCCTTGGCCTTTTGCGCCGCCATGGCGGTATCGAAGCCGTCGGTGTCGACTTCACGCCCCTTTTCGCGCAGGGCGTCCTGCGTCAGGTCCAGCGGGAAGCCGTAGGTATCATAAAGCTTGAACGCAGCCTCACCCGGCAGGGGTGCGCCCTCGTCCAGTCCGGACAGTTCATCATCCAGCAGCTTCAGACCGCGATCCAGCGTCTGTTTGAAACGGTTTTCCTCCAGGTGCAGCGTTTCCTGGATCAGCGCCTGTGCGCGACCAAGTTCCGGATAGGCGGCGCCCATCTGCTGTACCAGGGCCGGAACCAGCTGGTGCATCACAGGATCCTTGGCGCCCAGCAGGTGCGCATGGCGCATGGCACGGCGCATGATGCGGCGCAGCACATAGCCGCGCCCATCGTTGGAAGGCATCACGCCGTCAGCAATCAGGAAAGAGGTAGAGCGCAGATGGTCCGCGATCACACGGTGGTGCACGTTCTGATCGCCATAAGGATCAACGTTGGTGACATCGGCCGAGGCTTCGATCAGCGCCTTGAACAGGTCGGTATCATAGTTGTCGTGGCTGCCCTGCAGTAGTGCACCGATACGCTCCAACCCCATGCCGGTGTCGATGGACTGCATGTCCAGCGCCTTCATCGAGCCATCTTCGAACTGTTCGTTCTGCATGAAAACGACGTTCCAGATCTCGATGAAACGGTCGCCGTCTTCATCAGCGCTGCCCGGAGGGCCGCCCCAGATGTGATCGCCGTGATCGTAGAAGATTTCAGTACACGGACCGCAGGGCCCGGTCGGCCCCATCTGCCAGAAGTTGTCCGAGGTATCGATGCGGATGATCCGGTCCTCGGGCACGCCGACCTTTTTCCAGATTTCAAAGGCTTCGTCGTCGGTATGATAGACGGTGGTCAGCAGACGGCTCTTGTCGATGCCGAATTCCTTGGTGATCAGCTCCCAGGCAAAGGGGATCGCCTCTTTCTTGAAGTAGTCCCCAAAGGAGAAGTTGCCCAGCATTTCAAAGAACGTGTGGTGGCGCGCGGTATAGCCAACGTTGTCGAGATCGTTGTGCTTGCCGCCCGCGCGCACACATTTCTGCGCGGTGGTGGCACGTTTGTAATCACGATGCTCGACCCCGGTAAAAAGGTTCTTGAACTGGACCATGCCCGAGTTGGTGAACATCAGGGTGGGATCGTTGCGGGGCACAAGCGGACCGGATTCCACGATTTCGTGGCCTTGCTTGGCAAAGTAGTTCAGGAAGGTGGAGCGGATGTCGTTCAGCGTCGCCATATGCGGGATCCCTTTTCGGGCTTTGTCAGGGTTTCAGGCAGGTTTAGCCCCAGAGCGCAGCCCTGTCCACTGCCCGCCGAAACGAAAAAGGGCGCAACCTGCGTTGCGCCCCATTTCATATTGGATCGGATCACATCCGGGCGCCCTCAGGCCTCCAGAATGTCATCGTCACCGCCGCCGTCGGGGCGGTCAAAGTCGAGCCCATGCGCCGCGCGGATCTTGTCTTCGATATCATAGGCGATTTCCGCATGTTCCCGCAGGAACTGTTTCGCGTTTTCACGGCCCTGCCCGATCCGTTCATCTCCGTAAGAGAACCATGCGCCGGATTTGTTGACCACACCGGCGGCCACACCCAGATCGAGCAATTCACCCATCTTGGAGATGCCTTCACCATACATGATGTCGAATTCCACCTGTTTGAAAGGCGGCGCCACCTTGTTCTTGACGACCTTGACGCGGGTTGCGTTGCCGACAACCTCATCCCGATCCTTGATCGAGCCGATGCGGCGGATATCAAGGCGGACCGAAGAGTAGAATTTCAGCGCGTTACCGCCAGTTGTCGTTTCGGGTGAGCCGAACATCACGCCAATCTTCATGCGGATCTGGTTGATGAAGATCACCATGCATTTGGAACGGCTGATGGACCCGGTCAGCTTACGCATGGCCTGGCTCATCAGACGGGCCTGCACGCCAACACTGGAATCACCCATGTCGCCTTCAAGTTCGGATTTGGGTGTCAGTGCCGCCACCGAATCCACGATCACCATGTTGACCGCACCAGACCGCACCAGCGTATCAGTGATCTCCAGCGCCTGTTCGCCGGTATCGGGTTGCGAAATCAGCAGCTCGTCCAGATCGACGCCCAGCTTGGCCGCGTATTGCGGATCCAGCGCGTGTTCCGCATCGACAAAGGCGCAGACGCCGCCCTTTTTCTGCTGTTCGGCCACGCAATGCAGCGTCAGTGTCGTTTTACCGGAGCTTTCCGGGCCGTAAATCTCAACAATCCGGCCCATCGGCAGGCCGCCGATCCCAAGCGCGATATCCAGCCCCAGAGACCCGGTCGAACTGGCTTCGATCTCCTGGATCGCCTTGCCGTCGCCCAGCTTCATGATCGAGCCCTTGCCGAACTGCCGCTCAATCTGGGCAAGCGCGCTATCCAGCGCCTTTTGCTTGTCACCGCTTTCTTTGTTTTTCATGGTCAACAGATCCGCCATAATCCCTAATCCCCTTCTATGTGTCATACCCGTGGGGTTGCGGCAATCACTTGCTTTGTTCGCCTCTTGTTCCTTATGGGATCAAAACAAGAACATTGCAAGTAAAACTTCCGAGAAGACGTAGAGGACCGGCACAGGAACCGCTGTGTCTAACGCTGAGGCTGTCCCTGGCCAGACGAAGTTGGCAAAGGGAAGCGCCCGCCACGCGCACCCGAACCGCCCCCCCTCAGGCATGGACAAATGATCGAATGCAGTCTTTTAGACGATGCGGACAGACTGGAGGGAGCTTCTGAATAATTCTGACTTCAGGCAAGGGGGGCAAACTGAGACCCCTTCCCCTGGGATCAAAACCCAAACAAGTTCGCATTGGCTATGGCTTTCTCAACGAACACCGCACGGTCGGTTTCCGGTTTCCAGCCGAGTACCTGTTTTGGCTTTTCATTGCTGAATGGCGAATAATGTGCTCGGCTTTTCCAATCTGCGAGGCTGGGTCGGATTACGCCGGACCGGCGCAGGGCATATTTCTTGAGCGCATATTTGACCGCATCCGACGCGTAGAAAGCATACAGGTTGCCGGAGTTCACGCGGATTCTGGCGCCGAGTGCGGTCTCGATGGCGGCAAAATAGTCACGCGCGGAAAGCATCGGCTCACCGATGAGATTGAAACTTTGCCCTTCGACCGGGGCATCCATCATCCGGACAAGTCCATCTGCAATATCTTCGTTCAGGACGAAGGGCAGGATATTGCGCCCGTGCCCCCAAATGCGAACCGCCCCGGCACCGTGCCACCGACCGATCCCCCAGTGTTGCAGCGGTCCGCCGGGCCCGACGACGATTCCGGGACGGGCAATTGTAACAGGCAGCCCGCGCTCGCGGTGGAGCTTCATCAGCTGCTTTTCGCATTCTGCCTTGGACCGCGCATAGAGATTGCGGTCGGTCAGATCCTCTGCAAATCCCGTCTCTTCGGTGATGGTCAGTGCAGGGTTCGACATGTCATAGCTTGCGATGGTGCCAGTGTAGATCAACCGTTTTACACCTGCCATTTGGCAGGCTTCGGCGATGCGTGTCGCAACCCCCACGTCGTTGATCAGGCAATCCTCCCATGTGGTTTCGAGCGCCTTTGCTAAATTGAACACCACCTCGATCCCCTGCATTGCTGCAGTCAATGCCTCCAGATCTTGTAGCGAGGCACTCACGGTTTCCACCTGGTCGGGAAGATCAGGAAACGGGCCAGAGCGGCTGCGTGACAGGACCCGCACATCGCGGCCGTCGGCGACAAGGCGCCGTGTCAGTGCCCGGCCGATGAAACCGGTTCCGCCGATCACCATGACGCTTGGCTTTGGTTTTCTGGTTTGAACGGCAGGTGCGGCGGCACGCAAAACCTTTTCGGGCAATAGAGCGATAGCATCGTCGATCGCCTGCATGACCTCAACCGCGGTTTCGCCAGCATAAGGCTTTGCATGCGCCGCGCCGGGACCCGCTGCATAAAGGGCCGCATTCATGCCACGAAAGCTGCGCCCGTATGGGTTTTTGGTGTTGAGTGACGCAGTCTGAACCGCCGCGTTCCCTATCCCCTGCCACAGGTGCTGGCGGGACAGGTCCAGCTGTCTACGCAGCGGATTGGCCACCAAGTCTGATGTGTTTTCCCGCTCAACAACAAGCACGTCCTGCGCATAGTCCAGCCGCGCCCGCGCGCTGGATCCGCGCAGCGTCACGCTTCGGTTGTCGGTGGTTTCGACCATGGCAAGGGTAAAGGTGATCTGCACCGCGCCAGCCCGCGCAAGGATCCGGAATCCCTGCGGGCGCATATCCCCTCCAGGCAGTGCGACGGGCCATTCCGCCTGGGCATGGAGCACCTCGACAGGACCAAAAAGATCATGCGCAAAGGCAAAAATATGCGGCCCTAGTTCAAGCAGGAGGTTCTTTGGCTCGCGCAAAAGCCAAAGATTATAGGGGCCAGAGCGGAGCGGTGCGAGCGGTAACGCCCAGCTGATGTCACAGCCAGACACCCGTCCGTAGGCCCCAGCGCGCATGTCCTTTTTCATCTTTTGATAGGAGGGAAGACCCAGAAAGTTGTGCCCGGCGCAAAACCGCTTGCCTGCTTTGGTGGCTGCCGCCTCGATCTCGCGGGTCTCGGCCGCTGATTCAGCAACCGGTTTTTCAACCAACACATCGAGCCCGCCTTCAAGGCACTTGATGGCCAGCGCCCGGTGCAGATGCGGCGGGGTCAGGATATGCACGGCGTCGCAGCTACCAGAAGCGATCAGATCATCGACAGAGGTAAAGGCCTGCGCACCATATCGTCCTGCGAACCCTTTGGCCGCGGTTTCATTGACATCGCAGACCGCCGCGATCCGCACATTCGGCGTCGCCTTGAGGGCGTCCGCATGCCAGGTGGCAATATATCCGGCGCCAATCAGGCCTATGCGGGTTTCGCTCGCCATGGAATGTTCCTTTACTTGTACTCGATGATGCGCATGTCGCGCCCGGTTAGGCGGCGCAGGTGAAATTGCACTATGCCGATCAGGTTCGGAAATTTTGATAGGGTCAGCAGAAAGCCAAGGTATCTTGCCTTGGTGAGCGGAATGCCATCCCCGCGCAATCCCGCCGTTGAGCGTGCCCAATTGAGCGCATAGACCCCCAGAATGGGCAGGCTGAACGGCCACCACGCCGCAGCCGCAGTGATTGCGAAGAGCGGTAGTGCAAGGGCGTAAACATAGGCGCGCCTGCATTCTGTGGTGAAATAGTCAGGATGAAGATGATGCACCTGCGCAAAACCGTGGCCGGTGCGCACCGCTCGCGTCCACCACTGACCAAACCGCAGCATGTCCGCATCATGACGTGTCATGCCACTGGGTATGCGCCAGAGGGTATGGCCGGATTTGCGAAAACGGCAGCAGATCTCATCGTCTTCGGCAGCGATCACCTGCGGGTTCATACCGCCCACGGCCTGCCATAGCGCAGCACGAACCATCATATCGCCGCCGCAGGCCATGATTTCGCCCGGCGGACGATGCCATTCCCAATCACAGAGAAGGTTATAGGGGCTGGCCTCCGGATGGATCTCGGAGCGCCAGCCGGTTACCATGTCGACCTCTGGATGATCGTTCAGATAATCGCGCGCGGCCTCTACGAACCCGGATGCCAGAACACAGTCGCCATCGATGAACAGGACAAACTCGGGATCCTCCAGCGCGTCAAACCCCGCGTTTCGCGCACGCGCCGCGGTGAAGGGGATCGACATATCCAACTCCACCACTTTGGCGTTGCGCTTGCGTGCCTCGTGAAGGCTGTCATCGTCTGAGCCGCTGTCCACATAGACAATGTGCCGAGCCTGCCCCTGGACCGAGTCGAGACATGCAATCAGACGCGCGCCCTCGTTGCGCCCAATGAGAACGATATCGACCGGCGTCATGGACGCTTCTCCAGAACGGGGCTGCCGCCTGCATAGCTGGCAAACAGTCGGGATAGGCGGGCGGCTTCGGTATGAATGTTGAAATCGTCGGACACCTTTGCACGACCCGCCAGCCCCATGTCCTGCCGGGCCTTGCTGTCCGCCAACATACGTTCAAGGGCCGCGCGCAGCTCTTGCGGATCGCCGGGCGGTACCAGCAGCCCGCTGGTGGCGTGATCCACCAGTTCCGGTATTCCTGCAATCCTTGTTGCAACAACCGGCACCGCCGAGGCCATTGCCTCCATCAGAACCACGGGCACCCCTTCGGCAAAGCTGGGCAGGACAAAGACGTCGGTGTTCGAAAGCGCTTCTGCGACTTCAGATTGCGAACGGTAACCCAGAAAATCGACATTCAGCCCCTGTGCCTGCGCCTCAAGCGCGGCGCGATCCGGACCATCTCCGATCACCGTCAGTTTCCAGTCGCCAGAGAGGTCCCGCAACGCATCAAGCAGAATTGGCAGCCCCTTGACCGCGGCGAGCCGCCCGACGAAGAGCAGGTTTGCACCCTTGTGAGGCGCAGAAGTGTAGCGGCCTGGGTCAATGCCGCAATGAATGATATGAAAGCGCGCCCAATGGGATTGATCGGCAAAACACATCAGCTGTGATCGGCAGAATTCGCTGATGCAGGCAACAAACCGCGCCCGCGCGGCCTTTTCATCGATCCGCCAATGGTTCGGATTGAAAAAGATGTCCGGCCCGTGGATCGTGAAACTGTAGGGGATGCCCGACAGTTCCGAGGCCAGCATTGCCACAGTGCAAGCGGCAGTGGCGATGTGATTGTGCAGATGATCGACCTCCTGTCGGCGCAGCTCATCCGCCAAAACGCCCGCCTCAAGGAAGTAGATCAGGTTATAGAGGCGCCCCTTTACCCCTCGAGGCGCCGTTTTCCAGGCCAGTCGCAAGGCAGTGATATAACGGCCGGGATTTCGCATCCAGCGCAGATGCGCGCGCAGCAGGCGCAGGGGCTTTTTGCAGGCGCCCAGTACCTTGAAGGTCAAGGCATGCTCCTGGCGCTGCTCTGGCCCCACTAGGTGCTCGGCCCCCGTGGTGCGGATCGAGCAGGTCAGGACATCATGACCCAGCGCCCGCAACGCCGCGACTTCACGCTGGATAAAGGTATCCGAAGCGCGCGGATACTCTCCGGTCAGATAGGCAAGCTTGGGCAATGTCATGGCTCACCTGCGATGCTCTGTGCCATCATCTCTTCGAATGGGGCGTGATCCTTGCCACCCAATGTGGCCCGCAAGGCCGCGTTGGGATAGCGCAGCGGCATCAGCCGTGCGCGAATAATCGGTTCCTGAAACAACCCCGGCAGCCCCGCTGATATCGGCCGCAACAGGCGCGCCAGCTTCAGCCAAACGTCATAGGTGATGGGAAGGACGAACTTGGGCCAGCCAGTCAGAGTTTTGTGCACCGACACAAACCGCCTCCGGTCAGGTAGATCATCGTCCACCACATTGATCGACACCGTTCCCTTTGGTTCCTTTTGCGCCGCCCGGATCAGGGTTTCGCCAAGGTGATAAACATGAACCAAAGGCAAGGCGCCGTCCTTGCCGATCTGCACGAAAACCTTTGATGCCCAGAACCCCAGCAGAGCGTTCCACGTTCGTCCGGCCCCCCAAACCGCACCGGGCCGGATCAGCCAGGCATCGGGCATAGCCTCTTGGACCAGCGCTTCCTGTGTGAGCTTCGCCTTAGAATAGGCATCACGGGCTTTCTGGGCGGTTGCGAGAGCGCAGGTTTCGTCCAGAGCGTCACCGGGGGCAAGCGCCACCGTGTCGTAGACCGCAATGGAAGAGACAAGCACGAACGTGCCGCACCAGTTTTCCAGAGCAGAAAGCAGCGCTTGCGTCCCCCCCAGGGTCACACGGTCGTGCGCCGCCGCATCATCACCCAGATGCGCTGCGGCATGGATGATTGACCCGACTTCGCTGACAAGTGGGCTCAGCCGTTCGGTGGCGTCTGCTGCGGTTAGATCCAGCTTTACTGCAGTGATGCCGAGATCATCCTCCCACGCGGCGTGCGGCAGGCCGCGGTATAGCGCGATCACCTCGATCCCCTGATCGCGGGCGGCGCGCAGGGCAGCGGAGCCGACAAAGCCGCTCGCGCCGGTGATCAGGATACGGTTCACTGCGCCCATGGCATCGGCTCCATCGCATCGCAGCGGGTTGTCATGGTCTGGGCTCCGCTGAACTCGCCTGCGTTCTGGATGGCCAGCGTGACTTCGGTCAGGTGCAGGGCGAAATCACCGGACAGCCGCCCCGGGCGTCCTTCGGCAAGCGCGGATAGCATTTCGTCAGGGCCAAGCATGAAATTCATCGCCGCAGCCCCCCACTTCCTAACCTTGGGATGGGTTGGCTGCTTGAGCCGGATCCGTTTCTTCAACGGCGATTCCATCAGGCGCCGCCTTAGTTTGATACGCCGTGCGAACCGGATTTTCGCATCATTGTCCCAGGCTTCATCGCAGCTCAGCACGCCTGCGTCGCCGACGATCTGGATCTGGTGGTTGTGCGGCGCAACAAAGGAACAGGTCAGTCGCGTGACCGGGCCGTTCTCGAAAAACAGGGTCGCCACCGACAGATCCGGCGCATGCGGTCCGTGCCCCTCCTTGCCCGGAACAGCTTCGGCGCTGGCGGCAACTACCGTGCGGACCGCTCCGAACCAGCTGATCAGCCAGGCCAGGTAATAGCCTGCGTGTTCGAGCGTGCAGCCAATCCGGAATTCATCCTCATAAGGCCAAGGCGCGCCGCTCTCCGTCTGCCATTTGTGGTATTCGGCCTGGGTGATGAACCCGTCATCCAGCTCGGCATAGATAGCGCGCGGAGTGCCTGCGGTATTGTTGCGGAGAGCCTGACCAAGAGTTTGCGCCGCTTCCCCCAGGACCGAGCAAGGGGCCGAAGCGATCTGCAAGCCGCGGCTAATGGCAAGATCCACCAGTTCTTTGGCCTCAGGAAAGGTCGTCGCCAGGGGTTTTTCGGAATATACCGGGTGGCCCGCACCCAGACAGGCGCGGCTGGTTTCAAAGTGGGATCCTGGATTTGTCAGGTTGAGAACGAGCGCGCCCGGCGCGCTTTGCAACAATGCTTCAAACGTTGGTGCAAGCGGCAGGTTCCAGTAGCTGCAGAAGTTTTTGAGCCGTTGTTTGTCGGTATCAAACACGCCCGCGATCTCGATCCCCGGCATAACCGCCAAGGACCGCATATAAAGGTCGGCCACAAAGCCGCAGCCAAGTACCAGAAGCCGCTGTTTCACGCCCCTGCCCCCGATAAGAAAAACCCGCAAGAACGGGACACACCTGCCAAACTTTCAAGGAGCACTAATAAGACCTGCCTTTTCCCACGACATCTGCCTATTTTACAAAAATGGCCAGAATTCGGCGAGACTTCGAATTCTGAATGATGGGCAAAAATGCCGCGTTTCCGCAACGTTCGATGTCGCTTTGCGCTATTTCAGAGCGGAGAATTTACCATCTCTTCCCGCTTTCCAGACCGAAAATCAGGTGCTTTGCAGCATTGCCTCAATAGCGAAGGCCTCCACGAGGTATTAAGCTGACCACACGAAATGCACTGCACTCTACCGCATCAAAGCTCTCGCGGCGCTTTTGTTGTCCTTTGAATGGAAGAATTGTGACACGTGCAATCTGATAGTATGTCTTAGATTGATTTCCTTTCGGAGCCCTGTGGCAATGCTTGTATTTTATGACGAACGGCTGGTTCTTCTTTCGGTTCCGAAAACCGGCACTACGGCCTATCAGGCCGCGCTGCGGGATCGTGCTGATTTCGTGGTCTCCGATCCGCCGCAGCTGAAACATGCGCCGGTGTTCCGCTACAACCGCTGGTTCCGGCCGATGTTCGAACGTGTCTGCGGTGTTGAGCTGGAGCTGGCCGCCGTGATGCGTGAGCCGATCAGCTGGCTGGGCAGCTGGTACCGGTTTCGTCAACGGCCGTTTCTGGATGGGTCCCCGAATTCGACCAAAGGGATCAGTTTCAACGATTTCGTCCGAGCCTATTGCAAAGGCGATGTGCCGAAATTTGCCGATGTGGGAAGTCAGGCTAAGTTCCTGGAGCCACAGCGAAATGGTTGCGCAGTGACGCATCTGTTCAGATATGAAGACCAGCCCGCGCTCACAGCCTTTCTGGAGGAACGGCTTGATATGAAGATCGCAACCGACCGCCAGAACGTCAGCCCCGCCATGGAGTTGACACTGGATCCCAAGGTCGAAGCCATCCTGCGGCGTAAGCGTGCGGCGGATTTCGAACTCTACGACAGCATCGGCGACTAACGCCGACGCCTTTCGTCAGAAAAATACTGACCGCCGAAAGCAGGCAGCGCCTGCGCAGCGTCAGTGAAGTTGGGCGTGTACCGTTTCGGTCAGCTGGCTCAGCGAGAAGGGTTTGGGCAGAAACACCGAGTTCGGCACATCCGGGTCCGTTTCGCCAAAGGCGCCTTCTGCATAGCCGGAAACGAAGACAACACGGGTATCGGGGCGTTCTTTCAGTGCCTCCCGTACCCAGCTGGGGCCATCCATGCCCGGCATCACAACGTCCGTGACAAAGACATCGACGCTCAGTCCCGGATCCTCCAGCGTGCGCAGCGCGTCTTCGGCGGATTCTGCCTCCAGCACCGTATAGCCGCGCATCCGCAGCGCGCGCGATGCAAAGGCGCGCACCGGCGCCTCATCCTCGACCAGCAACACTACACCCTCGCCATGCTGCGGCGCGGCGGTTTCCTCGACGGGTGCCTCGACTGGGGCATGCTCTACGGCGTCTTGCTTGTGCACCGGGAAAAACAGGGTGAAGCGGGTGCCATGATCCTTGACCGAGTCGATGAAGATATAGCCACCGGTCTGTTTGATAATGCCATAGGCGGTCGACAGGCCCAGACCGGTGCCCTCACCCGTGCGTTTGGTGGTGTAGAAGGGCTCGAACACCTTCTGCATCTTGTCCGGATCGATCCCGACACCTTCGTCTGACACCCGAATGGTGACCCAATCGCCCGCAGGCACCTTGGCCCGGTCGCGTTCCAGCGGTGCCGTCAGGGTAACCGCTTCGGTCTCGACGCGGATTTCACCGCCATTGGGCATCGCATCGCGGGCGTTCACCACAAGGTTCATCAGCACCTGTTCCAGCTGGCGTTTGTCCGCCCGGATCGAGCGCATCACCGGATCATGGCTGAGCGTCAGAGTCACCTTTTCCCCGACCAGACGATTCAGCAGATGCGTCAGGTCCGACAGCGTGTCGCGCACGTCCAGGATTTCGGGCTGCAGGGTCTGCTTGCGCGAAAACGCCAGAAGCTGGCTGACAAGGGAGGCCGCCCGGTTGGCGTTTTCATGAATCTGGATCAGATCACCATAGTCCTGATCGCCCTGATCGTGGCGCAGCAGCAGCAGGTCACAATGGCCAGAAATGGCGGTCAGCAGGTTATTGAAGTCATGCGCAACGCCGCCGGCAAGCTGGCCGATGGCCTGCATTTTCTGACTTTGCACGAATTGCGCCTCAAGCGTCTTCAGTTCGGTCGCATCGTTCAGCACCGCGATCAACACCGGCGCGCCCTCTTCGAAGGTGCGCGTCAGGGTCACCTGTACGAAAACCTCGCGGTCACGGCGCGATAGGCGCAGGAATTCGGACTTGTTAGAGGCCAGCCCTGCGGCCGTATCGCGCAGCCAATCGGACATCGGGCGCCCCAGTCCCTCCATCAGCTGACCGAGTTTCAGATCGTCGCGCGGCTCCACCGCCAGCAGACGCTGGGCCATCTTGTTGAGAGACAGGATATCGCCGCTGGGCGCCACTTTCAGGAAGGGCACGGGCAGGCTTTCGAACCCAGAGCTGGAAGCGCTGAGCCCGGAGGTATCCACCTCCATCAGGTAAAGCTCGCTGCGGCCCTGGGTGCGGTTCAGCTCGGTCACCAAGACGTCCACCGGCCCGGATTGGGTCATGATGGTATTGAGCTGACCGGGATTGACCGGCAACGCCGTAAACAGGCGCTCGGTGGATTTGACCCGTTCGCCGATCAGTTTGCGGGCGGCCTCGTTCATGAACAAAACCGCGCCGGACCGGCCCACGGTGATCATCGGGATCGGCACCGCCTCGGCACCGCGCCCGCTGCCGCCGCTGCGTTCGGCAATATCCTCAACCCGCCACAAAAAGCTGCCGCCCTGCATCTGGTGCACCGCGAGACGGACATGACCGCGCCGGGTGACGATATCCTCACGCGCAGCACCGCTTTTTGCCGCCTGGCTTTGCAGGCGGAACAGTACTGCCGTCGGATTGGCCAGAACCGAGCGCAATGTGCCGGCAAGGGTTTCCTGTTTGCCTTCGGAAAACCGCTTCACGGCGGCCTCGTTGCAGGCGTGAATGCTGCCGTCCACATCGGTAACGAAGGTGGGCGTGGCGTCCTTTTCGATGAAACCGGTCAGAAGATCCGTCGCCATCGCCCGGGCATTCAGTCGCACCCTGGATTGCAGAACCATCAGAAGCGCCACCGCCACCAGAGTCAGCGAAACGGCGAGCATTCCGCGCGCGACCCGGTCAGGCCACTCAAGCGCCCAAGGCGCCACCAGCATTGCGCCTGCCAGCAGCAGAACGATCAAAAGGCGTTTATTCTCTGGGGTATTCACCCGCAATGAAGGAACGGAGGAAGTGGGGCGACCTGTCATTACGGCTCCGAAAAAAGACAAGATGCCGCCAATACGCCGCCATCAAGGTTAAGGCCACGTTAATGGTGCAGCGGCTTTTGTTGACAGATACTTATCAATCAGCCTTCGACCGCGTCAACATCGCTGCGAAGAAGCCATCAGTGCCATCCTGCACCCCCCAGGCTTTTTCGCCGATCAGTTGCCATTCCGGGCTGCGGGACAGGAAGGCACGGATCTGATCGTCGTTCTCCGTCTCCAGCATGGAGCAGGTGGCATACGCCAGCACACCGTCTGGCGCTGTAAGTTCGGCCGCCTCATCCAGAATTTTGGCCTGAATGGCCCGGATCTCGTCCAGCCGCTCCGGCGTCAGGCGCCATTTGCCTTCGGGTGCGCGCCGCCAGGAGCCGGAGCCGGAACAGGGCGCATCGCAAAGCACCAGATCAAAGGGCGCAGCAGAGCGGACCGCCTCGGTCGGCTGGCAGCTGATCTGAACCCCGGCGCGCGATGCCCGCTCCGGCAGATCCTTCATCCGGCGGGGATCGATGTCATGGGCTGTCAGGCGGATTTGGGCACGCGCCGCCATGGCGAGGCACTTGCCACCGCCTCCGGCGCAGTAGTCCAGCACGGACAGGCCATCACGCAGCGGCAGCATATCCACCACCGCTTGGCTCGCGGCATCCTGCAGCTCAACCAAACCATTGTTATAGGCCGCCCCGTTACGCAGTTTGCGGGCGCCTTCGGTGACCTCCAGCGCGGTGGGTGAAGCAGCATGGGGCTCGGTTGAGATCCCCTCCTCCTCCAGCGCGGCGCGGGCCTCCGCGACGCTGCCCTTGCGAAGATTCACCCGCAGATGCACCGGCGCGCGCTGGCGGAGCGCCTGCGCTGCGGCCTCGGCATTATCCCCAAGGCTGCTGGAAAAAGAGGACCAGAGCCAGTCCGGAATATCGAGTTCCTCTGCAGAGCTTGCGAACTCCGCTGCTGGTGCCTGTTCTTCTGCATTCAGCGGCGGGGGCGCGTAGCCTTCACCTGTGAACATATCGGCCGGATCGACGCCCGCCTCGCGCAGACCGCCAAGGATCAGGCCCCGGCCCGTCAGGCTGCCACCCAGAACCGCATGGGAGCGAAAGCAGCGCAGCGCCGTGAAGACGTGATCGCGCACTGCCGCGCGATCCTTGGAGCCCGCAAAGCGACTGCGCCGGGCCCAGCCGGTCAAAGCCTTCTCCGCCGCCTCGCCTGCGATCACCTGATCCAGGACCTCGATCGCCGCCTGCAGGCGGGCCGCCGGGGTCACGCCCCGGCCCCGATCTTCGCTGACGCTGTCACAGTACTGCGCATCAAGATCATCCGATCCGGTAGTTCGGGCTTTCGCGTGTGATCTGAACGTCGTGCACGTGGCTTTCCTTGAGGCCGGCGCCAGTGATCTTCACGAAATTGCAGTTACGGCGCATCTCTTCGACGGTCGCACAGCCGGTATAGCCCATGGCCGCGCGAAGACCGCCGACCAACTGGTGAATGACCGCGCCTGCGGAACCTTTGTAGGGCACCTGACCTTCGATCCCTTCGGGCACCAGCTTGTCGCTGGCCGCGTCCTTCTGGAAATACCGGTCGGCCGAGCCGCGCGCCATGGCGCCAAGGCTACCCATGCCGCGATAGCTCTTGAACGAGCGGCCCTGATACAGGATCACCTCGCCCGGGCTTTCATCGGTGCCGGCGATCATCGAGCCAACCATGGCGCAGGAGGCGCCGGCGGCAATCGCCTTGGCAAAATCGCCGGAGAACTTAATGCCGCCATCGGCGATCACCGGAGTGTCGCCTGCCGCGCTGGCACAATCCATCACAGCGGTCAGCTGCGGCACGCCAACACCGGCCACCATGCGGGTCGTGCAGATCGAGCCCGGGCCGATCCCGACCTTGATGGCATCCGCGCCCGCATCAATCAGCGCGCGGGTCGCTTCGGCGGTGGCGACGTTACCAGCAATCACCTGCACTTCGTTCGAAAGCGCCTTGATCCGTTTGACAGCTTCGATCACGCCTGCCGAATGGCCGTGGGCGGTATCAACCACAACAATGTCGACACCGGCATCGATCAGCGCCTCGGAGCGCTCAAAGCCAGAATCGCCAACCGAGCTGGCCGCTGCGACGCGCAGACGGCCCAAATCGTCCTTGCAAGCGGTGGGGTTCAGAACCGCCTGCTCGGTGTCTTTCAGGGTCAGAAGACCGGTCAGCTTGCCCGATTTGTCGGTGATCAGCAGCTTTTCGATCCGGCGCGCCTTCATCAGCGATTTCGCCTCTTCGCGGTCGGCAGGCTCTTGCAGGATCGCCAGTTTGTCCGATGTCATCATCACCGAAACCGGCGTGTTGTCATCGCTCGCAAAGCGCATGTCGCGATTGGTCACAATGCCGACCACACGGCCATCGCTGTCAACCACCGGAAAGCCGGTCACGCGATAGCGTTCCTGCAGCGCCTTGGCATCGGCAAGGGTCTGATCCGCCGTCAGGGTGATGGGATTATAGACGATACCGCTTTCGAAACGCTTGACCCGGCGTACCTGCCGGGCCTGCTCTTCGGTATCGAGGTTCTTGTGAATGACGCCCATGCCACCGGCCTGCGCCATGGCAATCGCCATGCGGGCCTCGGTCACCGTGTCCATGGCCGAGCTGAGCAGCGGAATGTTGAGCGAAATCGAGCGTGTCACGCGGGTGCGTGTGTCCGCCGTGCTGGGCAGCACTTCGGATGCCCCCGGAACCAGAAGAACATCATCAAATGTGAGAGCCTCACGAATCTGCATTTGTCATCCCCATGCAAAACCCCGTTTGGCGGTGACCCTATGGCACAGAAGCCCGGGAGGGAAAAGAGGCCACGACAAGAAATAGATCAAATCCCGTTGCAAGGGCCTCCGGGTCAGGCAAACGGGGCGTACGGCAGGCTCAAGACGCATCTCAGATGCTCATTTTTGAAAAATGCCGGAACCAGGCCCAAAAATGACGCGGGCCGCCTTTCCCTTGGGCAAAAAGAACTTATGCTCCGCCACAGAATTCTAGTGAAAAGGCACAGGCATGGCTGACGATCCTCTCGTTGTGTTTACCCCCTCCGGCAAACGCGGCCGGTTCCCCGCCGGAACCCCGGTTCTGACAGCTGCGCGGCAGCTTGGGGTCGATCTGGATTCCGTCTGCGGTGGCCGGGGCATCTGCTCGAAATGTCAGATCACCCCCTCCTATGGCGAATTCTCGAAACTCGGCGTCTCCGTGCAGGACGACGCGCTGAGCCCATGGAACAAGGTTGAACAGCGCTACAAGGACAAGCGCGGCCTGATCGATGGCCGTCGCCTTGGCTGCCAGGCCCTGATCGAAGGCGACGTGGTGATTGACGTTCCTCCCGAAAGCCAGGTCCACCGGCAGGTGGTCCGCAAACGGGCCGAGGCGCGCGACATCGTGATGAACCCGTCGACCCGCCTGTTCTACGTCGAGGTCGAAGAGCCCGACATGCATAAACCCTCGGGCGATCTGGAGCGGCTGGCCGAGGCCCTGCGGGTCCAGTGGGAGATCGAGAACGTCCAGTGCGATCTGCAAATCCTGCAAACCATGCAGCCCGTCCTGCGCAAGGGCGGCTGGAAGGTCACCGTCGCGGTGCATCTGGGCGACAGCAACACACCGCCGCGCATCATGCATATCTGGCCTGGCCTCTACGAAGGCTCGCTTTATGGGCTGGCGGTTGACCTGGGCTCCACCACCATCGCGGCCCATCTGTGCGATCTGAAAACCGGCGAGGTCGTCGCCTCCTCCGGCATCATGAACCCGCAGATCCGCTTTGGTGAGGATCTGATGAGCCGGGTCAGCTATGCAATGATGAACAAGGGCGGCGATCAGGAGATGACCCGCGCGGTCCGCGAAGGAATGGCGCAGCTGTTCACTCAGATTTCGGCAGAGGCCGGGATTGATCAGACGCTGATCGTCGATGCGGTCTTTGTCTGCAACCCGGTGATGCACCACCTGTTCCTTGGCATTGATCCGTTCGAACTGGGTCAGGCGCCCTTTGCCCTAGCGACCTCGAACGCCTTGTCCCTGCGTGCCAGCGAGCTGGATCTCAACATCCACCCCGCAGCGCGTGTCTACCTGCTACCCTGCATCGCCGGCCACGTGGGCGCCGATGCTGCCGCCGTGGCCCTGTCCGAAGCACCGGATAAATCCAAGGATCTGGTGCTGGTGGTTGATGTGGGCACCAATGCGGAGATCCTGCTGGGCAATACGGAAAAGGTCCTCGCCTGCTCGTCCCCCACAGGTCCAGCCTTCGAGGGCGCGCAGATCTCCAGCGGTCAGCGCGCCGCGCCCGGCGCTATCGAGCGGGTCGAGATCAATCCCGAAACCAAGGAACCGCGGTTCCGCGTCATCGGATCGGAGCTCTGGTCGGATGAGGACGGGTTTACCGAGGCGATTGCCACCACCGGCATTACCGGCATCTGCGGCTCAGGCATTATCGAAGCGATTGCCGAAATGCGCCTTGCCGGTGTTCTTGATGCCTCTGGTCTCATCGGTTCGGCAGAACAGACCGGCTCCAGCCGCTGTATTCAGGACGGGCGCACCAACGCCTATGTGCTCTGGGATGGATCTGCCGATGGCGGTCCGACGATTACTGTCACCAACCCGGACATCCGGGCGATCCAGATGGCCAAGGCGGCGCTCTACTCTGGCGCGCGGTTGCTGATGGACAAATTCGGCGTCGACACCGTGGACCGCGTGGTGCTGGCCGGCGCCTTTGGCGCCCATATCTCGGCCAAACACGCGATGGTTCTGGGCATGATCCCCGATTGTCCGTTGGAAAAGGTCACAAGTGCAGGCAACGCCGCAGGCACAGGGGCGCGGATTGCGCTTCTGAACACCGAGGCCCGCCGCGAAATCGAAGAAACCGTGCGCCAGATCGAAAAGGTGGAAACCGCAGTCGAGCCCCGGTTTCAGGAACATTTCGTCAATGCCTCGGCCATCCCGAACTCGGTCGAGCCATTCCCGATCCTGGAAACGGTGGTCACCCTGCCAGAGGTCAACTTCAACACCGGCGGCGGCGATGGCGCGGCAGACGGCGGGCGCAGACGCAGGCGTCGGCGCGGCTAATCCGCTCCCCCAAAACTGTGCTCCACTGGGGCTTGACGCTATACGTCCCGGTAGTGGTTACCGGGACGTTTTTTCACGTTGCGCCCCTTTGCCCCAAGATTGCTGGCCAAAGCCCAGGTGAGGATCGGATTGAATCACATCACGTAGCCAGGTTGCGGCCGTCCCAAACACGCGATCGCTTTGACTGCCGTCCATCACGTACCCTACAGCCGACACCACAGGCCCCGACCAGACCTCAGTCGAGTGAAGCGAGACAGGCCAGAAGTTCGGCCCTGCGAAACGGCTTGGTCAGGAATCCATTCATGCCAACCTCGAAACAGGCCCTTGTGTCGCTTTTCTGGGCATTCGCCGTCAGCGCAACGATCCGGCATTCGGCGCGGCCGGTTTCTGTCTCGTGCTGTCTGATCCTGCGCGCCGCCTCCAGCCCGCCCATGACCGGCATGGAAAGATCCATAAGGATCAGGTCGTAGTCCGCGCCCAGATAGTTTTCGACGGCGGCAGCACCGTTTTCCGCAAGACGGACCTGCGCCCCCAGTTTCTGGAGCATCTTGTCCACGACCATCTGGTTGGTCTTGTTGTCCTCGGCTACAAGGATCTTCATCCCATGCAGCCGATCCGATGCGATACCGGTGTCGATCCCAGCTTCCCGTTCCAGCCCACCGTTGATCTGATTGAGGACTGCCTTCCCCGCAGTCTCTGCCCGCCGCGGATCAGCCATATCTGGCGCAAGGTTCAACCAAAGAAAGAAACGCGCGCCCTGTCCTGGCGCCGAGTCGACGGTGATGTCGCCCCCCATCCGTTCGATCAGCGCCCGCGAGATTGCAAGGCCCAGCCCCGTGCCCTCTGCCTGCGCCTGCGGCGAGCTGGCGGCTTGCTCGTAGGCCGAAAAGATCGAACGCAGCTTACTTTCCTCGATCCCGCAGCCGGTATCCGAAACCACGAATTGCAATGGCCCCCTTGCGGAAGCCGGATCATAGGAAACCGCCAGCGATACATAACCTTCGTCGGTGAATTTGATCGCATTTCCGATCACGTTCAAAAGGATCTGTCGGGTCTTGCTGGCGTCCCCTACGAAAACGGATGGCACGGCATCAGGATAATCCAAGCGAAACTCAAGCCCCTTGAACGAGGTCTTGGCGGAGAAAAGCGTGACGATTTCATCAACAAGATCACGCAATGAAAAGGGTTCATAGTGCAGTGAAATCTTGTCCGCGATGATTTGCGAGAAATCCAGAACTTCGTTGACGATCTTCAGCAAAGCATTGGTGGAACTCAGGATCGTATTGGCAAGCAGGGACTGTTCTTCATCCAGATTGGTGTCTTGCAGCAATTCGCAGATCCCAAGGATGCCATTCATCGGCGTCCGGATCTCATGGCTCATCTCAGCCAGGAACCTTTCCTTGGCCTGGCTGGCCGCCTCCGCCTCCTGCTTTGCGATCTTGGCCAGCTCCAAAGCCGCGTCGCGTTCACGTTCCGACGTGACATCTGCTGACGAGCCGACAAGGTGCGTCAGCTTGCCTGTCTCGTCGAAGACAGGGCTCATAGTCGTGCGGATGTATCGTTCCTTGTGGACCGCAGGGAGATTGATCTCATAGGTTACCTCTTCGGCAGCGCGCGCCACTTCGATATGCTTGGCAAGAGCCCGCTCGCCGGTGGAACCGCCAAATACTTCCATCGCAGTCTTGCCAAACCAACCCTCTGCCGGAAGTTTCGAAATGGCCCGTGCGCGCGTATTCATCGCGACATATCGGGGGATCCCATCGTCGCCGACCTCCAAAACGATCACCGCCATGCCAATCGCATCCAGCATGGAATAGAAATCGGTCGCCTGAAGTCGTTTCACCCGTTGCTTCCCTTGCAGCTCGGACACGTCACCCAAATGACCATGGGTAACCATTCCTCTGTTGTAATCTGTAAATGGATCACCGCTAACGAAGTCTGAAGATAACCTTTTGCCAAAGGTTTGTGCGCAATCCGATCGCACCCGCAACGTTTGGCTCAGGAAGCAGACGCACAGGACAATGTCGCCCCTGCTCCGTTTGTCAAAATACGGTGCCCCCAGACCGCACACAAGAAAAGGCCGGGACAAATCCCGGCCTCCCCTCACGATATTGTTATCAAGTTCAGGCGCGGCGGCGACGGCCACCGGTGCGGCCACCGCGGCCACGGCCTTCTTCGCCAGCCTTTGCGGGCGCCTTGTTGGCGGCAATCCAGGCACCGCCGTGCGGATCATTGTTGGTCAAGAGGTTGGCAGCGCGGATCGCTTCCATCTCCTTGCCCGCGCGCGGCTTGGTCGAGCCGAGACCGAACAAGGTGACGAAGGTCTCATCGTCCATGCCTTCGGGCAGGATGATACCAGCGGCGGTTACCTGTTCCTTCTTCTCGGCAATCGCCTTTTGCGTCACCGGCAGCGCCACCGGGTTCATGATCGCAGAGGTCATGCCAGCGCCCATTGCCATCGGCAGGAAGGCGTTGTTGATGCCGTGGCGGTTCGGCAGACCAAAGGAGATGTTCGACGCACCGCAGGTGGTGTTCACACCCAGTTCTTCGCGCAGGCGACGCACCAGGGTAAAGACCTGATGACCAGCGGTCGCCATGGCCCCGATCGGCATTACCAGCGGGTCGACCACGATGTCATGCGCGGGGATACCGAAATCAGCAGCGCGTTCGACGATCTTCTTGGCCACGGCGAAACGCACGTCGGGATCTTCCGAGATCCCGGTGTCGTCGTTCGAGATCGCAACCACCGGCACGTTGTATTTCTTGACCAGCGGCAGAACCAGTTCCAGGCGCTCTTCCTCACCGGTGACCGAGTTCAGCAGCGGGCGACCCTGCGCGGCAGCCAGACCGGCCTCAAGCGCCTCGGGGACCGAGCTGTCGATGCACAGCGGCACATCGACCAGACCCTGCACCAGCTCAATGATCTTGGTCATCAGCGGCGGCTCTGTCTCGTTCGGGTTGGGGTTGGAATTATAAACAACGCCCGCGTTGATATCGAGGATATTGGCCCCGGCCGCCACCTGTGCCAGTGCGTCTTTCTCAACGGTGGAGAAATCGCCCGCTTCCAGCTCTGCTGCCAGTTTTTTACGGCCTGTCGGGTTGATCCGTTCGCCGATCACGCAGAACGGCTCATCAAAGCCCAGGACAGCGGTTTTTGTTTTTGATTCTACGACAGTACGGGTCATGTCTTATCCTTGGGAGTTGACTGGCTGCGCCGAGGCGCCGCCGTTGTTGATGGCCCAGGTGGCGTTGGTCTTGATGCCGCCCAGCGGGAAGAAGTGTACATTGGTAATGTTGAAATCCGGGTTCGCGGCCTTGTGGGCTGCAAGCTCGGCAACGACGTCGGTCGGCTCATAGGGCAGCAGCAGCTTGGACACGTCCATGGCACGTTTCTGCAGCACCTTCAGGGACGGACCCACACCACATGCGATGGCGAATTTGATCAGCGTCTGCAGCTTGGCCGGACCGGCGATACCGATGTGGATCGGCAGGTCGACACCGGCTTCTTTCAGACCGTCAGCCCATTCGATGATCGGCTTTGCCTCAAAGGCGAACTGAGTCGCCAGCGCCATCTTGGCATCGGTGCGCTCCGAGAATTTCTGTTTCCAAAGAACCGCTTCCATCACATTCTTCGAGGAACCGTCCGGATCGATGTCCTTGTTGCCTTCGGGGTGGCCCGCGACGTGCAGGTTGGAGAAACCCGCCTTGTCGAACAGTCCGGTTTCCAGGAGCTGCATCGAGCTGTCGAAGGCACCGTGCGGCTGCGCCACACCACCGGCCAGAAGCAGCGCCTGCTTGACGTCAGCCTCGCCCTGATAGCGCGCGATCCAGTCCGCCAGGGTCGCCTCGTCTTTGATGATCCGCGCCGGGAAGTGCGGCATGACGGGAAAGCCTTCGGCATTCAGGCGCTTGGCGGTCTCGACCATGTCTTCGATGGGCGTGCCTTCGATATGGGCGATATAGACGCGGGTGCCTGCGGGCAGCAGGTCGCGGAAATCCTCGACCTTGGTAGCGGTGCGCGGCATCACCTCGATCGAATATCCGTCAAGGAAGGCTTCGACCTGCGGGTTGACGGGCTGCGGGCTGGTGGCCTCGCGTTTCTTGAAGTTCAACAAAGCCATCACGGCCTCCCATAGTGGTGTCAGGCTCACGCCCATCCGTCATTCGCGATCAGGGCTTTCAGACGCTCCTGATCGAACTCTCCTTCCAGACGTACCGCTTCGGCTTCGGCGATCTCTGCCGGATCGCCCTCCGCCGCAAAGGGAGCCGCCTTGCGCCATTCCGCGAGATAGGCGTCCGCATCCTTGGCGTTCACCTTCATCGCTGCGCGGTCAATGGCCTGCTCGAACCGTTCTTCGAGCTGGCGTTTGGCGCCGCGGCGGCCCTTGCCCACGATGACCTGAGCCGGGATATCGCGCCAGTATACGATGGTGACGTCAGGCATGTCGGGTCCTTTGCTTTGCGTCTGTTCTGCTGCGTTTCTAGAATGCGATCCTGAAACGCGGGTGCCGGTTTTCGACAACACTTGGGGTTTGAGCGACCTTTTGCTCTGGCTCTGAATACATTCTCCGGGCCCGCATGGCCACAGAGGGGCATCCTCATAATTCTCATCAAGCTTATGAGGTTGTCGCCAAGACCCTGCACAAGCCCCTGGCAACACAGGCTGAACGCCGAAACAAGGGCCGGAGCAGCGCCGTTAACCGGTACAAGGAAAGCGTCGATCCGGGCGCCGCCGCCCTTGCACAAACGTCTTTGTGAACATATCCTAAAACCAACACGATAATCGGAGGGCGTGAATCATGGCGCCCAGGCGTTCCAAAGGTGCGGGCGCGTTTCCCAAGGCGGTTGAAACCCCTGTACCAGCCCGTCCGGATCCGGATGCGCTTTATGCTGCATTGGATCTAGGCACAAACAGTTGTCGCATGCTGATCGCCCAGCCCAATGGCAGTGGCTTTCACGTAGTGGACAGCTTTTCCAAGTCGGTCCAGCTGGGGACCGGCCTTGAACGGACTGGGCGTCTGTCCCGTTCGTCGATGTCGCGCACCATTCAGGCGCTGCGTATTTGTCAGCAAAAACTCAAGCGCAACAAGGTACGCCGCATGCGGCTCGTCACCACCGAGGCTTGTCGCCGTGCCAAGAACGCGCGCGATTTCATCCGGCAGGTCAAACGGGAAACCGGTCTGACGCTTGAAATCATCCAGCCCGAGGAAGAAGCACGTCTGGCGGTCATCTCCTGCGCACCGCTGGTGTCGACCAAGACGGAACAGCTGCTGGTGGTGGATATCGGCGGCGGTTCGACCGAATTGGTCTGGATCGACATATCATCGGTGCCACGCCGCGACCGGCCGTCTGCCATCATGCGCCTGCACGCCGGGTTCCACCCCGCCGAAAGCCCCTTCCCCGCTGCCAAGGTGGTGGATTGGATTTCCGTGCCGTTGGGTGTGGCGACGCTGCGCGATCAGTTCAACGACGTCGATGACGATGCCGCCCGTTTTGCCTTGATGAGCTGGTTCTTCGAAGAACACCTCGCCGATTTTGCCCCCTATAAGGATGAGCAGGCCCGCGAAGGTTTCCAGATCGTCGGCACCTCGGGTACCGTGACCACCGTCGCCGCCTCCCATTTGGGGCTGAAGCGCTATGACCGCACCAAGGTCGATGGGCTCCGCATGACCAGTGATCAGATCGACAAGGTGATCCGCGGTTATCTGGATCTCGGCCCGCAGGGGCGCCGCAGTGACCCACGCATCGGCGAGGACCGTCAGGCGCTGATCATGTCTGGTGCCGCGATCCTGCAGGCTCTCCTTCGCTGCTGGCCCACCGACCGGTTGTCGGTCGCGGACCGGGGCCTGCGCGAAGGGTTGCTATATGCACAGATGAGCGCGGACGGTGTTCTGGAAGACGGACCCTTTTAATAACGCAGACCGAACCCTCGGCATTTGAGTTTTCGCGTCCGATCTGTCATGGACCGCGGAAAGTGAGCCTTTACTGGCAAAGTCCGACATCGGCAAAGATGGTACAAAGAGATGGCAAAGACCCCTTCCGGCAAGAGCCCGACCGGCAAGAACACTTCGGGCCGCGGCCAGCGTGACCTCAAGGTCAAGGTAAAGACCGCTCGCGGGCGCAAGCTGTCTTCGACCCGCTGGCTGCAGCGTCAGCTGAACGATCCCTACGTGCGCCGCGCCCAGGCCGAAGGCTATCGCGGCCGGGCCGCCTACAAGATCATGGAGCTGGATGACAAGTTCCGCTTCCTCGTCCCGGGGGCCCGGGTCGTTGATCTTGGCTGCGCGCCGGGGGGCTGGGCGCAGGTCGCGGTCAAGCGCATCAATGCGCTGGGCGAAAAGCAGGGCAAATCCATTGGCCGCATAATCGGCGTCGACCTGCAGGAGGTCGAACCGCTGGCCGGGGCCGAGTTCCACCAGCTCGATTTCATGGATGAAGGCGCCGACGATCAGGTGAAGGAATGGCTGGGCGGCATGGCCGATGTCGTGATGTCGGATATGGCCGCCGCCAGTTCCGGCCACAAGCAGACCGACCACCTGAAGATCATGGCCCTTTGCGAGGCAGCCGCCTATTTCTCATTTGATGTGCTGGAACAGGGCGGCACCTTCGTGGCCAAGGTTCTGGCCGGCGGTGCCGAGGGCGACCTGCAGAAACTTTTGAAGCAGAAGTTCACCAAGGTCGCCAATGTGAAACCGCCCGCATCGCGGTCGGACAGTTCCGAAAAGTTCGTCATCGCCACCGGCTTCCGGGGCTAAACGCCCCGGTGGGCCAATCAGGCCTCTTCTTTAGTGCAGCGGCTGCTGCGTTGTCTGCAGGGACAGGGTGGCCAGCTCACGCAGCAAACGCGCATCTGGGCCTTCGTCTTCGCACTGGCGGAAAATCATCTGGGGACGCGGCGTCGGTGCCATGTCGGGCATCGGGCTCTTGAACAGATCTTGAAGGCGTTTCAGCATCGCGGCGGTCCTTATTCTTGCGTCGGCTGAATCTTGCCTACCCGCGTATTTCGCCCAGCCGATGACCAAATTGTGGCAAACCTGCCTTTTTGTTGCAGAACCGGAAACAATAAGGCTTTCTCCTCCGAATGTTCCAAGAACCGCTGGTGCATACTATTCGACGTAGCTGTCGCCGGACGCCTCTGCTGCCTCGGCGCCAGGCTGGTCCAGCCGCATCAACGCACCGTTGAACTCGGCGCCAAAAATCAGGATCGCGGCATTCACATAAAGAAAGATCATCGCCGCCATGGCTCCCGCTAGCCCCGCATAGGTGGCCGAATACTGCGCGAAAGATCCGACATAGATCGCAAAACCGATCCCCGCGGCCCACCACAGCACCACCGTCAACACCGCCCCCGGCAGAATCTGCGATACCCGGTGCCGCTGCCCGGGCAGCAGTATATGGCACAGCAGCACCGCGACCAGTGGCAACAGAAACAACAATACGCCACTGAACCCCTGCTCCCATCCCGGCCCGACCAGCTGATAGGGCAGCAGATCTGCGATATAGCGGACATAAAGCGGCAGGATCACCTCGAACACCGCCGCCACAAGGATGCCCGCGCCGCCCAGCACCACCAGCCCGGCGCAGATCAGACGCGCCTTCCAGAAAGGCCGGGGATCGTTGTCGCCATAGGCATTGACCATGGCCACCCGCACCGCGTTGACACCGTTGGAGGCGAAATAGAGCGCCAGAACCCCGCCCAGCGTCGCCAGTTGCGTGCTGGAGGTCTCCAAAACCGCGAAGAGTTCGTTCAGGATCGGCTTGGAAACCTCCTCGGGCCAGCCGCCAAAGACGAGGTCCACCAGATCCTCTATCGCGACATCCTGTGACAAAAGGCTCGCGGCGGCCCCCGAAAGGGCGACGGTGAACAGGACAAAGGGGAACAGCGCCAGCATCATCGACATGGCGATATGACTGCTCATCACCCATCCGTTCTTGCGGTTGAATGCGGCGGCAGCGCGGGCCAATGCGCGCAGCCAAGGGGAAAGGACAGCAAACAGGTTCATGCTGCAAACCGTTCCACAGCCTCGGCAGAATCGCCAGCCTGACAGGGTTGGTTTTCACCTCTGGTGTGACCTGTGGCCTCCCGGTCACCCAAGAGCCTGCGGTCCTCGCCCCGCGACTGCCCACTGGCAATCAGCGCAGGCCCCGGCCATACTCCATTGGAAAGGAACCGAATAATGGGACTTGCCAGGTGACGTTCTGGGTCGCGATCAGCACGGGTGGCGTCCTCCTGATGTGGGGGCTAGCGGTTCTGGGCGCGCTGAACGCGGCCCGCACCGCCCGCACGCCGCAGGGCGCCATCGGCTGGGTCGTGTTCCTGCTGGCCTCGCCCCTGATCGCCCTGCCCGCCTATATGATCTTTGGCCATCACCGGTTCGAACGCTACCGCGCTGCCCGCCAGGACGCCCATCGCGCCGTGCGGGACATGCAGCCAATGGCCGAGGTGCGGGGTGCACATAGCCCTGCGAAGGTGGCCGTAGACCCTGCGCCCTTCGAAGCGGTCTCTGGCTTTCAGGTCTGCACCGGCAACGGCTTCCGCCTGCTGATTGATGGAAAAACCGGGTTCGCCAGTATGTTCCGCGCCATAGATGAGGCGCGCGACTACCTCTTGATCCAGTTCTACATCGTACGCGACGATGATTTGGGACGCCGCCTAAAGAGGCACATCATCGCCGCCAGACAGCGCGGCGTTGCTGTCTGGTTCATGGCCGACCGGATCGGTAGCCACGGCCTGCCCACCTCCTATCTTGCCGAGCTGCAACAGGCTGGCGTCAATCTGGTGGATCGCGGCACCCAAAGGGGCCCCAAGCACCGCTTCATGCTGAACTTTCGCAACCACCGCAAAACCGTGGTGGCCGATGGCCGTGTGGGCTTTACCGGCGGGCTGAACGTCGGCGATGAATATATCAGCCACACCAAGGCGTTTGGCGACTGGCGCGACACCCATGTGGAGCTGACCGGCCCGGTGGTGCAACAGCTGCAGCTGACCTATGCGCAGGACTGGCACTGGCTGACGGATGAGCCGATCCTGGACCTGCTCACATGGGAGCCGGAGCCGTCGCCGGAAAACCGATCCGCCCTGATCGTCCCGACAGGGCCCGGGGATACCACCGAAAACGGATCGATGATGTTCTTTTCGGCCATCTCTGCCGCCCACAGCCGGGTCTGGATCGCTTCGCCCTATTTCGTGCCTGACCTTGATGTGGTGGCCGCCCTCAAACACGCAGCGCTGCGCGGCGTGGATGTGCGCATACTGTTGCCCGGAATTGTCGACCACTACCTGCCATGGTTGGCCTCATTCGCCTATTTCGATGACCTGCAAAAGGTCGGTGTTCAGGTCCTGCAGTATTCCGGCGGTTTCATGCATCAAAAGACCTTTGTCGTCGATGATACCGTCGCCGCCGTCGGCACCACCAATATGGACAATCGCTCTTTTCGACTGAATTTCGAAACCATGGCGCTGTTCTTTGATACCGGCGCGGCGGAAGCTGTCGCCGCGATGCTGGAGGATGATTTCACCCGCGCGCGCAGTTTGGATCGGCCACTCGCGGCGCAGCACTGGTCCGTCCGCCTTTTCGCCCCCGTGGCCCGGTTGCTGGCGCCGGTGCTGTGAGAGTCCGACACCATTTCCAAAGTCACGAACTGACGCCGCGATCCCAGCAGGGCCGCCCTGTTCCGCACACAAAACGCCCCTAAATGTTTCCCAGTATCAACCAACGCCCCAGCGCCGACAGGATGACAAACCCATATGGTTCTCAAGATTACCGACGTGAGCAAGAGTTATACCTCAGGCCAAGGTGTGACGTCCGTATTGCAGGCGGTCTCGCTGACCCTTGAGGCCGGATCCAGCCTGGCCCTGACCGGGGACAGCGGATCGGGGAAAAGCACCCTGCTCCATCTGGCTGCGGCTCTGGACAGTTTCGACAGCGGAGAGATCACCATCGCAGGCACGCCCCTGTCCGGGCTGAACGAGGCCGGGCGCGCCGCCCTACGCCAGCGGCAGGTCTCTATCGTGTTCCAGCAATTCAACCTGATCCCATCCCTCAGCGTTGGTAGCAACCTCAGCCTGCACGCACGGCTGGGCCGCCGCCGGGACCGCTCCTGGGAAGATCGCTTGATCGACCGGCTGGGCCTATCGAACTTACTGGACCGCTATCCTGACCAGCTATCCGGCGGACAACAGCAACGGGTCGCCATCGGCCGCGCCATGGCCCTGCGTCCGGCGCTGCTGCTGGCGGATGAGCCGACCGGAAACCTTGATGAAACCGCGAGCGAGGCGGTGATGGGCCTGATGCTAGAGCTGCTGCGCGACAGTGGCGCGGCGCTGTTTCTCGTGACCCATTCGGACAGTATCGCCAACCAGCTGGACCGGCGGCTGCATCTGAAACAGGGGCAGATCGCATGATCACTGCCGCCTTTCTGACGTTGCTGTCCCATTGGCGACGCCATCCCTTCCAATTGCTCGCCATCGTCGCCGGGCTGGCGCTCTCCACGGGGCTCTGGTCAGCGGTGCAGGCCATCAACGCCGAGGCCCGCGCCAGCTATGCCCGCGCCGCCAGCCAACTGGGACAAGCGCAGGCCGATCAGCTGGTGGCCGGTGATGGCGTAATCCCGCTTGATACCTATGTGGCCCTGCGCCGCGCCGGTTGGCGGCTGGCTCCGGTTCTGGAGGGGCGCATCAAGCTGGGCACGCAATCCATTGATCTTATGGGGATTGATCTCCTGAACCCGCCGCCTGTCGCACTGTTGTCCGAAGAAACAGGCGAAGAGGATGAGGCATCCGATATCTCACTGTCGCTGCTGCCCCCCGGCCAGTTGTTCCTGCACCCGGATACCGCGTCTCTTACACAGGACGAGGGTACGCCACCCATTGTGGTGTCACCGAATGTTCCCCGCGGCACTGCCATTGCCGATATCAGCCTCGCGAGCCGACTTCTCCAGCGACCTGATACCCTAGATCGGCTGGTGATCCTTCCAGAACAATCCAGTGACCTGCCGCCGCTAGAGCAACTGGCGCCGACGCTCACCCGGATCAGCGCACAGACGGCAGGTTCAGCTACGGCCCGGCTCACGGACAGTTTTCACCTCAACCTCACTGCCTTTGGCCTGTTGTCCTTCGCCGTCGGGCTGTTCATCGTGCAGGGCAGCATTGGGCTGGGGCTGGAGCATCGCCGCGGCCTGTTCCGCACCCTGCGCAGCCTCGGGGTGCAGCTGCGCACCCTTGCTGGTCTACTGGTGGCAGAGCTGGCGCTCATCGCACTGGGCGCTGGTGGCCTTGGCCTACTCATTGGTTATGGGGTTGCGGCGGCGCTGCTGCCAGATGTCAGCGCGACGTTGTCCGGACTATACGGTGCCTCGGTCGACGGCAGCCTGACCCTGCGCCCGGTATGGGTTCTGTCCGGCCTTGGCATGGCCCTCGCGGGGACCGCACTGGCAGGCGCGCGGGCGCTGTTCAGCCTCTGGACCATGCCGGTTCTGGCGGCCCCGGCGACCTCCGCCCGGGGACAGCAGACCGCCCGGTCCTTCCGGCTGACCGTTCTTGCTGGCGTGATACTGATCGCCGGGGGATGCGTCACGCTATGGATGTTTGACGGACTGGTGGCGGGCTTTGCCTTTCTGGGCGGGCTGATGCTGGGCGCGGCGCTGCTGCTGCCGCAGGCGCTGTCACTGCTTCTGCGCCTTGGAGCCCGCAGTGCACGGGGTCCGCTCGCAGAATGGATCTGGGCCGACAGCCGTGCGCAACTGCCCGGCCTGTCGCTGGCGCTGATGGCGCTTCTGCTGGCGCTGGCGACGAATATCGGCGTTGGAACAATGACTTCCAGCTTTCGCCTCACCTTTACCGGTTGGCTGGATCAGCGGCTGGCGGCAGAGTTCTATATCACGCTGAACAGCGACCAGCAGGGCACTGATTTCGCGGCATGGGCTGAAACACAGCCCGATGTCCGCCCGCTGCCGATCCGCTGGCACGAGATCCGGCACCGAGAGGCACCGCTGCGGATCTATGGCGTTGTCGACGATCCGACTTACCGGGACAACTGGCCGATCCTGCGGGCGCTGCCCGGCGTCTGGGATCAGGTGGCCGCGGGTCAGGGCATTCTGATCAACGAACAGCTGGCCCGGCGCCACGAGTATTCGCCCGGCGACACGCTTACCCTTGCGCCGGACTGGAGCGCGCCAATCGCCGGGATCTATTCGGATTACGGCAATCCAAACGGCCAGGCCATCGTCGCCCTGCCGGATTTGCTGCACCGCGCGCCCGACATCCCGAACCGGCAATTTGGCGTCCGCATCCCCCCGGAACGCAGTACAAATTTTTTAAACTCCGTCCGGCAGAGGTTTAATATCAAAACGGAAAGCATAAGAGACCAAGCCACGATCAAGGCGCGATCATTGGCGATCTTTGACCGGACTTTCGTCGTCACAGAGGCGCTCAACCTGCTGACGCTGGGGGTCGCCAGCTTTGCCATGCTGACCAGCCTTCTAACCCTCTGGGGGCAGCGGCTGCCGCAACTGGCACCGGTCTGGGCTATGGGGGTGACGCGCGCACGGCTGGCCCGGATCGACATCTTGCGTAGCCTGCTGCTGGCGGGCCTCACTGCCTGTCTGGCACTGCCCCTGGGGCTGACGCTGGCCTGGGCGCTCCTGGATGTGATCAATGTCGCGGCCTTTGGCTGGCAATTGCCGATGTATCTGTTCCCACTCGACTGGCTGCGCCTGTTCCTGCTGGCGTTGCTGGCCGCCGCCCTGGCTGCCCTGATCCCCGCCCGCAAGCTGAGCCGCCTGTCACCATCCCACCTGTTGAAGGTCTTTGCCAATGAACGATAAGCCGCTGGCGATCCTTGCTGCCGTTCTCCTGACGCTCGGCCTGACCCTTGCGCCCATGTTGTTGCGGGCGCAGGGTTTCGCGGGCCTGGGCACAAAGGCTGAAGGATTTGCCATCCCCGAACCGGGCACCGTGCTCAGCTTTCCGCGCGACCATGGCCCGCACCCAGAATTTCGCATTGAATGGTGGTACTTGACAGCCAACCTTCAAGGCGCGGATGGACAAGAATATGGTATTCAGTGGACCCTGTTCCGCTCTGCGCTGGCCCCCGGAGAGCAACCGGGCTGGGACAGCCCGCAGATCTGGATGGGGCATGCTGGCCTCACCACCGAACGGCAGCATTACTTTGCCGAACGTCTGGCGCGCGGCGGTATCGGACAGGCCGGGGTCACCGCAGATCCGTTCAACGCCTTGATCGACGATTGGCAAATGGGCGGCACCGGGGCAGGCATCGACCAGTTGAGCCTCCGCGCCGGCGGAATGGAGTTTTCCTATGATCTACAGCTCTCGGCCGACACGCCGCTGGTCCTGCATGGCGCGGATGGATATTCGGTCAAATCCGCCAGCGGACAGGCCAGCTATTACTACTCGCAGCCCGGCTACCGCATCGAGGGGCAGTTGATGCTCCCCTCCGGCCCTGTTGCCGTCACCGGCCACGGTTGGCTCGACCGGGAATGGTCCAGTCAGCCGCTTGAAGAAGATCAGACCGGCTGGGATTGGTTCTCCCTGTCCTTTGACAGCGGTGAAAAACTGATGGGGTTCGTGCTGCGCAGCGCGGACGCTGATTTCACGTCCGGCACCTGGGTTGCGGCCGATGGCAGCGCCCGCGCCCTGCCAGATGGCGCCTTCTCGTCGCAACCGCTGAACTACAGCAGCGTCGCGGGCCGCTCCGTTCCCACCCGCTGGCAGATCTCGCTGCCAGAGCAGGAGCTGTCAGCAACCGTGGAGGCGCTGAACCCGCAAAGCTGGATGGGCGCCGCCTTTCCCTATTGGGAGGGGCCTGTTCGGGTCAGCGGCAGCCACAACGGTCGCGGGTATCTGGAGATGACCGGTTATGAGCCTGGTGAGTAGCTGTCAGCCGTGAAAAGAGGCGCCACAAGCGGGGGCGCCTCTGATCTGACGTACTCAGCATTGGACCGCTGACCTACCGAACCACGTAGACCGAACAGTCGCTGTGCCGGATTACCCGCGCGGCGTTGGGGCCAAGGAGGTAATCCTTGAGGTCGGGCTTATGCGCGCCGATCACGATCAGATCGGTTCCCGCCTTGGCCGCAACTTGCAGGATCTCCTGATAGGCGGTGCCGGTGGCCACCACATGGCGCACCTTGGCGTTTCGCTCCGCGCCCAGCACTTCCTCGCAGAGGTCCCGCAGATGCGCAGTAGTGTCCTTGACCGCCTTATCGTGGTGATGCTCTTCGAAAAAGCCGGAGACCCAGCTTTCGCCGAAATCCGGCAGGACATTCAGCACATCCAGCTGGGCATCATCCAGCGCAGCGAGCCGCGCCGCCTGTTCCAGCACCTTGCGGTCCAGCGCCGCATCGCTCAGTTCAAGCGCACATAGAACGGATTTGCTCATGCCGGTACTCCTTCCTTGCTGGCGCGACCGCGCTGCATCATGGCCACCAAGGCCAGCAACAGCAATGCAGGGATAAAGATCAGCTCCTTGGGCAGTTGATCCTGCGGCGCCTTGATCTCAGTGACCTGAACCGGGTCATCGCCATAGAAATCAAAGCTGCCTAGTACCTCTTCTGCCGGGGTGCCGAAACCAGGCGCGTCCAGTTTCATCAGCCCATCTTCAGGCAGCAGCACCAGACCGATTGCCTCGGCCATGGCCAGACCATCGCCGGAGCCATCCGACGGGATCACCAGCGTTGTGGAAGCCGCGCCGCCAGTGTCAAAATCGGGACCTTCGATGCGCAGGCGCAACTCCTGCCCTGCTTCAGAAGCCGAGAGCACCTCGACCAGTTCGCTCGGGGCCGCCTCGGCAAAGGGGGGCATGATCCGGTTCATGAAGAAATCCGGACGGAACAGGGCAAAGGCCACAAGAACCAGAAGCACGCTTTCGTAGATGCGGCTGCGGGTCAGGAAATACCCCATCGTCCCGGCGGTAAAGACCAGGATCGCGATGGTCGCCGATATGGCCACCAATATGCCTTGAGCCCATGTCACATCGATCAACAGCAGATCGGTATTGAAGATGAAGACAAAGGGCAGCGCCACGGTGCGCAGAGAGTAGAAGAAGGCAACGAAACCTGTGCGGATTGCATCGCCGCCGGAGACTGCCGCAGCAGCAAAGCTGGCAAGGCCCACAGGCGGTGTCACATCGGCCATAATACCGAAGTAGAAGACGAAAAGATGCACCGCGATCAGCGGCACGATCAGCCCCGATTGCGCGCCAAGCTCTACCACGACACCCGCCATCAGCGAGCTCACGACGATATAGTTCGCCGTGGTCGGCAGCCCCATGCCAAGAACCAGCGACAGAAGGCCGACCATGATCAGCATAAGGATCAGGTTTCCACCAGACAGGAACTCAACCAGTTCGGACATCACCTGCCCCACGCCCGTCAGCGTCACGGTGCCCACGATCACACCCGCTGTCGCGGTTGCCAGGGCGATCCCGATCATATTGCGAGCACCGTCGATCATGCCGTGCCACAGATCGCTCACCCCATCCATGAAGTTGAAGGCAAGGTTGGACTGTCCCCGGAACAGGGCCTTGAGCGGTTTCTGCGTCAGCAGGATCACAAACAGTAGTGCCGTCGCCCAGAAGGCCGACAGGCCGGGCGATTTCTGTTCGATCATCAGGAAATAGACCAGCACGATGATCGGCAGCAGATAATGCAGCCCCGCCTTATAGATCTTGCCCACATCCGGCAGCTCCACATCCTCGGCATTGGGATCGTCCGGCACCAGATCCTCGACCCCGGCGGCGAGCTTCAGCAGCGCCACATAGGCCGCAACCACCAGCAGCGACAAGACTGTGCCAGAGGCTTCGGGCATCAGCGTAATCACCCAACCGACGGGATATTGCACGCCGTAACACAGCGCCGCGAAACCCGCGAAAAACGCCGCCATACCTCCGATTGTGCGGCCCATGGAGACCACCCGGTTGCCCAGCGTCGGCATTTTCCGCTTCACCGCCTCCAGATGCACGATATAGACCAGCGCGACATAGGAAATTGCAGCCGGAAGGAAGGCATGGGTGATGACCTCGACGTAGGAAATCCCCACGTATTCCACCATAAGGAAGGCCGCAGCCCCCATCACCGGCGGCATGATCTGACCGTTGACCGATGAGGCGACCTCGACCGAGCCGGCCTGTTCATTCGTAAAGCCCACCCTTTTCATCAAGGGGATGGTGAAGGTGCCCGTGGTCACAACGTTGGCGATGGAAGAGCCTGAGATCAGGCCTGTCGCTGCCGAGCCGACAACAGCCGCCTTAGCCGGGCCACCGCGCAGGTGGCCAAGGGCGCCAAAGGCCATTTTGATAAAGTAATTCCCGGCGCCCGCCTTATCCAGCAGCGCCCCGAACAGCACGAAGAGAAAGACGAATTTGGTGGAAACGCCAAGCGCGATGCCAAAGACCCCTTCGGAGGTGATCCACATATGGCTCATCGCCTTTTTCAGGCTGGCGCCTTTCCAGCGGATCACTTCGGGCACCACGTCAGAGGAACCGAAAAAAACATAGGCGAGGAAGATCGTGGCGATGATCGCCATCGCCGGACCCAGAGCGCGACGCGCGGCTTCGAACAGGATGATCAACCCAGCAAGCGCAAAGAATTTGTCGATATCATCTGCCAGACCGCCACTGTCGACGATCTTCTGGTAGTTGAGGAAGCCATAGACCGCCACATAAACGCCCGCAGCGGCAAGAACCCAGTCCTGCACCGGCACGAAACCCGGCTCGGGATTGGCCCATTCCCGCAGGTAGGCCAGAACCATAACGGCCGCTACAATCAGCGCCACCACGATGGAAAAGAGCGCCAGAGAACCGCTCCAACCGTCAAAAAGATACTGCCCAAGAATCGCCACCGCGCAATAGGTCAGTAGTGCCACCGCCGCGAAAATGCCAAGCGCGCTGACCATGCTTTCCAGCCGCGTCGCCATACCCGTTCCGTTCAGATAGGTCGGCAGCACCAGCACCAGCGCCACCAGAGCCGACACGACAACCGCCACCGACACCGACATACCCGGCGCGATGGCCAACAGCACCGCCACGCCAAAGGCACCAATGCCCAGCAGTGTTCCCAGGTGTCCCAGCCAGAAGCCAACCAGATTGCGGCTTTCCCGGCTCATGGCGGGATAAGCCATGAACCCCAGCATCAGGGCGAAGGCCAGGTGGATCAGCCGTGAATTGTTATTGACGGCGCCCGGAAGCAGATAGTTCGAAAGCGGTGAGGCCAGAATGACCTGAAACAGCGACCAGCTTACGGCGACAAGTGCAAGAGACAGGCCCACAGCCCCAATGGGGTTGCGCGCACCGGCGTCCGAGGACGCGACCAGTTCCTGCAGTTCTTCCTCGCTAAGCGGTCGATTTCCTTGAGCATCGGATGTCATGGATGATCTCCCCTGCGGACGCCCTGATATGGGATCCGGCTATTGTGATTGGCGCCATCACCGATGAGAGGCCCGGCAGGCGCAAAGCGGGGCGCCAATGCGCCCCGCCAGTTGGTCATTGGCCGATCTTATTCGATCCAGCCCATTTCCTTGTAGTATTTGGCAGCGCCATCATGCAGCGGCGCCGACAGGCCGTCCTTGATCATCTCTTCCGGCTTCAGGTTGGCAAAGGCCGGGTGCAGCTTCTTGAAGGCGTCGAAGTTTTCAAAGACCGATTTCACCACCGCATAGACCGCGTCTTCAGATACGTCGGTCGAGGTCACGAAGGTCGCGCCCACACCGAATGTCTTGGTGTCTTCGTCAGACCCACGGTACATGCCGCCCGGGATCGTCGCAGTACGATAGAAGGAGTTGTCGGCAACCAGTTTGTCGACGGCTTCCCCGTCCACAGTGACCAGAACCGAGTCACAAGCGGTGGTGGCTTCCTGGATCGAGCCGGAGGGGTGACCCACGGTGTAGACCATCGCGTCGATCTGGTTGTCGCACAGGGCAGCGGATTGTTCGGCCGCCTTCAGCTCGGTCGCCAGGGCGAAATCTTCCATGCCCCAGCCTTTGGCTTCCATCAGCACTTCCATGGTGCCGCGCTGACCGGAACCGGGGTTGCCGATGTTGACCCGCTTGCCTTTCAGATCGTCAAAGTTGGTGATGCCTGCATCGGCACGCGCCACAACGGTAAAGGGTTCCGGGTGGACCGAGAATACCGCGCGCAGACCTTCGAAGGCGCCCTGCTCTTCGAATTTGGAGGTGCCGTTATAGGCATGGTACTGCCAGTCGGACTGGGCAACGCCGAACTGCAGCTCACCTTCGCGGATGGTGTTGATGTTGTAGACCGAACCGCCGGTGGATTCGACGGCGCATTTGAAGCCGTGCTCCTTGCGGTTCTTGTTGACCAGACGGCAGATCGCGCCGCCCGTCGGGTAATAAACGCCGGTCACACCGCCGGTGCCGATGGTGATAAATTCCTGCGCCTGCGCTGCCGGAGCCATGAAGGCCGCGGTCACAAGCGCACCGATGGACAGTTTTGCGTGTTTCATCGTTTCTATACTCCCTTTTTCATTCTTGGTGACACTCTGCACCTCTGTGCGACTGTCAGCTCTCAATCAAAATCCGGAGACTGAACAGTCTGGCTCAGCAGGCAGGAACGCCCAACTCTTTTGCTAAAGTCTGCATATGCAATAGATAAAGCTCAGCTTCCGGCGCACATCGGCGCCTGTCAACTCTGCCGTTTGGCGAAAGGGTTGAAAAACCGATCTTCCCGCATATGTGACGCCCTGCGTTGGATTTTCCCCGCTCTCAGCCAGACCCACCCGGATTCGCACAACTGTGGCAGAATGCCGCACCGAAATGCAAGACCTCTTCCTGCGTCAGGTTTCCACTTCCGGCACAGTTGAGCGGCTCCATAGGCGCGCTCTTGCACGGGTCAGAATTTTCCGCGAAAAAGTTCCAACACACCAATCCAGCCGTCCTGGCAGAAAGAGGCTCTCGTGAAGGTCAACGGAACCCCGTACCGGTCCCTGTGGTGGGAAGAGAATGCACAGGCTTTGCAGATCATCGACCAGCGCTGGCTGCCCTATGATTTCCGGATCGAACAGCTTGAGACTCTGGCAGAGTACTGCGAGGCGATCACCGGCATGCATGTACGCGGCGCGCCGCTGATCGGCGCCACCGCAGCCTACGGCATGGCGCTGGCTGCGCGTCTGGACCCTTCGGATGGCAATCTGGACGCCGCATGGGCGGCGCTGAACGCGACACGCCCGACGGCGATCAACCTGCGCTGGGCGCTGGACCGCTGCCTGAGCGCCCTGCGCCCGTTGGCCGAGGCAGAGCGCGCCACGGCGGCCCTGCAACTGGCCCATGACATTGCGGATGAGGATGTCGAGATCAACCGCAGAATCGGCCAACATGGCCTTGAAATCATTAAAGAGATTGCCGCGAAAAAACCGACGGGCGAGCCTGTCCGTCTGCTGACCCATTGCAATGCCGGGTGGATCGCAACCGTGGATTGGGGCACCGCCACCAGCCCGATGTATCAGGCCCATGATGCCGGTCTGGATATCCATGTCTGGGTCGATGAAACCCGTCCCCGAAATCAAGGTGCGCTCACCGCTTGGGAGCTCGGCAGCCACGGTATCTCCCACAGCTATATCACCGACAATGCCGGCGGCCATCTGATGCAGCACGGGCAGGTGGACATGGTGATCACCGGCACTGACCGAACCACCCGCAACGGCGATGTCTGCAACAAGATCGGTACCTATCTGAAGGCGCTGGCGGCACGGGACAACAACGTGCCCTTCTACGTGGCACTGCCCTCGCCGACCATCGACTGGACGGTTTCCGACGGCGTGCGTGAGATCCCGATCGAGGAACGCGCAGGCCGGGAGGTCAGCCATGTTCAGGGCGCCCTTCCGGATGGCATGATCGGCACGGTCGAGGTCACGCCGAAAGGCAGCGGCGTCGGCAACCCCGCCTTTGACGTGACCCCCAGCCGTCTGGTCACCGGGCTGATCACCGAACGCGGTGTCTGCGATGCCAGCGCCGAGGGGCTTGCCGGGCTATTCCCGGAGTTTGCAGCCTCTGGCGATCCGGCATGAGCGCGGCGCCCTACGCCGACACGCCCGAACTGCGGCAGGCAATCATCGACGCCTGCCTGTCGATGGAGCGCCAGCAGATCAATCAGGGCACCTCGGGCAATATCTCGGTGCGGATTGGGGACCAGATGCTGATCACCCCTTCGGGCGTGGATTACGCCCGGATGACGCCGGAGATGATCGTCGCGATGCCGCTGGACGACAGCGCCCCGGCGCCCGGACAAATGAAGCCTTCCTCGGAATGGCGGTTCCACCGCGATATTCTGCGCGACAAGCCTGCCGTTAACGCCGTGGTCCATGCGCATCCGGTCAATTGCACCGCGCTGGCGATGAACCGGACCGAGATTCCGGCCTGCCACTACATGATCGGCGCCTTTGGTGGTGATACGGTTCCGGTGGCAGATTACGCCCTGTTCGGCACTGCAGAGCTGTCTGATAATGTTCTGAATTCGCTGAAAAATCGGGCAGCCTGCCTAATGGCCAATCATGGTGCGGTTGTCATCGCAGACACGTTAAATCGGGCGCTATGGCGCATGGTGGAGCTGGAAACACTGGCCAAGGGCTATGTCACCAGCCTGTCGGTTGGACAGCCCCATATTCTGAACGGCGATGAAATGGCCAAGGTCATGGAGGCCTTTGCTGATTATGGTCTCAAAGATATCTGAGAGGTGATCCCAAAGCCGTCGCAGTCGGCTTTTCCTCTGGACATTTGCGACGCGTGGCGGAAGGCTGCCGGTTATTGAATCCAATATTCACCGACCCGAAGGACCCTTCATGACTGCCCCCCTCATCTTTGACGGCCACAACGATCTTCTGCTGCGCATTCATAGCGGAGCAGTCTCCGCCGGTCCTGATGGGTTTCTGGGCGGTGGCGGAAACCAGATCGATATGGAAAAGGCCCGGGCGGGCGGTTTCGGCGGCGGTTTCTTTGCCATCTATGTTCCAAACGAGAACACATCGCTAGATGAAACCGAGATGGACAAACCCGCCTATGATCTGCCCCTGCCAGAAATGGTCGATTGGCCCACGGCCAGCCGGGTTGCCTTGTCGCAGGCCTCAATCCTGATCAAGCTTGAACGTGCTGGCGCACTGGCCATCTGCCGCAGCACCGATGAGATCCGCGCCACCATGGCAGAAGGAAAACTGGCGGCCATCATGCACATGGAAGGCGCCGAGGCGATTGATCCCGATTTCCACATGCTGGACGTTCTTTATGCCTCGGGTCTCCGCTCGCTTGGGCCGGTGTGGAGCCGGGAAACCATCTTTGGCCACGGGGTGCCGTTCCGATACCCGTCAACCGGGGACACCGGGCCGGGACTGACGGCGGACGGCATCCGCTTGATCAAGAAATGCAATGACTTGCGGGTCCTTGTTGATCTTTCCCACCTGAACGAGGCGGGGTTCTGGGACGTCGCAAAACACAGCGATGCACCGCTGGTTGCCACCCATTCCAATGCCCATGCCATCAGCCCGCACAGCCGCAACCTGACCGACCGGCAGCTGCACGCGATCCGCGACAGCGATGGTATCGTGGGGCTCAATTTCGCCGTCGCCTTCCTGCGTGAAGACGGGCGGATGGATGAAAACACACCTATTGACCAGATGATCAAACAACTTGACTATCTGATGGAACAGCTGGGCGAAGATCGGGTCGGGCTTGGGTCTGACTTTGACGGCGCCACTGTTCCGGCCAAGATCAGCACGATCGCCGGTCTGCCGCATCTGCGCAGCGCCATGCAGGCGCGGGGCTATGATGCGGAGCTGATAACGAAACTCTGTCACGGCAACTGGATGCGGGTCCTCGACAAGACCTGGGGCCACACTAGCGCCGCCTGACTGGGCCGCCGCAAGGCAAAACAAAAAACCTAATAAAAACAGGGAGTTTACAAATGACAATTATGACACGTCTGATGGGCACGGCCGCGCTTGGCCTGGCTTTGGGTCTGACCACCCTGCCCGCCATGGCAGCAACACCCGACAATATGCTGGTGATCGCCAACCGGATCGACGACATCACCACGCTGGACCCGGCGCAAAGCTTTGAATTCGCGGGCTCCGATGTGCTGCGCAATGTCTATGGCAAGCTGGTGAACTTCGACCCCGAGAACCTGGATGCAGGATATCAGCCCGATCTGGCCGAAAGCTGGACCGTTTCCGAGGATGGCCGCACCATCACCTTCACCATGCGCGAAGGTGTGAAATTTCAGTCTGGCAACCCGGTCCGCGCCGAAGATGTTGCCTTTTCGCTGAAGCGCGTCGTCCTCTTGGACAAGACCCCGTCCTTCATCATCACCCAGTTCGGTTTCACCCCGGAGAATATCGACGAAACGATCAAGGTGGACGGCAACACCGTCTCCATCACCACTGACAAGCGCTACGCGACCTCCTTTGTGCTGAACTGTCTGACCGCAACCATCGGCGCCATCGTTGACGAGAAAACCGTCATGGCCAACGAGGTCGACGGCGATATGGGCAACACCTGGCTGGCGACCAACTCTGCCGGTTCCGGCCCCTACACCCTGACCAGCTGGAAACCGAAGGAAAGCGTCACCCTGACCGCGAACCCCGATTTTTACGGCGGCGAACCGGCCATGAAGCGGGTGATCGTCCGCCACGTGCAGGAAAGCGCCACCCAGCGCCTGATGCTGGAACGCGGTGACATCGACGTGGCCCGCAACCTGAACCCCTCTGATGTCGAAGGCGTACGCGCCGCGGATGGTGTTGAAATCCTCGAAGAGATGCGCGGTCGTCTGATGTATATCTCGATGAACCAGAAGCACCCGGAGCTGTCCAAACCCGAAGTCCGTCAGGCGCTGAAATACCTGATCGACTATAAAGGCATGGAAAGCAGCTTCCTGAAGGGCGCCTATGTGGTGCATCAGAACTTCCTGCCGAAAACCTATCTTGGCTCGGTCAACGAAAACCCCTTCTCACTGGATCTCGACAAGGCCAAGGCCCTGCTGGCCGAGGCAGGCGTTGATGGCATGGAGCTGACCGTGGGCGTGCGCGAAGCGCAGGAACGTCTGGAAATCGGCCAATCGCTGCAGAACACCTTTGCTCAGGCCGGGATCACGCTGAACCTCGAAGTCGGCACCGGCAAGCAGGTGCTGGGCAAGTACCGCGCGCGCGAGCTGGACATCTACCTGGGCGCATGGGGCCCGGACTATCCCGACCCCCATACCAATGCAGGCACCTTTGCCTACAACCCGGACAATTCGGATGAGGCAAACGCCACCGGTCTTCTGGCCTGGCGTAACGCCTGGGATACCGCTGGTCTAACCGAGAAAACGGCTGCCGCCGTGGTCGAAGGCGATACCGAGAAACGCGCCGAAATGTATCACGAGATCCAAGCCGAGTTCCGCGACAAGTCGCCCTTTGCGGTGATGTTCCAGAAGGTGGAGCAAGCCGGTGTGGCCGAGAACGTCGAAGGTCTCAGCCTTGGCGGCGCCATCACCGCGGTGTCCTACTGGTCCGTGACCAAGTAAATGACCACGTCGAACACCTATGTGAAGAGGCAGCCACGGCTGCCTCTTCCGGCATGGCTGCGGGGCGTGCTGGTCACCCTTCTGTCCATTTCCATCACCATGCTCGGGCTGTTGTTCGTGACCTTTGTTATTGGTCGCGTGATGCCCATCGATCCGGTTCTTGCGGTGGTCGGCGAACGCGCCACCGAGGCGCAATACGATGCCGTCTTTATTGAACTTGGGCTGGATAAGCCCCTGATCGTACAGTTTTTCTACTATGTCTCCGATGTACTGCGCGGCGATTTCGGCACCTCGCTGCTGACCGCACGGCCGGTTGCCGATGATATCGTCCGCGTCTTTCCGGCGACCTTTGAACTCGCCACCATCGGCATTCTCTTCGGCTGCCTTCTGGGCGTGCCGCTGGGCGTCGTAGCCGCGGTGAAGCGCGGCAGCTGGATCGACCAGATCGCCCGGGTTGTGGCGCTTGTGGGCTATTCGATGCCGATCTTCTGGCTGGGCCTGATGGGCCTGTTGCTGTTCTACGGCATTCTGGGTTGGGTCGGCGGACCCGGGCGTCAGGGCATCTTCTACGAGGACATGATCCCCGTCGTCACGGGCATGATCCTCTTGGATTCTGTTCTTGCCGGGGACTGGGGCGCTTTCTGGGATGCCTTTTCCCATATCGTTCTGCCTGCCTCGATCCTGGGTTATTACAGCCTCGCCTATATCAGCCGCATGACGCGCTCTTTCATGCTGGAGCAGCTATCGGCCGAATATGTCACCACCGCCCGCGTCAAAGGCATGAGCGAATGGGCCGTGGTCTGGCACCACGCCTTCCGCAACATCCGGGTGCAGTTGATCACGGTGATCGCGCTGAGCTATGCCAACCTTCTTGAAGGGTCGGTGCTGACCGAGATCATCTTCTCCTGGCCGGGCATTGGCAGTTATATCACCACCGCGCTGCTGTCTGCGGATATGAACGCTGTTCTGGGCGGAACCGTCGTGGTGGGCCTCGTGTTCATCTGCTTGAACGTGTTTTCCGACCTTCTCTACAAAGTCTTTGATCCGAGGTCCAAATGAGCAGTCAAACCGGAACGCTGCGCGACTGGCTTCTGTCAGATACGCCAACCTCGCGTCGGCAGGCCCGCTGGGCCGCCGTATACAAGGGCTGGCTGACGCTGAAATCCAACCATATGGCCATCGCGGGCCTTGCCATTATCGTGGCCCTGATCGCGCTGGCGATCTTTGCGCCGCTCATTGCCCCGCATGATCCTTTCGTTCAGGATCTTGGCAACCGCCTGCAACCGCTGGGCAGCGAGGGGCACCTTCTGGGGACGGATTCCCTTGGCCGCGATATCCTCAGCCGGTTGATCTGGGGCGCCCGGATCACCCTATATATCGTTGCGCTGGTGGCGCTGATCGCGCCCATCGCCGGCCTTCTGGTGGGCACCGTGTCGGGCTATGCCGGCGGCTGGGTCGATGTGATCCTGATGCGGATCACCGATATCTTCCTCGCCTTTCCCCGTCTGGTTCTGGCGCTGGCCTTTGTCGCTGCGCTGGGTGCGGGCATCGAAAACGCCGTGCTCGCCATCAGCCTCACCGCCTGGCCGCCCTATGCACGCATGGCGCGCGCCGAGACGCTGACGATCCGCTCCTCGGATTATATCAGCGCCATTCGTCTGCAAGGCGCAGGCCCCTTGCGGATCATCATCAAACACATCTGGCCGCTGTGTATTTCTTCGCTGATCGTGCGGGTGACACTGGATATGGCCGGGATCATCCTGGCCGCTGCCGGCCTTGGCTTTCTTGGCCTTGGCGCGCAGCCGCCCAGCCCGGAATGGGGCGCGATGATCTCAGAAGGGCGCCGGTTCATTCTGGATCACTGGTGGGTTGCCACCATGCCGGGCCTTGCCATTTTCACCGTCTCGCTTGCCTTCAACCTCTTGGGTGATGGTCTGCGCGATGTACTCGACCCAAAGGACAGCGCCTCATGAGCACGCTTCTGGACGTAAAGAACCTCTGGGTGAAATTCCCCACCCGCAACGGCGTGGTCGAAGCGGTGCGCGGTATCTCCTTCTCGCTAGGCAAGGAACGGCTTGGCATCGTTGGCGAAAGCGGCTCTGGCAAGTCCATGACGGGCCGCGCCATCCTGCGCCTGATCCGCCCGCCTGGGGTGATCGAGGCTGACCATATTTCCCTTCATGGTCAGAATCTTATGGATCTGAGCGAAAGCAAGATGCGCGCCGTGCGTGGTCAGAAAATCTCGATGGTGATGCAGGACCCCAAGTTCTCGCTGAACCCGGTGATGACCATTGGCGATCAGATCATCGAGGCCCACCGTCTGCACGCGAAATCCTCGCGCAGCGAGGCGCGCAAGAAGGCCATCGAGATGCTGGAGGCGGTGTCGATCCGCGATCCCGAACGGGTGATGAAAGCCTACCCGCACGAGATGTCCGGCGGCATGGGGCAGCGCATCATGATCGCCATGATGCTGATCCCGAACCCAGAAATCCTGATCGCGGATGAACCGACCTCGGCGCTCGACGTCTCGGTTCAGGGGCAGGTCCTGTCGATCATGGACAAGCTGGTGAAGGACCGCGGCATGGGGTTGATCTTCATCAGCCACGATCTGAACCTTGTGTCGCAATTCTGCGACCGGGTGCTGATCATGTATGCCGGGCGCATTGTCGAGGTCTGCGAAGCTGACAAGCTGCACGAGGCGCAGCACCCCTATACCCGGGGTCTGCTCGGCTCCCTGCCCCGGTTCGATGCTCCGCGCGCGCGGCTGGATGTGCTGCAACGGGATCCCGCTTGGCGCGATGCCCCCAGCGTGGAGGCCCGCACATGAGCACCTCTTCCAAAGACATTGCGCTGAAAGTTGAGGACCTGAGCGTCTATTTCGGCGACCACCACGACCTGTTCCAGGCGGTCAAATCTGCCAGTTTCACCGTTGAAAAGGGCGCCAGTTTCGGTCTTGTCGGCGAAAGCGGGTCGGGCAAATCGACCATCCTGAAGGCGCTGACCGGTCTTGCTCCGCAGTGGGAAGGACATATGCATGTCGCCGGGCAGGATCTGGGCCGCAAACGCGACCGGACCTTCTATCGGACCGTGCAGATGGTGTTTCAAGACCCCTATGCCTCTTTGCATCCGCGCCAGTCGGTGGATCAGGTTCTGTCAGAAACGCTCCACCTGCACGGGTTCACGGATATCGACGACCGGGTGGATCAATTGCTGCGGGATGTGGGTCTTGGCCCGGCCTTCCGCTTTCGCTATCCGCACCAGTTGTCCGGTGGTCAGCGCCAGCGTGTGGCCATTGCCCGCGCCCTGGCGCCAGAGCCGCAGATCCTGCTTCTGGACGAGCCGACCTCGGCGCTGGATGTGTCGGTTCAGGCCGAAATCCTGAACCTTCTGAGTGACTTGCGCAAGGAACATCACCTAACCTACATCATGGTCTCTCATGATCTGGCGGTGGTGGCTCATATGTGTGACAGGGCCGCGGTGATGCAAAACGGCGAGATCGTCGAGATCCTCAGCATCGACGACATGCGCAACGACCGCTCCAGTCACGACTATACGCGCCACTTGCTGGCGGCCTCAGCCAACCGGGTGGCCTGACGACCGTGGCGGATGTCGGAACCGTTGAACCCATCGCACAGGGCGGCCTGCTGAAAGGCCGCCCTGTGCGGCTGTATGTGCTCGATTTTGGGCTGTTCCGGGTCCATTCAAACGGGCGCAAGATCGGCATCTGTGGCTATCTGATCCAGACAGATGCGGGCGAGAACGTGCTGATCGATTCCGGGTTTCCCGCCAAATACGCCACGGATCCTGCGCAGGCGAGCGAGGAGGATCGGCTTTATGAGTTCGGCGAGGTGCTTGATTGCCAGCCGCACCACCTGCCCGCCGCGCAGCTGGCCCTCGCCGACGTGCAGCCCAAGGACATTGACCTCTTCGTGCTGACCCACACTCATATCGACCATATCGGCGGCATCGCCGATTTCCCGCAGGCGCCGATGGTGATTTCGAAACGGGAACGGGATCTGCCACAACCGCTTTACTGGGGAAACCAACGCCCGTTGGACTGGCCGGACCGTCGCTACCTTACGCTGACCGAAGATACCGAGGTCGGACCGGGCTTTGAGCTGCTGATGGCGCCCGGCCATGCACCGGGGCAAATCGCGGCGCTTCTGTCCCTGCCGGAGAGCGGCGACGTCCTGCTGACTTCGGATGCGATATCCCGCCCGGCCGAGGTTGATGAAGGCTTTGATACCGCACCCGATCCGCAGCGGGCCAGGCAAAGCGCCCGTCGCCTGCTGGACCTTGCCACAGCGCGCGATGCGATGGTGATTTATGGTCATTGCCCGACCCAATGGCCCGGCCTGAAAAAGGCGCCGGATTACTTTGCCTGACGCCGATTTTCACGCACGCGAAACATCGCACACGGGCTGCTGAAAAATTGAACATCCCGCGCAGGGCGCGCCTGTTTTCCGGGCCCGCCAATCTGGATAGGCTTGGCCTTGCAGGCTGCAACATGTTTGACTGCCTGTCATGACAGAACCCACCCGATCCCTACATCGCGCGATCAGCAGCCGCATCGCGCGGATCTATCCCGGTCTCAACGCGGATAATCTTGCCACGCAGATCAACCAGGCCTTCTGGCCGGATCCGTTCAAACGCCGCAAACGCGCCCGCACCCCGGGCAACCGGATGTGGAGCGAAGCGGACGCGCTGGTCATCACCTATGGCAATTCCATCGTGGACGGGCAGCACAAGCCGCTGGATCTGCTGAATGATTTCCTGCGCCGCTATTGTGATGGCTGGCTCAACAGCGTGCATATCCTGCCGTTCTTTCCCTATACCTCGGACGATGGGTTTGCCGTATCCGATTTCTGCAGCGTCAATCCGCAGCTGGGCGACTGGAGTGATATCAACCGGATCGCGGATGAGTTCACCCTGATGTCGGATCTGGTGCTCAACCATGTCTCCAGCCAGGGCGCGTGGTTCAATGCCTACCGGCAAGGACAGGCGCCCTATGACAAATTCTTTTTCGAGGCCAGTCCAGAGGATGATCTGAGCGCCGTAGTCCGCCCACGCACCACGCCGCTGCTGCAGGAGGTCGAGACAAGCAACGGGACGCGTCACGTCTGGTGCACCTTCTCACACGACCAGATCGATCTGGATTTCCGTAACCCGGAGGTTCTGCTGGAATTCCTGCGTATCATTCGCCTGCATCTGGACAATGGCGTGCGGATGATCCGGCTCGACGCAGTGGCCTTCCTGTGGAAGGAGGTCGGCACCCCCTCTATCCACCTGCCCCAGACTCATGAGATCATCAAACTGATCCGGCTTTTGTGCGACAACACTGCGGAAAAGGTGGTTCTGATCACCGAAACCAACGTGCCTAAGGCGGAGAACCTCAGCTATTTCGGCGCCCGTGATGAGGCGCATATGATCTACAACTTCCCGCTACCGCCGCTGATCCTGCATGCGATGATGGCCGGAGATGCCACCCATCTGGTGCAGTGGCAAAAGGCGATGCCACCAGCGCCGCTGGGCTGTGCCTATTTCAACTTTACCGCCAGCCACGATGGCATCGGCATGCGCCCCGCCGAAGGATTGCTGAGCCACGAGGAACAGGAGCGGATGATCGAAACGGTCCGCCATGCGGGGGGCCTTGTGTCGATGCGGGCGCTGCCTTGCGGCGGTGAGTCCCCTTATGAGCTGAACACCACATTCTACGAGGCGCTCACAGAAACCTTTGACGGGCCGGATGCCTTTCATTTTGAACGGTTTATCTGCTCTCAGACCATCGTGATGTCGCTGGAGGGTATTCCCGCCTTCTATATTCACTCCCTGCTGGCGACGCCAAACGATCACGAGGCGGTGGAGAAACGGGGCATGAACCGGGCGATCAATCGGCACCGCTGGGATTACACCGAGCTGCGCGGCCTTCTGGACGATGAAACCAGCCTGCAGGCCCGCGTGATGCGTGAATTGCGCGCGCGGCTGGAACTGCGCAAGATGCAGTCCGCCTTTCATCCCAATGCCACGCAATTCACGCTCAATTCCGGGGATGACCGGGTCTTTACCCTGTGGCGGCAGAGCCTGGATCGCGGGCAGTCCATGTTTGCCTTGCACAACGTCAGCAAGGATGAAATCGCACTGCCATCCCACCATCTGAACCTGATCGAGGATGACACCTGGGTCGACATTCTGACAGGCGAGCATCTGGCAATGATGGATGGCACCATCACCCTTGCGCCCTATCAGTGCCGCTGGATTACAAACGTCAACTAACGCCCTGCAACGACGGCATTATCACTGAAATTCCGCCGTGTCCTGCGCAGCTGCGGCATGCATGTCCCGCAGGAAGGCCGGGTCTGCGGCATGCACGCGGCTCCATGTCGGGATGAAGGGCGTCTCATGCGGATTATCGAGAAAGAACTGCCCGGCCCGCATGATGTTCTCGGCAAAGAGCTCGATCGAGCGTTCCTCGCTGTGCCGGTCGATGCTGAGACCGTTCATCTTGGCATCGGCGTAATAGGCCTCCAGCAGGTCAAGCGCGCTGCGGTAATAGGTGGCTTTCAGGGTGCGGAAGACATTGGTGGTAAAGACCGTGCCATCCGCCGCCAGTTTGCGGAAGATAGATTTGCAGATATCCACGGACATACGGTTCAGCCCGGCCTCGGCATCCTCTGGGCTCAGTTCCTGATGCTTGTGATCATAGGCATCGGCGATTTCCACCTGACAGACCGCCTTGGGCGCCAGGTTCCGCCAGGCCTCTGACAGCACCCCGATCTCAAGCCCCCAGTCCGACGGGATCCGCAGATCCGGCAGGATGCTGGTGCGCATCGCAAATTCGCCCGACAAGGGATAGCGGAAGCTGCGCAGGTAATCGATATAATCGCGATCCCCGATCACCCGTTTCAGCGCGATCAGCAGCGGGCTGACCAGAAGCCGCGTCACCCGCCCATTTAGCCGGTCCTGCCCGACGCGGGCATAAAACCCTTTGGCCACCTGATAGGGAAAATTGGGGTTCGCCACCGGATAGACCAGCCGCGCCAACAGCTCGTTTGTATATGTCAGGATATCACAGTCATGGATCGCCATCACGGCGCTGTCTTCACAGCTCATCAGATAGCCGAGCGAGGACCAGACGTTCTTGCCCTTGCCCTGCTCGGTCGGGGCTAGACCCATCGCCTCCAGCCGCGCGCCAAGCGCCTTCATCCGGGGGCTGTCGTTCCAGATCACCACGTGGTTCTGGTTCAGATCCTTGAAGAACTTCTGGGCATGGCGAAACTGCGCCTCATCGGCCCGGTCCAGCCCCACCACGATGCGGTGCAGGTAACGGACCTTGGACAGCTCGGCCACGATATTGGGCATAGCCTCAGTTTCCAGCTCGGAATAGAGACAGGGCAGGATTAGGGAAATTTTGCGTGATTGGGCAAAGGTTTCCAACTCATAGTTCATTTCCTCCAGAGATCGGGTCCGCAGATTGTGCAGCGTCGTGATATTCCCGTTCTGATGAAAATCTACCATGCGGATGTCCGTTCCTATGCCTTGGTTTCTAGCCGGTCCAACAGGTCCATCATGGCCCTGTTCCAGCCCGAAGGCCCAGCCTCTTTTGTACGAATTATGCGGCCTGTGCGCTCTGCGGCCAAGGGCGGCAATGCCGCACGATGCGGATTGGCGATGATGATGCCAAATTCTGCGGCTTCCAGCATCTCGACGTCGTTTGGCGCATCCCCCAACGCCACCGTGTGCCGGGCAGGATAGCGTGACAGGACCTCGGCCATCTGGTCCGCCTTGGTGCCGCCAAAGGACAGGGTCAGGAACCGCCCGCCGTATCGCGCCGAAACACCGAGATCCGCCAGCGCCGTTTCAAACTCTGCCCGCTTCGTTTCGGTGCCACTCCAGAGCCCCGGTTCGGAAAACATCCGCTCGGATGCGCGGGCGGCATCTGCCTGCGGCAGGCCGGTGATCTCTGCGATCTCCTTTACGGACATGTCGCCAAAACCCCGGAACATCTGGCGCAGACCCGACGGAACCCGCTCCAGCGCAGCGCGCAGATCCGGATAAGTTGGCGTAACGCTTTGCCCCAGCAACCCGGCACCGTTTTCAACGATTGCGGGCCAGTTCAAAAGACCCATTTCCCGTTGCAGAACGGTTATTTCCGATGCGGTCTTACTGCTGGCCAGAACCACGCCTGCGCCTATATCTGCCAGCCGATTAAGCGCAGGCACAGCGGCCTGCCAGGAATAGCTGTCATGATCCAGCAGGGTTCCATCCAGATCGGAAAAGACAACCAAAGGCAGCGGCTCTTGCATCGGCTCCAATATCCTAATGTCCGGCAGACGATTTGCCGGTCACAGCCGCCAACAACGGCGCAATCACCTTGGTCGCCACAGGGATCAGCACCATGCCCAGAGCCACGCCAAAGACCCCATCCATCGCGGCCTTTGCCGACCATTCCACTGCCCCGGTCCAGCCTGCAGGCACCGCGTGACCAATGGCATAGGCCCAGTCGTGGATCAGATGCCCCAACCCGCCAAAGCTAAGCTCTTCCAGCCCGTGAATAACGATTGAACCGCCCACCCAGAGCATTGCAGCGGTCCCCACGATAGTCAGCAGCTTCATGAAGCCGGGCATAGCGTGGACCAGACCGCGCCCCAGCGCCTGCGTCAGGCCCAGACGCCCATTCTGCGCCATGTAAAGCCCCACATCGTCGGCCTTCACGATCAGCGCGACCGAGCCATAGACGGCCACGGTAATACCAAGCCCCACCAGCGCCAGCGTCGCCGCCTCCATCCAGATCGTTCCCTCCGGAATGGCCGAAAGGGCGATGGTCATGATCTCAGCCGAGAGGATGAAATCGGTCTTGATTGCACCAGCGGCCTTTTCTTCTTCGAGATGCGCCGGATCGCCCGGCTTATCCTCGGGGAAGACATGGGTTTCGTCATGGGGCACAAGGGCATGATAGATCTTCTCGGCGCCTTCAAAACAAAGATAGGCACCGCCAAGCATCAACAGTGGCGAAATCAACCAGGGCGCCAGATTGGCCAGCAGCAGGCCGATGGGCAACAGGATCACCAGCTTGTTCTTGACCGAGCCCTTGGCGATCCTCCAGATGATCGGCAATTCGCGTTCGGCGGCAAAGCCATGCACGTATTTCGGCGTCACCGCAGCATCGTCGATCACCGCCCCGGCTGCCTTGGCGCCCGCCTTGGCTGCCTGCGCCGCAACATCGTCGACCGAGGCAGCCGCCACCTTGGCAATGCCTGCCACATCATCCAGCAGCGCCAGCAAACCGCTCATCGAACATCCCCTCGTAAACCTACCTTTATTTGCACCCTATCCGATCCACCAGCACAGGCAAGCCGAAGCCCGGGTACGACAGCCCGGGGATTCCCGGCGCATGGCGGCCTGTCCAAATCGTTATCGCCACCGGTCGAAAACCGTTAACGCCACCGGTCTAGTTTTGCGCTAACATGCTGTCATTTCGGCCTTTTTGCCCCTTTAGGGATTTACATAACGGGTCTATATCCGGCGCAAGTTTTGCTCGCCAGGAGACACAGGAATGACCATCAAAGTCGGGATCAACGGTTTTGGCCGCATCGGCCGCTGCACCCTGTCACATATCGCAGCCTCGGGCCGTGACGACATCGAAGTGATCAAGGTCAACGCGACCGGTCCACTGGAAACCGCAGCGCATCTGATCAAATACGACTCCGTGCATGGCCGTTTCCCCGGCGAGGTCAGCATCGGCGACGGCACCATGAACCTTGGCCGCGGCGACATGCAGATGTTCTCGACCTACGACATGAATGAACTGGACTGGGACGGCTGCGATGTGGTTCTGGAATGCACCGGTAAATTCAACGACGGTGAAAAAGCCAAGGCGCACCTGGAGCGCGGCGCAGGCAAGGTGCTGCTCTCCGCCCCCGGCAAAAACGTTGACAAGACCATTGTCTATGGCGTCAACAGCGACCAGCTGACCGCCGAGGACCGCATGGTGTCGAACGGTTCCTGCACCACCAACTGCCTGGCCCCGATCGCCAAGGTTCTGGATGAAGGTGTCGGCATCGAAAGCGGCATCATGACCACGATCCACGCCTATACAGGCGACCAGCCGACGCTGGACCGCCGCCACAAGGATCTGTACCGCGCCCGCGCGGCAGCCATGTCGATGATCCCCACCTCCACCGGTGCAGCCAAGGCTCTGGGTGAGGTTCTCCCCAACCTCAAAGGCCGCCTGGACGGTTCCGCCATCCGCGTGCCCACGCCGAATGTCTCCGCCGTGGACCTGACCTTCCGCGCTGCCAAGGAAGTGACCGCCGAGGAAATCAACGCGCTGGTCGCCGAAGCCTCCAAGGGTGCGATGGCCGGTGTTCTGGGCTATGAACCCGCGCCGCTGGTCTCCACCGACTTCAACCACTCCAGCGAAAGCTCAATCTTCGCACCGGATCAGACCCGCGTGGTCGAAGGCCGCATGGTGCGCGTCCTGTGCTGGTACGACAACGAATGGGGCTTCTCGGTACGTATGGCTGACGTGGCAACCGCGATGGGCCGCCTTAGCTAAGCCCCGTCACGCACTTGAGATTTAGCGCCCGGTCAGGCATATCTGACCGGGCGTTTCTTTTTGGCGGACAGCTATGACCAATCAAATTGCTATTGTCATGGGGATTATCCTGACAGCCGCCATCGCCATCGACGTGGCGCTGTTCGGCAGCGAGCACATGGTGTTTCTCGGCAAGAAGCTGTTCGAACTAATCGACTGGGTTGCGTTCTGGCGCTAAGGCGCGCGTCGCCCGCTGCACAGCATTTGCCCCATTGACCCAATAGAAAAAGCCGGGCGAGGCGCCCGGCTTTGTCATTTCGCGGCGGAGCAATGCCCCGTGCCCTATCTGGAAACTTCAGACCGGCCTATTTCGAAAGCCGCTTACGAAGTTCGTCGTTGACCTGGGGCGTTACGAATTTCGACACATCGCCATCCAGCCGGGCGATTTCCTTCACCAGCTTTGAGGCAATCGCCTGATGACGCGCCTCGGCCATCAGGAAGACCGTTTCAATCGAGCTGTCCAGGGCCCGGTTCATGCCAACCATCTGGAATTCATACTCAAAGTCAGCAACCGCCCGCAGTCCCCGCACGATGATCTGCGCGCCGACGTCGCGGGCGCAGTGGATCAGCAGGTTCTCGAACGGGTGCGCGACGATCTCGGTGCCGGTTTCCTCTGACAGGGAGGCACATTCGGCCTCGATCATGGCAACACGCTCTTCCAGATCGAAAAGCGGTCCCTTGTCCCGGTTGATCGCCACACCGATCACCAGTTTGTCCACCAATGCGCTGGCGCGGCGGATGATGTCGATATGGCCCAAAGTGATCGGATCAAATGTGCCGGGGTACAAGCCTATACGCATTGGGGGCCCTCCTGCCTCCTCAGAACTCGCGCGCACGCAAACATATTTGCGCCTGTCCTGACAAGAGGGGGAAAATACGGAAACACCTGTTCCGGCACGTCATCTGGTAAGAAAATTTCGCCGGGGCCTAATGCCCCATGATCATGCCTTCCAGCGCGTCCTTTTCCATCGCGACTTCGGCCAGCTTGGCCTTGACCACATCGCCCAGCGAAATCAGCCCAACCATTTTACCGCTTTCGACCACAGGCATGTGGCGGAACCGGCCCTCGGTCATCTGCTGCAGGATATCTTCGACGTTGGATTCGCTGGTGCAGGTCACCAGCTTGCTGGTCATGTAGTCCTTGACTTTGCAGGTCAGGCAGCCAGACCCACTTTTGCCCAGTTCACGCACGATATCGCGCTCGGACAGGATCCCCTCAGCCGTCTCATTGTCGGAAGACACCACCACGGTCCCGATGCCTTTCTCCGCCAGCAGCTTGGCCGCGTCAGAAACCGGAGCCTCAGGAGAAATCGTTACCACCCCGGCGCTTGCCTTGGATTTCAAAATCGATTGAACCAGCATGAATTCTCCTCCACTCGTAATTTTCTTGCGTAAATACAAGCGTTGCCGCAATGCAGATCCAAGTCAAGAACATGTCCAGTCAGTTTTGGAAATAGCTGCGACAATTTGGCAGGAAAGCCGCAGCAGATCCAGCGTCAGGTCAGTGCCTCCAGCCGCGCGACCTCGTCGCGGATCCCCTTGGACAGCGCCTGCGCAAACCGGTTCAAACGCTCGCTGCGCTGATCACCCTGATGGCGCACCAGATAGAAACTGCGCGACAGGCTGATCTTGTCGGTCAGCACCTTGCGCAAGACCCTATGAGCAGGCAGTGAAAAATCATGCGCCACACAAAGCGCAGTGCCCTCGGCCGCCAGTTTGATTTGTACCGAGACCGAGTTGGAGGCCAGCGCCACCCGCTCCACCCCCAGATCGCTGAGGTAGTCCAGCTCCCGGTCAAAGATCATGTCCGGGATATAGCCGATCATCCGGTGCCCCTTCAGATCCTCAAGTTTTTCCAGCGGCGGGTGCTCACGCAGATAGTGGCGCGACCCCACAAGGTGCAGTTTGTAATCCGTGATCTTTTGAACCAGCAGCTGCCCGGCGGTGGGCGCGCTGACGGTCACGGCCATATCCGCCTCGCGGCGCGACAGGTTGATGACCCGCGGCAAGGCAACGATCTGGATATCGAGATCGGGGTTTTCGGCGCCAATCGCGGCGCAGACCTGCGGCAGGATATAATTGGCGCTGCCATCCGGCGCCCCGATGCGGATCTGCCCCGACAGCGTGTCGCTGGGACCGCTCAGCGCCTCCTGCCCGGCCCGCATCGCCTGTTCGGCGGTCTCTGCATGGGTCAGTAACCTGTCCCCAGCCGCACTCAGCGCATAACCCTGCGGGGATTTGACGAACAATGGGGTGTCCAATGCAGCCTCGAACCGGGCGATACGCCGCCCGACGGTCGCGGGGTCCATCTTGAGCACCCGCCCGGCACCGGACAGGCTGGCCTCGCGCGCGACCGCGAGAAACACTTTCATATCATCCCATTGTGGGTCCATGCCGGGATCCTCCTCGACGTTCCTGTACCTTATGCTCTTGCCCTGCGATCGATACTTGCGTTCTTGCAAAGCCTTTTTGAAATCTTTCCCCTTTTCCGGTGTTTTTTGCAAGTCTATGTTGCCGCCAAAGCGTATAGGGAGGAATCCGATGCAAGAACTCACCCATTATATCAACGGCGAACACGTCAAAGGCACGTCCGGCCGTTTTGCAGATGTCTTCAACCCGGCAACCGGTGAAGTGCAGGCAAAGGTGCCGCTGGCCTCCAAGGACGAGATGGAACAGGCCGTGGCCATCGCGGCCGCCGCACAGCCCGCATGGGCCGCCGTCAACCCGCAGCGCCGCGCTCGCGTCATGATGAAATTCGTCGGCCTGCTGAACCGCGACATGGACAAGCTGGCCGAAGCGCTGAGCCGCGAGCACGGTAAGACCCTGCCCGATGCGGCTGGTGACGTGCAGCGTGGTCTGGAAGTGGTCGAATACTGCATCGGCGCGCCGGAGCTGCTGAAAGGTGACTACACCGACAGCGCCGGCCCCGGCATTGACATGTACTCCATGCGTCAGGCCCTGGGCGTCACCGCGGGCATCACCCCGTTCAACTTCCCGGCGATGATCCCGATGTGGATGTTTGCCCCGGCCATCGCCTGCGGCAACGCCTTTATCCTGAAGCCGTCCGAGCGTGACCCGTCGGTTCCTCTGATGCTGGCCGAACTGATGGAAGAAGCCGGTCTGCCCAAGGGTATCCTGCAGGTCGTCAACGGCGACAAGGAAGCCGTGGACGCGATCCTTTACAACGACACCATCCAGTCGGTTGGTTTCGTGGGTTCCACGCCGATTGCCGAATACATCTACGGCACCGGCTGTGCGCAAGGTAAGCGCGTACAGTGCTTTGGCGGCGCCAAGAACCACATGATCATTATGCCCGATGCGGACATGGATCAGGCCGCAGACGCGCTGATCGGCGCAGGCTACGGTGCTGCTGGTGAACGCTGCATGGCAATCTCGGTTGCCGTTCCCGTCGGTGAAGAAACCGCCGACCGCCTGATCGACAAGCTGGTTCCGCGTATCGAAAAGCTGAAAGTCGGCCCCTACACCGCAGGCAACGATGTGGACTATGGTCCCGTTGTCACCGCCGCCGCCAAGGAAAACATCCTGCGGCTGGTAGAATCCGGTGTCGAGCAAGGCGCGAAACTGGTGGTCGATGGCCGTGACTTCAACCTGCAGGGTTATGAAGACGGCTTCTTTGTCGGCCCGCACCTGTTCGACAACGTCACCACCGACATGGATATCTACAAGAAAGAGATCTTTGGCCCGGTTCTGTCCACCGTGCGTGCCAAGACCTACGAAGAGGCGCTTGGCTATGCCATGGACCACGAGTACGGCAACGGCACCGCGATCTTTACCCGCGACGGCGACACCGCGCGCGATTTTGCCAACCGGATCAACATCGGCATGGTCGGCATCAACGTGCCGATCCCGGTTCCGCTGGCCTATCACACCTTTGGTGGCTGGAAGAAATCCGCATTCGGCGACCTGAACCAGCACGGCCCGGACGCCTTCAAGTTCTACACCCGGACCAAGACCATCACCTCGCGCTGGCCCTCGGGCATTCGCGAAGGCGGCGAGTTCAACTTCAAGCCAATGGACTGACCCTGGATCTTATACCGACATGCAAAGCCCTGGCCGAAACGCCGGGGCTTTGTTTTTTGCTTTCCTCCATGGGAGTGCCGCGATATCGGGCAGCGGCAAGCAATTGTTGCGCCAGGCCCCGGACCGCATGAACACAAATTCGTGAGGCCACCAAAACCCTCCGGAAACCACTGGCCAAATTCGCTGAAGTGAATATGTTCCCGGACAGACCCCGAACGAAACCGAGCAGTTTCGAAACAGAATACAGGAGGCACCATGACACAACGGATCACCCGCCGGAGCACAATCCTTGGGCTGGCAGGGGCTTTGGCGACCCCGACACTCCTACGCGCGCAATCCACTGATGCCTTCCCCACCGATGAGGCACCGATCCGCGATCAGACAGCGGTAAAAAGGAACATCTCGGCCTTCACGCAGCAAAACTGGCAGGATCATTTCGACGAGCTAGGTGTGGGCTGCCTGCTGGCGGATGTTGCATCGCGTGCGGTGCATTACTGGGGCGGAGACGGCGAAAGTTACCGCTTGTTCCCCTCTTCCGTGCCGATGAGCGACGAGCTGACCAAGCGCGGCTATACCAAGGTCGTGCGCAAGGCAAAGAATCCTGGCTGGACCCCGACCGCGAATATGCGCGAACGTGACCCCACTCTGCCCCGATATATGGAAGGCGGCCCGGGCAACCCGCTGGGCACCCGCGCCATGTATCTGACTTGGCCGGCCTATCTGGTGCATGGCACCCATGACACCCGCAAGATCGGGCGCCAAAGCTCATCCGGCTGTATCGGTCTTTACAACCAGCACGTCGAGGAGCTCTACGAACTGGTTGAGATCGGAACGCAGGTGCGGATCCTTTAGGATCCGCACAGCGGCCTCTGTCAGTTCAGGGACAGGTGCTTGGGCTTGTATCCTTCCTCATAGCGCAGGATTGCCTTTTCCATCAGGTTCTCGAAGTCGCGAACATACTGCTCCGAGTCATACAGCGGAGTGGTCCAGAGATTGTCCTTGAGACGCTGTTTAATCTCGTTCAGAGCCTCACGATCCGTCGCTAGTTTGTACGCTAGCTCGTAGTACTCCTCTTTTGTCTCGGTCACCAGATCCGGGCACCCTATTGCGGTGACGATGCTGGCTGCGACACGTGCAGCGAACTGTTTGCCAGCCTTGGTCACGATTGGCAGCCCGGACCAGACCGCCTCACTTGCGGTGGTATGGGCGTTACAGTTGAACGCATCCAGGAACAGATCTGCCCGCCCCATCCGGCTCACGTGTTCTACCATGGAAACCCTTGCCGCGAACACCAGCCGTTCGGGTCCGATCCCGCGTGCTTTCGCCTCCCGTAGCAGGTTCTCCTGAATGGTGATGGTCGGCGCAAAAAGCCAAAGCACACTGTCCGGCACATTGTGGAGAAGCTTCGTCCAGACATCGAACTCGGCCGGTGTGACCTTGTTCGGGTTGTTAAGGCTGCAAAACACAAAAGCATCTTCCGGAAGCCCCAGTTCAGCGCGAGTAGGCATATCCGGCGAATGCTCCCTTGTGTTGTCATTCACCTGATAACAGTTGGGCATATAGAGAATTTTTTCACTGAAGTGCTGACGCAGCGATGGCGGCACCGTAATTTCATCCCCAATGAAATAGTCCATCGTCGGCAAGCCGCTGGTTCCCGGATAACCGAGGAAAGCAACCTGAACCGGCGCCACCCGCTCTGCAAATGCAGCCAGCCTTGCGCCCTTCGTATAGGTTTTCATGTCGATTGCGATGTCGACGCCATCCTTGCGCGCCAATTCAGCCATTTCATGATCACTGATATCGCGCACGTTGTGATAGATATCCGCGCTCTCTTCCACTTGCAGTCGCACGGCACTATTTCCCGAACTGCCATAGTCATAGATGATAACCTCAAAGCGCTCACGATCTATTAGATCAAAGAACCGTCCCATCAGGAGCATTGTGGCGTGATCCCTGAAGTCGTCGGAAAAGAAACCGATCCGGATTTTCCGTCCGTGAACGCTGGTCCGGGAGAAACGCTTGTTTTCCTTAATCCTTTTCATCAAATCTCTACACCGCGCTTTGACGCGCACCTTGTGCAACGCCGGATCGTCCGTCAGACCCAAAAGCGTAAATGGCTGCACATCCAGGGGACACCTATCGCCCAAGCGCAAAATCTGCGGCAGCCGGTCAAAGAAACTCCAGTCGCTGTCCTTCATACTGTTATGAGCCCAGTTATAACCAGAATAGGCATCACTCGGATCGGTATTATGTGCTGCCTGGAAAAAACCTTTGGCATCGTGGGAGTTCCCCATGAGCCCCAGCAGGCTTCCGATCGAGTTCAACACTTGAGTGTCCAGAGGGTTGACACCCATTGCAGTCATGTAGGTTAAAAGCGCGTTATCCTTATCATCCTGCTGCAGGTAAACATCGCCTGAAAGCCGAAGAAGGACGATGTCTTCGGGATAGATCGACAGAGCCTCGTCAAGCATGGCACGTGCGGCGTTGTAGTCGAGCGAGACCACCAGATCCATCGCGTCGTCAATGTACTTCCGCGCAGTTTTTACCGTGCCAGCCTGACTGCCTTGCTGAATTCCAGCCTTCTTTTGCGTTTCGAACATCGCCAACCCTGCTGTTACCGACTGATTCGACGCGTTTTTCTGAAATTGGAAATCGAATTTTGACATGGATCTCTTCCGAAGTTCTGACAGTTCTATGATACCGTTCGCCGGCACATGGGCGTGGCTGCACTCTATGGCCGCGGTTCCTAAGAATTGGTTTCCGAAATCAAAATTCGCCTTAAAGGTGTGTCGCCGCCATTCCTGCAGCATGGCTTTGCAATTGCACAGCTTGCTCTGAGAGGCGCCTGCGGATAAGTAAATAAACAACCGTTCAATTCACACCGCGCCAGGGAGGACACGACGTGGATTTCGCTTTGACAGAAGAACAGACCGCCATTTTTGACATGGCTCATGCCTTTGGTCAGGACAACATCGCCCCCTTTGCCCGCCAGTGGGAAGCTGAAGGCACCATTCCCAAGGATCTGTGGCCCAAGGTCGGTGAGTTGGGCTTTGGTGGGCTTTACGTCAGCGAAGAAGGCGGCGGATCCGCTCTGACGCGTCTTGACGCCACGCTGGTGTTTGAGGCGCTGTCTATGGCCTGCCCCTCGGTCGCGGCCTTCCTGTCGATCCACAACATGTGCGCCAAGATGCTGGACACCTTTGCCAGCGACGAAATGAAGGCCCGCGTGATGCCCGACGTTCTGACTCTGAACACGGTGCTCTCCTACTGCCTGACGGAACCCGGTTCGGGTTCCGACGCGGCTGCGCTGAAAACCCGCGCTGAAAAGACCAACGAAGGCTACACCCTGAATGGCACGAAGGCCTTCATCTCGGGCGGCGGATATTCCGACGCCTATGTCTGCATGGTGCGCACCGGCGAGGATGGTCCCAAGGGGATCTCTACCGTCTATGTCGAGGACGGCACGCCAGGTCTGTCCTTTGGTGGGCTTGAGGACAAGATGGGCTGGAAAAGCCAGCCAACCGCGCAGGTTCAGTTCGACGATTGCAAGATCCCCGCGAACAACCTTGTCGGCGAAGAAGGCAAGGGCTTCAAATACGCCATGATGGGCCTTGATGGCGGACGCCTGAACATTGCGTCTTGCTCGCTCGGTGCTGCGCAGACCGCGCTCAACATGACCCTGCAATACATGAGCGAGCGCAAAGCCTTTGGCCAGTCGATCGACCAGTTCCAGGGCCTTCAGTTCCGCCTTGCGGATATGGAGATTGAACTGCAGGCCGCGCGCACCTTCCTGCGTCAGGCGGCCTGGAAGCTGGACCAGGGCGCACCGGATGCGACCAAGTTCTGCGCTATGGCCAAGAAATTCGTCACCGAAGCGGGATCGAAGATCGTCGATCAGTGTCTGCAGCTGCATGGGGGCTATGGCTACCTCGCGGATTACGGGATCGAGAAACTGGTGCGTGATCTGCGGGTGCACCAGATCCTTGAGGGCACCAATGAGATCATGCGCGTGATCGTGGCCCGCCACATGCTGTCTGAAAACCGCTGAGGTCTGGGATGAGCGATATCGACATTCGCGTGACCGGCTCAGCGGGCCGGATCACCCTGACCCGCGAAAAGGCCCTGAACGCCCTGTCCTATGACATGTGCATGGCCATTGATGCGGCATTGAAGGACTGGGCAACCAATGATGCGGTCAAAATCGTCGTCATCGACGCAAGCGGCGAAAAGGCCTTTTGCGCCGGTGGTGACATTGCCGAGCTTTATGCCACCGGCAAGGCGGGAGATTACGGCTATGGGCGCACCTTCTGGCGCGATGAATACCGCCTGAATGCGCGGATCTTTGAATACCCGAAACCTGTGGTCAGCTTCCTGCAAGGCTTCACCATGGGCGGGGGCGTCGGCATCGGCTGCCACGGCACTCATCGGATCGTCTGCGAGAGCAGCCAGATCTCCATGCCCGAGACTGGCATCGGCCTGATCCCCGACGTGGGCGGCACGCTGATCCTGGCGCTGGCGCCGGGGCGATTAGGCGAATACCTCGGTCTGACTGCGGGCCGGATGAAGGCCGCCGACGCGATCTACGCCGGTTTTGCCGACCACTATATCCCGCAGGAGAAATGGCCCGGGCTAATCACCGCGCTGGAGCAGGACGGCAACCCCGATATTCTGGCAAACGCCGCCGAGGCCGCGCCCGATGGCACACTGGAGTCCATGCAGGGTGATATCGACCGGCTGTTTGCCGGGGAAACCCTCAATGACATCCTGACCGTCCTTGAACAGGACGACTCGGAGTTCGCCACCACCGCCCAAAAGCCGCTGATGCGCAATTCGCCGCTGTCCATGGCCGCGACCGTGGAAATCCTGCACCGGCTGCGGGGCGCGACCCTGACCATCCGCAAGGCGCTGGATCTGGAGTATCGCTTTACCTACCGGTCGATGGAGAAAGGCGATTTTCTGGAAGGCATCCGGGCCCAGATCATTGACAAGGACCGCCAGCCCAAGTGGCAATACGCGGACCGCTCCGTGCCAGCCGTTGCCGTCAGCCAGATGCTGATGCCGCTGGGCGCAGACGCACTGACATTTGAGGAGGAGTAACCCATGAAGATCGGATTTATCGGCCTTGGCAATATGGGTGGCCCGATGGCGGCCAACCTGGCCGCTGCAGGCCATGATGTCACCGGCTTTGACATGGCAGAGGTCAAGGTCGAGGGCGTCACCATGGCGCCGTCCGGGGCCGAAGCCGCCAAGGACGCCGACGTGGTCATCACCATGCTGCCCAACGGCCAGATCCTGCGCAGCGTTGCGGATGAGATCATCCCGGCGATGAAAGCGGGCGCGGCCTTCGTGGACTGCTCTACCGTGGACGTGGATTCCGCCCGCGCTGTGGCAGAACAAGCCGCCGCGGCAGGCCTGTTGCCCGTGGATGCGCCGGTTTCGGGCGGCATCGGCGGCGCCGCGGGCGGTACGCTGACCTTCATGGCTGGCGGCTCGGCTGAGGCCTTCGAGAAGGCAAAGCCGCTGTTTGACATCATGGGGCAGAAGGCCGTGCATTGCGGCGATGCGGGCGCCGGTCAGGCAGCCAAGATCTGCAACAACATGATCCTTGGCGTCACCATGATCGCCACCTGCGAAGCTTTTGCCCTTGCCGACAAGCTGGGTCTGGACCGGCAGAAAATGTTCGATGTGGTCTCCACCTCGTCGGGCTACAGCTGGACCATGAACGCCTATTGCCCGGCGCCGGGCGTCGGCCCGCAATCGCCCGCCGACAACGATTACAAGCCCGGTTTCGCGGCCGAGTTGATGCTGAAAGACCTGCGCTTGTCACAACAAGCCGCAGACAGCGCCGATGCGGACACACCGATGGGCCAGCTCGCACAGGCGCTTTATGCGCAATTCGTCGAGAACGAGGACGGCATGGGCATGGATTTCTCGGCCATGCTGCCCCGGTTCGAAAAACGCAGCCGCGACTAGGGCACAGCAACAGATCAGTTGCCGATCAAATACAGGGGCGGACCGGATGGTGCCGCCCCTTTTCATTGACCCACATCATGTTCGACCGTCCAGACGCCGGGTATTCTCTGCCCATAACGAGGAAAGGACATGCCATGTTTGCAAACAACGTTGGGGGTCTGGACAAGATCCTGCGCATCGTCGTCGGCGCGCTGCTGATCGTGGGTGCGCTGATGGGCTATGGCTGGTGGATGTGGATCGGTGTGGTGCCGCTGGCGACGGGTCTGCTCGGAACCTGCCCGCTGTATTCCATCCTTGGCGTCAACACCTGCCCGATGAAGAAATAGCGACGGCTGGGGGTTTGGCCGACTGGTCGCCCGGAATTGGCTGCAATCTGCCGCTTTGATCCGGCCAATCGGCAAGATCAGGCTGAACAACTGCGCCCAGATGGTTTCGCAAGGAAGGCACCGGCTTGGCGCGTTATCCTCTGCGCTGACCGCCAATCAACGATTGGCACAAAGCACAGGAAAGGAACGTCATGCGTTTCATCATCACTGCTGTCATTCTCGGCCTCAGCCTCCCCGCCGCCAGTTTCGCCGCGCCAAAGGGCTGCCCGCCGGGGCTGGCCAAGAAATCCGTTCCCTGCGTCCCGCCGGGTCAGGTGGGCAAGCACCGCGGTCCGCATGCGGTCGGCGACAGGCTGATGAAATACATCATTCTGCGCGACCCCAAGCGGTACAGGCTGGACCCGAGGTACACCTATTACCGCAGCGACGGCTATCTTTATCGGGTTGATCCCGAAACCCGCAAGGTTCTGAACCTGATCGGTGCGGTTGCGGACATCCTGGAATAATCAAAGCCGCGCCCACAGGGAGAGGCTGCCTCACTCGGCAGCCACCCTGCCCGCTTGCTCCAACATCGGTTTCAGATAACGCCCGGTATGGCTGCGCGGTTCTGCGGCCACCTGTTCCGGCGTTCCGGTGGCGACGATTTCCCCGCCACCATCACCGCCTTCGGGACCGATATCGATGATATGATCGGCGGTCTTGATGACATCAAGGTTATGTTCGATCACCACCACCGAATTCCCCTGATCCACCAGCTCGTGCAGCACTTCGAGCAGCTTTTTCACGTCTTCGAAATGCAGACCGGTGGTGGGTTCGTCCAAGATGTAAAGTGTCCGGCCCGTGGAGCGTTTCGACAGCTCCTTGGACAGCTTCACCCGCTGCGCCTCACCGCCTGACAGCGTGGTCGCTTGCTGGCCCACCTTGATATAGCCAAGGCCAACCCGCATCAGCGCGTCCATCTTGTCCCGGATCGACGGCACGGCGGCAAAGAACTGCTGCGCCTCCTCCACGGTCATATCCAGCACATCCGCGATGCTTTTGCCCTTGAAGGTGACCTCAAGCGTTTCGCGGTTATAGCGTTTGCCCTTGCAGGTCTCGCATTCCACGTAGACGTCCGGCAGGAAGTGCATCTCGATCTTGATGACGCCATCCCCCTGGCAGGCCTCGCAGCGGCCGCCCTTGACGTTGAAAGAGAAGCGCCCCGGTTTATAGCCGCGCGTCTTGGCCTCGGGCAGGCCCGCGAACCAGTCGCGGATCGGAGTGAAGGCGCCGGTATAGGTCGCCGGGTTCGAACGCGGTGTGCGCCCGATGGGGCGCTGATCGATGTCGATCACCTTGTCGAGATGCTCCAGCCCCTTGATGGTTTCACAAGGCGCCGGGGTCTGCCGCGCACCGTTGAGGCGCATCGAGGCGGTCTTGAACAGGGTTTCGATCGTCAGGGTGGATTTACCGCCCCCGGATACGCCGGATACGCAGACAAATTTGCCAAGCGGGAATTCGGCAGTGACCTCTTTCAGGTTGTTGCCGGTCGCCTTGACCACCTTGATTTTTTTCTTGTTGCCTTTGCGCCGTTTGGCGGGAATTTCGATTTCCCGCACGCCTGACAGATACTGCCCGGTGACAGAAGCCGCATCGGCGGCGATCTGCTGCGGCGTGCCGTGGCTCACCACCTGACCGCCGTGCACCCCGGCGCCGGGGCCGATATCGAACACATAATCGGCCTGACGGATCATATCCTCGTCATGCTCAACCACGATCACCGTATTGCCCTGATCGCGCAGGTTTTTCAGCGTGGTGATCAGCCGGTCGTTGTCGCGCTGGTGCAGGCCGATGGACGGCTCATCCAGAACATACAGGACTCCGGTCAGGCCTGAACCAATCTGGCTGGCCAGTCGGATCCGCTGGCTCTCGCCGCCCGAGAGCGTGCCGGAATTCCTGCTGAGCGTTAGATATTCCAGGCCGACGTTGTTGAGGAAACCCAGCCGTTCGCGGATTTCCTTGACGATGGCGCGGGCGATTTCCTGTTTCTGGGTGCTGAGGTGATCCGGCACCTCCTCGATCCAGGCGAGTGCCTCGCGGATGGATTTCTGCACCACCTGACCGACGTGGATATCGGCGATCCGCACCGCCAGCGCCTCTTCGCGCAGGCGATAACCGCCGCAGGCGCCACAAGGGCGATTATTCTGGTAGCGTTCGAATTCTTCGCGGATCCAATTGCTGTCCGTCTCGCGATAGCGGCGTTCCATATTGGGAATGACGCCTTCGAAAACGCGGGTCACGTTGTAAACCCGGCCGCCTTCGTCATAGCGGAACGGGATTTCCTCATCGCCCGAGCCATAAAGGAACACCTGCTTCACATGGGCAGGCAAATCCTTCCACGGCGTGTTCTTGTCGAACTCATAGTGCTTGGCAATCGCCTCAATGGTCTGCAGGAAATAGGGAGATTTGCCCTTGCGCCAGGGCGCCAGCGCACCGTCATAAACCTTGAGGCTCTGATCCGGCACCACCAGACGTTCGTCAAAGAACAGCTCCATTCCCAGCCCGTCACATTCCGGACAGGCCCCAAAGGGCGCGTTGAAGGAGAACAGGCGCGGCTCGATCTCGGGGATGGTGAAGCCGCTGACGGGGCAGGCAAAGTTTTCCGAGAAGGTGATGCGTTCGGGATCGCCTTCACGCGGAGCGGTTTCAAGGATGGCAATCCCATCAGCCAGATCCAGCGCGGTGCGCAAGCTGTCCGCCAGCCGAGTTTCCAGCCCTTCGCGCACAACGATCCGATCAACGACAACGTCGATGTCATGGCGAAACTTCTTGTCCAGTGTGGGCGGTTCGTCCAGCTCGTAGAATTCGCCGTCCACCTTGACCCGCTGGAAGCCCTGCTTCCGAAGTTCAAGGAATTCCTTTTTGTACTCGCCCTTGCGATCCCGCACGATGGGCGCCAGCAGGTAGCCGCGCGTGCCCTCCTCCAGCGTCATGACACGGTCGACCATATCCTGCACCTGCTGCGCCTCGATCGGCAAGCCGGTCGCGGGGCTGTAGGGCGTCCCTGCCCGCGCGAACAACAGGCGCAGGTAGTCGTAGATTTCGGTCACGGTGCCGACGGTAGACCGCGGGTTTTTCGAGGTGGTCTTCTGCTCGATGGAGATCGCCGGAGATAGGCCGCTGATGTGATCCACATCGGGCTTTTCCATCATGTCGAGGAATTGGCGCGCATAGGCCGAGAGCGATTCCACATAGCGGCGCTGCCCTTCGGCATAGATGGTATCAAAGGCGAGCGACGACTTGCCCGAGCCGCTAAGGCCGGTGATCACCACCAATTCGTCGCGCGGAATGTCCACGTCGATGTTTTTCAGGTTGTGTTCGCGCGCGCCGCGCACCTCGATGGACTTCAGCTCAGCCATGGAACCCCCGTTATCCGCGCCCCGGCCTGCACCGGTCGCCCGCCCTACAGATAGGCAAAGCTTTCCGAGTCTCCAACCCAAAATCGAGAACGTTCAGCGAACATTTGATTTTCTGCGCAGTGCCGCCAGCCAGCCATGCACCAAACATCCGCAGATGAACACAATGACGCCGGTCACGATCATGCCATTATAGCCCGCCAGCCCCAGCACCCAGACCATCAGCGGCGTGCCGATGGTATTGCCAAGATTACCGGCCATGGCGAGGGCGCCATTGGAGCTGGCCTGATCGACCGCCCCGGAATTGAGCTGCGCCACCGAGGCAAAACTCGGTCCCTGCACCAGCCCCAGCGCCCCGGCCAGCGCCAGACAGGCCAGCGGCGCGCCGGGATCGGCCCACATCCAGACCAGCGCCAGCGCGCTGAGCGCAAAGCCCGCCTGGATCAGTGGCACGGCATGGATCCGCCGCAGCAGGAACACCCCCAGCGTCATCGACACCGCGATGCTGGTCAGCGGCATCGCACCCATCACAAAGCCACGCACCTGCGGCGCCAGATAGGGCGGCAGGACGGTCAGGATCGCAACGAAACAGATGGTGTAGAACAGCCAGCCCGCCGCAGGTGCCGCCAGCCAGGGAGAGCGGAAAATCTCCAGATGCAGACGCGGTAGATCGGCGAACCGGGGTAGCGGCTGGCGCGGCGGCACCGGCACATCGCGCAGCACCCGCAGCAGCAACAAAGCCAGCGCTGCCATGATCACGGCGTGGGTGGCAAACAGCGCCTGAACCCCAGCCATCCGTGCCAGCGGAACGCCAAACCACGAAAGGAACGCAAAGGCTACCGCGAAAAACGTGCTCCACAGCGTCAGCGCCGCGCCCCGGTGCCGATTGGAACTGATCTGGGCAATCAGGGTCGGTGCCGCCACCACCACGCCCAGATGCGACAGGCCTTCGATCACGCGGGTGGCCAGAAACAGCGAGAAAGGAAGATCTAGGCTTTGCAGGGCGGACATCGCAGCGCCGCTGGCCAGGGCCGCCACAAGCGTGCGACGGAAGCCGAAAGAGGCCACCACCATGCCCGCAATGACACCCAGTCCGATCCCGAGGAACCCAACCAGCGAGACCGTGAATCCGATGGCACTGCCCGCATCGGGGAACAGCCCGGCCATCTGGTCGAAGACCACGCTGACCTTGCCATATTGCGCTGCAGCGCCAAGGCCAGCGCCCCAGATCAGAAGGATCACACTCCAGCGGGTGTCCTGGCTCGGTGTCATGCTGAAATCCCGTCTGAATAGGTCATGATAAATATGCCTCGCCGCAATACCTCGAAACAATTGCAGCGACCAGCCGCTCAATAAAAAACCGCCCAAAGCCGCGAATGGCCTTGGGCGGTGCGTGTGTCACATGTCGCAGCGCTTAGAAGTGAATGGTGCGGTCAAAGGCGTTCAGGACGCTTTCATGCATCATCTCGCTCAGCGTCGGATGCGGGAAGACGGTGTTCATCAGGTCTTCCTCGGTGGTTTCCAGCTGGCGGCCCACCACATAGCCCTGAATGAGCTCCGTCACCTCGGCGCCGATCATATGCGCGCCCAGCAGTTCACCCGTCTTGGCGTCAAAGATGGTTTTGACCAGCCCTTCGGGTTCCCCAAGCGCGATGGCCTTGCCATTGCCGACAAAGGGGAAACGACCAACCTTGATGTCGTACCCCAGCTCCTTGGCCTTCGCCTCGCTGTAGCCAACGCTGGCCACCTGTGGATGGCAATAGGTGCAGCCTGCAATGCTTTCGGGTTTGACCGGATGGGCGTGTTTGCCTGCGATCAGCTCTGCCACCATGACGCCTTCGTGGCTGGCCTTATGCGCCAGCCAGGGCGCCCCGGCGATATCCCCGATGGCATAAAGCCCCTCGACGCCGGTGCGGCAGAATTCATCGGTCACCACATGGGTGCGGTCAACGTTGACGCCAAGCGCCTCCAGACCCAGCCCTTCGGTATTGCCAACGATGCCAACGGCCGAGATCACCGTGTCGAATTCCATCTTCTGGACCTTGCCGCCAGCCTCAATATGAGCGGTGACCTTGCCTTTTGCCCGATCCAACTGCTTGACCATGGATTTCTCCATGATCTTCATGCCCTGCTTCTCAAAGGCCTTCTTGGCCATGCCGGAAATCTCGGCATCCTCGACCGGCAGCACCCGGTCCATCACCTCGACCACGGTGGTGTCGGCGCCCAGCGTGTTGAAGAAGCTGGCAAATTCGATGCCGATGGCGCCCGATCCGATGACCAGCAGCTTTTTCGGCATCCGCGGTGCGGTCAGCGCGTGGCGGTAGGTCCAGACCAGATCACCGTCTGCCTCCAGCCCCGGCAGCTCCCGCGCGCGGGCGCCAGTCGCGAGGATGATGTTCTTGGCGGCCAGATCCTCGGTGCCCTTGTCGGTCTTCACCGAGACCTTACCCTTGGCGGGGATCGTCGCCTCGCCCATGATCACGGTGACCTTGTTTTTCTTCAGCAGATGCGCGACGCCCGAAGACAGCTGTTTCGCCACCCCGCGCGAGCGTTTCACCACCGCGTCCAGATCGTAGCCGATGCCATCGGCGCTGAGCCCGAATTCCTTGGCCCGGTGCATCAGGTGGAACACTTCGGAGGAACGCAGCATCGCCTTGGTCGGGATGCAGCCCCAGTTGAGGCAGATGCCGCCCAGGTTCTCACGCTCGATGACCGCGGTCTTGAGCCCCAGCTGGGCCGCGCGGATGGCAGCCACATAGCCGCCGGGGCCTGCGCCGATTACGATCACGTCATAGGTTTGTGCGGCCATGATATCCCTCGCCAAACTGGATCTGAAACTAGTTTACCGTTAAACCAATTTTTTGCACGCTGCAATCTCGCAGTGAGAAAAGCCTTTGGGAACGTGGTTGGCATTTACACCAACCGGCATTCACCGCAGAAACCTGCGCGCCAGAACAACCATAGGCACAGTCCCGGCTACAGGCCACAGAAAATCCCGCTCCAGCGCAGTCATCCCGCGACGACCGTTTCAAGAAGATGTGATCACGGCTGGCCGCATAGAGGGATGGGAAACGGATTGTCTGGCGCCGAAAGCCCGGCACAGAAAAGGCGCTGTCCGACCGGCCAGACAGCGCCTTTAGAATGTCAGTGTCAGGGATGCACCCGGATAGTCGCTCCCCTCGGTTCAGCTGGCTTGCTGGAAGGTTCGGATCGTGGCGCCATAACCGCCGGCTTCGACATAGTCGCGCTCCGGCTCGGTGCTATGGCGCAATAGCGCCTCGTTGCGATAAGGGAAGCGGCCGAATTTGCGGATCACGTCGCGATGGGCGCGCGCGTGCAGCAGATTGGCAGCACCATATTCCGGCATCCGTTCCTTCAGCAGGCGCACACAGCGCTCCTGATCGCACAGGTTTTCCGAATGCATCAGCGGCAGATAAAAGAACTGCCGCGCCGACTCATCGATCTTCAGATCCCATTTCTTGTTCAGCGCGTTCTTGGCCACGGCCAGCGCAATCTCATCCGAGGCAAAGGCCTGACCTTCGCCGCGGAACATGTTGCGCGGGAACTGGTCCATCAGGATGATATAGGCAAGGGTTCCGCTGGGATAGGTCAGCCAAAGCGAGAACTTGCCCTCGCAAGCCTCCTCCCAGGCCTTTCCGAACCGTTTGCGGATGGTCGCGTCCAGATCATCATCCTGCACATACCAGCCCTTTTCTCCGACCTCGTCGAGCCAGAATTCAAGGATTTCTTCGGGGCCAACCATCCCATTTACTCCACATGTGTTGCCTACCCCCAAGTTCAGAGGATTTTACCCCCTCATGGCAAGTCATAGAACCGTCACAAATTGCAACAGGAGCGGCAATTGGTGAAATATTGCTCACGTTTCCTGCAGGTTAGCGCAATCACCCGGCCTCATGCGCGGCTTCCTGCTCTTCCATCTCGGTTTCGATGACGTATTCCTGTGCAAATTCGACCGCCACGGGCGAGCCTGTCGGCGCCATCGGCGCGAAGGTGCCCGAATCCTCGGCTGCGATCGAGGCACGCTGCGTCGTCCGATAAAGCGCGTATGCCGCCAGCGCAAAGGTCAGCACCGCCATGATCAGGAAGAATCCCGGAGGGCCAAAGACGCTTTCGCCCATCAGCCAACCGGTGATCAGTGGCCCGGTAATGGCGCCAAGGCCGTTGATGAAGACCAGACCGCCCGAGGCCGCCGCCATATCGTCGTAATCCAGATAGTCGTTGGTATGGGCGATCAGCAGCGAGTAAAGCGGGTTGGTCATCCCGCCGATAAAAAAGGCCGCCAGCAGCAGCATCCAGAAATTCGCGCCCATCGCCATACCCAGAACCGCCGCCGCGCCACTGAAGGCCGCCGCGAACAGGATCACCACGCGCCGGTCCATGCGGTCGGAAATCCATCCCAGCGGATATTGCAGCACCAGCGCGCCGACATAGAAGGTCGCGACGAACAGCGAAATCTGCGGCAAGGTCAGCCCGGCCGAAGCCGCGTAGACTGCGCTCATCCCGAACTGGGCCGAGAAGACGCCGCCCAGCAGGAACATACCCACGCAGCCCAGAGGCGATGCATCCATCAGCTGGCGCAGGGTCATCGGTTTCGTGGTGTCAAAGGCAGGCGTAGGCGAAATCGACAGCAAAATTGGCGCGAAGGACACCGAAATCACAACCGAGGCGATCACAAAGGTCTCATAGCCCGACGGGTTACCAAGCAGCATCAGCGCCTGCGCCGAGACGATGCCCAGCATCTGCACCAGCATGTAAAGCGACAGCGCCTTGCCGCGGTTGGCATTGTCTGCCGCATTGTTCAGCCAGCTTTCAGCGGTGACATACACGCCGGAAAAGCAAAACCCGATCAGCACCCGCCCGGCCATCCAGGCAAAGGGGTTGGTGATCGCGGGATAAAGAATCATCACGGCAGAAATCAGCGAGGCCAGCGCCGCAAAGACGCGGACATGGCCGACCCGCCGGATCATCTCCGGCGCCATCCGCGAGCCGCCCAGAAAGCCGACGAAATAGGCGGACATGACAAAGGACATCTGCAACGTCGAGAACCCTTCAAGGTCGCCGCGCACCCCAAGAATGGTGCCCTGAAGACCGTTCCCGATCATCAGCATTCCCATCCCCAGAAGCAGCGCCCATGCGCTTGAGAGTACCTGCAGCATTGCCCGTATCCTTTTGCATCCGCCGCCTGCCCCCGGTTTTGGATCCGGCAGGCGGTGTTTCATTTCGCATCTTCCGCCCTTATCTGCGGATGCGGTGTGTGGAAAGAACTATCGCAGATCGCAGAGACGATTTCATCCCGCCGTCACGTTTACAGCGGAATTCTCTGCATTTTCTGAAGGTCTGGCGCTGGCGATCTGGCGGGGCTCAGCTCTGCCGCGATCCCGCGCCAGAGGGTATCAGAAGCGACGCATCGCCATAGGAGAAGAACCGGTAACCGCTGTCGACCGCGTGGGTATAGATCTGCCGCACGGTCTCCTGCCCCATCAGCGCAGAAACCAACATCATCAGGGTGGAGCGCGGCAGGTGGAAATTCGTCATCAGCGCATCGGCAACATGGAAGGTAAAGCCCGGGTAGATGAAAATATCGGTCTCCCCTTCCCATGGCGCGATCGCACCGCTGCGTGCGGCGCTTTCGATCAGACGCAGCGCTGTGGTGCCCACCGGGATGATACGCCCGCCTGCAGCCTTAGTCGCCGCGATCTCGGCGGCAGCTTCGGGGCTGACCCGCCCCCATTCGGCGTGCATCTTGTGGGTGGTCACATCCTCGACCTTGACTGGCAAGAAGGTGCCTGCGCCCACGTGCAGGGTGACATAGCTGAACGCGATCCCGCGATCCTTAAGCGCCTGCAGCAGCGGTGCATCAAAGTGCAGCGAGGCGGTCGGCGCCGCTACGGCGCCGGTGTGGCGCGCCCAGACCGTCTGGTAATCGGTCTTGTCCTGCGCATCCGCCGGGCGTTTGGCAGCAATATAGGGTGGCAGCGGCATGGCGCCTGCCTCGGCCAGGGCCGCCTCGAATTCGTCGCCTTCCAGATTGAACCGCAGGGCGCCCTGCCCGTCGGCAACCCCCTCCAGCACGGCGCTGAAACCATCGGCAAAACGGATCGTCTCGCCCGGTTTTACCTTTTTCAGGGGTTTCAGCAGGGCATTCCAGGTACCGTCTGCGCCCGGCTCCAGCAAGGTGACTTCGATGCGGGCGGAGGTATCGCCTTGCGCACTGCTGCGATGGCGCTGCCCCGACAGGCGCGCTGGAATAACCTTGGTGTCGTTCAATACCAGACGATCGCCGGGCTGGAACCACTCCGGCAGGTCTGAAACCCGCGCATCGGTAATCCGTTCCCCTTCGGCCACCAGAAGACGGGCCGCGCTGCGCGGAGAGGCAGGGCGGGTTGCAATCAGATTCTCGGGGAGATCAAAGTCAAAATCGCTAAGTTTCATGCGGCGGCATATAGGAGCTTTGTGATGCCTTGGCTATGGCAATCTGCGCCAGATTGCCTGTGTACTCAGCGTTCGCCGGCCTGAGGAGCGGTCGGGGCGGCTGGCACCTCTTCGGGCGCCAATGGCCCGCTGGTGGGCGGCGGCGCGGCGGGGGTCTGCCCCGGCACCTCCGGCGCCCGGCCCCGGAACAGCTCGCGGAAGATGCCCGGCGCCAGGCCGGACAAAGGATTGACTTGCACCTTGGGATCATCCGCCGTGCCCCGCAGCCGGTAGGAAAAGCCGATCAACCCTTCGCCCTTGCGGGTCAGGACGCTGCCGATGGCGTTCAGCACATAGATCGGAGAAATTACCCCCCGCATATCCAGTGCCGTGGTCTCGAGATTGTAATTCCCGTCCATCGACAGACCGATCGACGGACCCACTGCACTGCTTTCGTGAACGATCAGATGGGTGGCGCCAAGGCGGAACTTTGCTTCGACTTCCGAAAACTGAATTCCCTGCCCGGCGAGTTCATTGACCAGACCCACCAGGCTGATCGCGTTGACCAGCGCTGCCATGGAGGGCGCGTCCTTCACCCGCGTGTTGCGCACGGTCATGCGGCCATCGTATTCACCCGGCGTGGCTGCAGGCACCAGCGTCATGTCAAAACTGCCGCCCTGACCGTGCCGCAGCACCCCGGCCGAGCGGAAGATCCCGCCGGCATCCTCGGACTTGATCCGCGTCGCCGTGCCGCCCTTGTCCGGGACCACAATACCGCTCAGCGGGGTCTGACCATTCAGCCGCGCGGTGAACTTGCCATTGAAGCCGCCCGCCGTGGAAAACCGCCCCTGAAAGCCATTGAGGGCGATACTGTCAGTCACCTGCAGCCGATCAAGGCTCAAGAGGATCGGTCCGGTGCCGCCCGACCCGGAGCCACTGCTGCCGCTGGAACTGGTAAAAGGCACCCGGCGCATATCGATCACGCCGCCGCCAATACGGATTTCCGGTGCCGCCACCCCGCGCCCGACAAATGTCACCGGTCCGCGCAGCCAGCCATCCAGCGACACCGCGCTAAAGGCCGCTCGGTCCAGCCCGCCATCTTCCCGCGTGGTCACGGTGCCCTCGGCCTTCAACCCCGCAGCCTCGACCCGCAGCCGGTCCACCGAAGGCTGCGCCCGCAGCGTCACCACGAGATCCAGAAGGCCCGTATCCGACTCCGGCTTGCGCCAGCTCAGCGCCGGAATACGCAGACCGATCCCTTCGAGCGCCGAGCGCAGGTTCAACTCGGGTGGCACCCCGGGCGCAAGGCGCAGCACGAATTCGCCCTGACCGGTTCCAAAGACGGACCCCGTTGGCAAGCCGATATTGAACCTCTCCACCACCGCGTTCGAAAGCGCCACCTTACCGGTGACATAGCTGGTCGGATCGGTACCGGGGCCAACCGGCTGGCGCCATGTTGCCGTCAGCGGCACATCCGACAGGGTCGCAGCACCAGAGAGCTGCACGTGGCTTTGATCCCCCGACAGTTCCAGCCGCTCTGCGGCGACCGGATGTCCCGGCACCAGAACCCCGCTACTGACGCCGGTCACGCTGCCCGTGTAGTGATAAAGGATCTCTTCTGGCGGCACGCCCGCGCGCAGGGGCAGCGACAAGGTTCCGCTAACCTGCACCTGGCCCTCTGCCAGCTTCACCGGCAGCCCCGCCTTGGACATGATATTGAGCGGCGGACGTTCGAGCAGCGACAGGCCCGCCGTTACCGCACCCGAGGCCTTGACCCGGACGATCCCCGGCGCGCCGCCTTTGATCGAAGTGTCGGGAATGATGAAAGACGTGCCCGTCACATCCACAGCGCCACCGTCATCGGCGGTCACCGTGCCCCGGCTGGCGATCACCACCAGACGCGTGCCGTGGATGCTGAAATGGCCATCAGCGCCCCGCACCGGCGGCAGATGTTTCTGAAAGCGCGCATCGACCCCGGAAAAGGTGGTATCCAGATGCAGAAACGGCTTTTCCAGCCCGGCGCCACGCAACGCCACATAGGCATCGCGGGCAGTGCCTTGATAAAGGTTATCCCGCACCCATTCGCGCGGTTTCGGCGGCGCCGCTGCTGGCCACAGTTCCTTGATCCGATCCACCGACATCTGATCCACATGACCGTTCAACGCATAGGTCCATCCTGCTTCTTCGGCGGAGACCTTGCCGTCGAGCAGGATGTTCGAATCCCCGTCCTGGATCAAAACCTCGCCCAGGGTCAGGCTGAAGGGTTCCGGCTCCAACCGAAAATCCACCCCAACGCCCGCCAGTTCCAGCGGCTGATCGTACAGGTCGCGCGGGTTGAGGCTGAGGTCGGAAAACTGCAACTGCCCGACCAGTTCCGTGAGCCGCCCGTTCTCGATCCCGCTCAGATGGGCGCGCCCCTCCATCGTACCTGAGACCCAGCCGCTTTCGACTTTCAGCTCATCGAACTGCAGGGCCTGCTGATCAGGGTAGTAGGTGAAATAGCTATGCGCGCTTTGGATCGGCACGGGGCGGGTTTCTTCCGACGGCTGGATCACGCCACGCCCGATTTGCAAGCCCGCGGAAAGGGTCAGCAGCTCGCCTTCGCTGCCCAGGCCACCGCGGAGCGAGCCGGAAATCGGTGCCCGCAGCGCCTGAAGCCAGCCAAGCGCCGGCGCCTGAACCGCGATATCCTCGCTCGCGATCTCTTCGATCAGGAATCCGAATTCGGCTGAGGCATCGCCGATGTCGGATTTGTAGTTGGCCTCAATGGTGCCGACATACTGCCGCCCGCTCAGCACCGAAAAGCCGCCAGACAAGGCCAGTGATCTGCCCTCACGCGCCAGCCGCACGGTGCCGCCGTCCAGTGTCCAGACCCGGTTCAGTCGGCCGTCTTCATAGCGCAGCGTCAAACCTTCGGTCTCAACCTCGGACAGCGCCGCAAGGACCGGGCGTTCAAATTGAGTATCCCAGTGTTCGATCAATTGCGGCAGGTCGGATGCTTCGCGGAACGGCGATCCCGCCTCGGAAAGGCTGAGTTCGAACTTGCCATCCGCGCCGCGCCGCAAAGAGGCAAAAAGCCCGCTGAGCCAGATCTTGCGGGGCTGAAGCTTCCCACTCAGCAAGGGTCGCATCGCCAGCGACACCTGCGCATCCGCCAGCCGGGCCACCGGCGTTCCATCCGCCTGCGCCAGAGATACATCGCGCAGCCCGAGCCGTGGGCGCCAGCCCTTGTTCACCACCAGATGGATTTCCCCAAACTCGATCTGAAGACCACCAAGGCTTTGTTCCAGGCGCGTTTCGACCTTCTGGCGCAGCCATTGCGGCGCATCGATGCGGGTGCCGATCCCGAAATAAACCGCGCCAGCCCCAAGAAAGCATAGCACGGCCACAACGCGCACCACGGTTTTCAGCCGCTGCCAGCGCCGCCGGTCTTTGGGGCGCGCCGCAAGCCCTTCCGCGGCCTCCGCATCAGCGGGACCAGCGACCTGCTCGGCCCGTACAGCCTCCTGCCCGGACACCGCCTGTTCGCCAGCCTCGGGTGCCGCGACTTCCTCCGGCTGATCCGCTGACCTCGCGATCTGTGCTTTTCCTTTGCTCGCCATAGCCTATTTATGGCACCCAATGATGCAAAACCAAGCGGAGACCCCATATGCTCGAACCATCCGATCTCGCCCCGATGTTCACCCTGCCCCGTGACGGCGGCGGTGAAATCTCGCTTGCCGACCTCAAGGGAAGAGCCGTCGTCCTGTTTTTCTATCCGCGAGATGATACCCCGGGCTGCACCAAGGAATCCATTGGATTTTCAGGCGCTTTGCAGGCTTTTGCCGATGCCGGGGTCGAGGTTTATGGGATTTCCAAGGACACCGTCGCCAAACACGACAAATTTGTTGCCAAACATGAGCTGACCACGCCGCTCCTCTCCGATGCCGAAGGCACCACCTGCGAGGATTACGGTGTGTGGAAGGAAAAGAACATGTACGGCAAGAAACACTGGGGCATCGAACGCTCCACCTTTTTGATCGACGCCGAGGGCCGGATCGCGCGGGTCTGGCGCAAGGTCAAGGTGGACGGACATGTTGAGGAGGTTCTGGAGGCCGCAAAGGCACTTTGAAGCCTGTAGAATGATCCACCCGGCGCCGCGCGCGGCGCCGGGCCCAACGGGAGCCGGTCACTTCGCAAGTGACCAACGACGGGCGGGAGGTCCCGGCCTTCGTCACAGACAAATCCGTTGCCATGGCGCGCGCCACAGGGCAGGAACGCGGCGCAGCACGAAACCCGACGGAGGCGAGATGACCGACACCCCCAGTTCTGAGGCCGAACTTTCCCTCGCCGAAATGGCGACAGAAGTTCTGACCACTGCCGACGGCCGCCAGAAAACCGCCCTTTCCCGCCAGCACGCGGCCCGCTGGTTCGCCTATCGTCGCGGTGAGGCACCCGAGATCCCGGTCGGCACCGCCAGCCCGCCACTGCGCCCGGCCCGGCCCGAAAAGCCGGAACTCCTTGATCCCCGCGACGTGCCAAAACGCAAACCCGGCTCCGAGGCGGGCCGTATCGCGCTGCTCCATGCGGTGGCCCATATCGAACTCAACGCGGTCGATCTGCATTGGGATATCATCGCGCGGTTTTCCCATGTGCCGATGCCCATTGGTTTCTTTGACGACTGGGTCAAGGCGGCGGATGAAGAATCCAAGCATTTCAACCTGATGTGCGATTGCCTTGAAGGCCTTGGCAGCCACTACGGCGCCCTTCCGGCCCATGCTGGCATGTGGCGTGCTGCCGAAGACACCGCCGAGGACCTGATGGGCCGTCTTGCTGTGGTGCCGATGGTGCTGGAGGCCCGGGGTCTTGATGTCACCCCCGGCATGATCAAGATTTTCCGCCAGGCAAAGCTGACCCAGGCAGTGGAGGCCTTGGAGGTGATCTACAAGGAAGAAGTTGGCCATGTCGCCTATGGCTCCAAATGGTTCCATTTCCTTTGCGGGCGCGAGAACCTCGATCCCAAGGATGTCTTTCACGATCTGGTCCGAACCTATTTCCACAGCACGCTGAAACCGCCCTTCAACGAGGAAAAACGCGCCGAGGCCGGACTGCCGCCGGATTTCTACTGGCCGCTGACCGACACCGGCGCACAGCCCGCAGGCTGACAAAGCGGCAGGGCGGCGCGTGACCGCCGGCGCCCTGCCGCTACCCGGCAAATTTCCGCCAATATCCTGCCTTGCAGGCACAAATTCCTTACTGATTGGTCAACAGACTTGCCCAATGAAGCCCGGCTGGCTATTCAAATGGGCCATGGCGCCTGGGCTCACAGGGATGTGAGTGGCCCTGCGCCATGCAATTGGGATGGGACAAGGATCAGCGCGTGCGCACACGTCTGACTATTAAAATTCACGCGTTTCTCGAACGGCGCTTCCCCGAACGGCGCGTTTTCCTCAAATCGGATGACGACACCAGATTCATTCGGCTCAGGCCGGAAACACAGCTTATTGCCGTTGCCGGTATCGTTCTGTTTGTCGCCTGGTCGATCATGGCAACAGCCATTGTGCTGATGGACGGGATCGGCGCCGGAAACTTCCGCGAGCAAGCCAAACGTGATCAGATGAACTACCGTGCCCGGCTCAACGCCCTGTCGCTGGAGCGGGACAACCGCGCCGAAGAGGCGCTGGCAGCGCAGCAGCGGTTCAACGCGGCTCTGGCGCAGATTTCCGACATGCAGTCCGAATTGCTCGCCTCCGAAACTCGGCGCCGGGAGCTTGAAACCGGCATCGAAGTCATTCAGGCCACGCTGCGCGACACCATGACCCAGCGGGACAAGGCGCGCGATGCTCTTGCCGAATTGCGCAAGGAAACCGAGGAAGACAGCCCCGTCCAGATGATGGCCGCTGTTGCCCCGGTGCAGATGGAGTTCCTCGCCGACGCGCTGGCAGAGACCGCCGCCGAGCGGGATCAGGTCATGGCAGACGCACAATCGGCGCTCGAGCAGCGGGATTCGCTTGAGATGGAAATCAAGCTGATGGACGAGCGCAACAACCAGATCTTCCGGCAGTTGGAAGAGGCGGTTACCGTTTCCGTAGCGCCGCTGGACAAGATGTTCCGCAGCGCCGGTATGCCGCCGGATCGGATCCTGGAGCAGGTGCGCCGCGGCTATAATGGACAGGGGGGTGGTCCCCTCACCCCTTTAGCCCTATCGACCCGCGGTGAAGAACCCACTGCGGAAGAGCGTCGGGCCAACAGCATTCTCAATGAGTTGGACCAGCTGAACCTTTATCGCATGGCCGCGCAGCAGGCGCCTTTTGCCACGCCGGTGAACCTTGGCCTCGTGCGGCAAAGCTCGGGCTTTGGCTATCGCCGCGACCCTAAGACCGGCGGCCGCCGGCTCCACAAAGGATCGGATTTCGCCGGCCGCACCGGCACAGATATCTACGCCACTGCTGATGGCGTTGTGACCCATGCGGGCTGGCAATCCGGCTATGGCAGGCTGGTCACGATCCGCCATGCCTTTGGTATTGAGACGAAATATGCCCATAACTCAAAACTCCGCGTGAAGGTCGGTCAAAGGGTCTCGCGCGGGGATCACATTGCTGATATGGGTAACACCGGACGGTCCACCGGGACCCACCTTCATTACGAGGTTCGGGTCAACGGAAAACCCGTAAACCCTATGATCTACATCAAGGCTGCGAGAAATGTTTTCTAAGAGCAAAATCAATGAGCCCGGGCCGAAGCAGGCCGAAGCAACTCCGGCGGCTGCAACGCCGAGCGCCCCGCCCTCTGCGCCCGCGAGCGATTACAAGGCCACGCCGCCCAAGGCAAAACCGCCGGCATCCGTGCTCAGCTCCGATCTGCATATCACCGGGAACCTGAAAACCACCGGCGACATCCAGGTTGAAGGCACCGTCGAAGGCGACATTCGCGCGCATCTGCTGACCATCGGCGAAACCGCGACGATCAAGGGTGAAGTCACGGCTGATGACGTGGTGATCAATGGCCGTATCGTGGGTCGCGTGCGCGGCCTGAAGGTCCGCCTGACCTCCACCGCCCGTGTCGAAGGCGATATCATCCACAAGACCATCGCCATCGAGAGCGGCGCCCATTTCGAAGGCTCCGTGCAGCGTCAGGACGATCCGCTGAATCCCGGCGGCAAGAAAGCCGCTCCGGCTGCCGCCGCTCCGGCGCGCCCTGCTACCGCACCGGCAGGCTCGGCCCCCAGCTCCGACAGCTAAAAGTCACAGGGACCTCTCGGTCGCTGAACAGAATAGAAGACCGTAAACGCCGCAGAGCCCTGCGGCGTTTCGCATTTCAGGGCAAGGTTCAGGTTGTGCTCCTTCCCCTTCCTTCCCAGCTCGCCAAAACGTAACCCACTGGGATACTGCTCCTTTACCTTCCATCATTCTACCGCCATGGTTGATCCTATTATCCGTTCCGAAGCCGCACCTTTCAAACGCAGCCTGGGGCGGGCCTGGTTCATAGGGAATTTTGAAATTGGCAAATGTACGCATCCAGGACTCCAACGGCACCTGGTCCATCAATGATTTGAACTCGGCGGATTTTGCGGATCCCGTTATTACCCAGCAATCCACCACATCAATCACCATGAGTGGTACAAACGGGCTGTCGCTGCGGTTCGACGGTGATTTTTCAGCCTCCTCCCCCTACAGCTGGCAGCTGACAGCTCTCTACATCTACAGCTACGGTAACCAGGTCTTCTCCATGACCGGCTTCAGTGAGAGCTTTTACGATCTGGCTACGATGAGCGGCGCCGCGCTGGAACGCAGTATTCTGGCGGGAACTGATACCATCACCTCAAACAGCACTGTCGGCAACCTGTGGTACACCTATGGCGGCGATGACACCATTACACTTGGGAGCGGCGATGACACCATTGACGCCGGAACCGGGACCGACACGCTGGTTCTGAATACGCATTCAAGCCAGTCCACGCTACGGGGGCTGGACGATCTGTTCTCATCCTACTCTTCGGTTCAGGTCAGCAGCGCCATGGGAACCGACCGGATCAGCAATATCGAAATTCTGAAGTTCATCGACCGCAGCGTGGCACTGTCCATTGGTAACGCTGGCAACGACCGGCTGCACGGCGACGTACAGTCCGTGACCAATAGTGATGTCATGGCCGGCGGCTTTGGCAATGACACGCTTGATGGCGGCCTGCAGGACGACCTGCTCTACGGCAACGCAAACGATGACCATCTGAGCGGCGGCAGCGGGCGCGACACGCTGTTCGGTGGAACCGGTGATGACCATCTGACCGGGAATACCGGCTCCGACCGGCTGGTGGGCGCCGCAGGCGACGATGTGATCGAGGGCGGCAGCGGCCGGGATCGGGCCCTTGGCGGCACGGGCGCGGATGAAATCACTGGCGGCAATCACCGCGACATACTGAACGGCGGTGGCGGCAATGACACCCTCACCGGCGGTGCAGGCGGTGATCGGTTGATTGGTGGCAATGGCCGGGACCGGTTGATCGGTCACAAGGGCGACGACAAACTGACTGGCGGTGGCCGGGCCGATATCTTTGTCTTCAAAAAGGGCCACGGCGACGACACCATTTCGGACTTCACTGTCGGTACCGACAGGATCGAAATCGGTCGCGGAGCTTCCCGTTTTGGACAACTGGACATAGAGCAACAGCAAGACGATGTGCTGGTCTCCTTCGCCAATGTCACCATCCTGATCGAGGACGCGGTGGTGCAGGACATCGCACAGGCGGACAATTTCCTGTTCTAAGGCATTTGCAGGCCAACCCGACGCACGAGAACAGCAAAGCCCGCGCGGATTGGCGCGGGCTTTGACGTATTTGAAAGATCGGCAGGGCCGCAGCCCCGGTCGGCTTACTCAGTCACGGTGACCTTGGTCATGACATCGGGCTGGCCCTTGACCGAACCGCTCTGCCCCGAGCCGCGCTTGATCGCGTCGACCACATCCATGCCTTCGGTAACCTTGCCAACGACGGTATACTGGCCATTGAGGAAGTGACCCGGCGCGAACATGATGAAGAACTGCGAATTGGCACTGTTCGGGTTCTGCGAACGGGCCATGCCGACCACACCGCGGTCATAGGCAATGTCCGAGAACTCCGCCGGAAGGTCCGGACGTTCGGAGCCGCCCATACCGGCGCGGCGCATGTCCTCGCCAAGCTTGCCGAACTGGACGTCACCGGTTTGCGCCATGAAGCCTTCGATCACGCGGTGAAACACCACGCCATCGTATTTGCCTTCGGCGGCCAGCGCGGTGATCTGCTCCACGTGCTTCGGCGCAACATCCTCGAAGAGGTCGATCTTGACGGTACCATTGGCGCCCTCGCCTTCGATCTGGATTTCAAGGCCAGAGGCAAAGGCAGAGCCCGCGATCAGGGAAAATGCAGCAGCCAGCTTAAGCATCTGCGGCCACCTTGACGCTGATCATACGGTCAGGGTTCGCAGGCGGCTCACCACGGGTGATCGCATCAACGTGCTCCATGCCTTCGATGACCCGGCCATAAACGGTGTACTGGCCGTTCAGGAAGTGGTTGTCCTTGAAGTTGATGAAAAACTGCGAGTTTGCCGAATCCGGGTTGGCAGAGCGCGCAGCGCCCAGGGTGCCCCGGTCATGCGGCAGTTTGGAAAATTCCGCCGGAACGTTCGGCAGGTCAGAGCCGCCAGTGCCCGCCATACGCAGGTTGAAACCGTCTTCCATGTCTCCGTGCTGCACGTCGCCGGTCTGCGCCATGAAACCGTCGATGACACGGTGGAAGGCCACGTTGTCATATTCACCGGCACGGGCCAGTTCCTTCATCCGCTCGCTGTGCTTGGGCGCCACATCGGGCAGCAGCTCGATCACCACATTGCCGTCTTTCAGCTCGACGATGATGGTGTTTTCCGGGTCCTTGATCTCGGCCATCTGGCTCTCCTGTCGTGTTTGCTTTGCCAGATACCTAAGGGCAGCGGTCGCAATTGCCAAGGGAGCATTGACTGGGCACACAAAAGCCCCGAAACAGCACCAAACACATTCGCCAATGACCGGAAGGAGCCTGAGGATGGGCTGGAATACCCTTGATGACATGGATCTCAGCGGCAAACGCGTTCTGGTACGCGTGGATATCAACGTGCCGATCGTGGATGGCGTGGTAACCGACTCCACCCGGATCCGCCGCATCGCCCCCACCGTGCGCGATATTCTGGCGGCTGGTGGCAAACCGATCCTGCTGGCGCATTTCGGCCGCCCGGGCGGGGAGCGCCGCGAGAACCTGTCGCTGAACCAGCTGATCCCGACGCTGGAGCGTGCCTTTGAAACCAAGGTGCTGTTTGCCGCCGATTGCGTTGGCCCCGGTGCCGAGGCTGCCGCCGCCGCCCTGCAACCGGGCGAAGTGCTGCTGCTGGAAAACACCCGGTTCCACGCCGAGGAAACCAAGAACGACCCCGATCTGGCCGCAGGCATGGCACGGCTGGGCGATGTCTACTGCAACGACGCCTTCTCCGCCGCACACCGCGCGCACAGTTCGACCGAGGGCATTGCCCGCCTCCTGCCCGCCTGCGCGGGCCGGTTGATGCAGGCAGAGCTGTCTGCACTGGAAAGCGCGCTTGGCGCGCCGAAACGTCCGGTGACTGCCGTTGTCGGCGGCGCCAAGGTTTCAACCAAGCTGGAATTGCTCGGCAACCTGATCAAGAAGGTCGATTACCTGATCATCGGCGGCGGCATGGCCAATACATTCCTGGTCGCCAAGGGCATCGATGTCGGCAAATCCCTGGCCGAACGGATCATGAAAGACACCGCAGCCGAAATCTTGGCCGAGGCTGAAAGCGCAGGCTGTAAGATCATCCTGCCGAGCGACGTTGTGGTGGCCGAGGCCTTTGCCTCCCATGCGCCGCATCAGGTGCTGCCTGCCGACCAATGCCCCGCAGAGGGCATGATCCTGGATGCCGGTCCTGACAGCATCGCCACGATCAACGAGATCTTCGAGCAGAGCCAGACCCTGATCTGGAACGGGCCGCTGGGCGCCTTTGAACTGGAGCCCTTTGACGCGGCGACCAATGCGGCCGCGCTGAAGGCGGCGGCCCTCACCCGGGCAGGCAAGCTGATCTCGGTTGCTGGTGGCGGCGATACCGTTGCGGCACTCAACGCCTCGGGCGCAGCGCGGGATTTCACCTATATCTCCACCGCAGGAGGCGCCTTCCTTGAATGGATGGAAGGCAAGACCCTGCCCGGCGTCGCCGCGCTCGATCAGGAGTGAAATCATACGTCGCGGCAGGGACTGTTGAACACCTGAAAACAACAAGGCCGGGCGCATCATCGCCCGGCCTTTTTCGTGCTCTTCCAATTGATTACTCACATTAATTTGTGTTTTCTTGAGCGTCCTTTCGGACCCCCGTTAAGACTTCATAGACCCCCGCCTTCCTAGGGCTGGCCGCGCGTATTAACGCCACGGAACACACCCTCAGGAGCACCACTCAGCCATGAGCCGTTTTTCACTCCGCAGCCAAGTGCTGCTATTCGCAACCGCCTTCATAGTCATGCTGCTTGCCAGCACCACTGTCGCCTGGCTCACCAGCCTGAAACTCACCGGGGCCATCTCTCAGGCCAGCTACGTCAACGCTCAGGTAAAAAGCCTTGATGACATGAAAGAAGATATCGAGCAGGGGATCGGAGACCTGCTTGCCTATGCTCTGGGTCGCGGCGCCAGTATCGGCGACCTGCGCGGAAATATCGAAGAGGTCGAGACCGAAGTTGCAATGGCGAAGGCCCGGTTTCTCGACATTCCTCTGACCATCGCCCGTCAGCCGGAGGTCTATGAGACCATCATGACGCTGCCCGGCATATTGACCACACTGCACGGCCAGGTACAGCAACTGGAAGCGGCGAGCCTTGAGATGCGCCAGCGCATGGCCTTTGCCACAGTCCTGCCAACCGTTCAGAAACTCCGCGACACGGTGAACGACATGCAGGACATGCTGGGCGTCACCCACGACGAGGTCAGCACCCGCATCGACGACCTTGCGGCCTTTGCCGAGCTGCCGCAGCTGATCGTCGGCCTGGTGGCCGTTCTGATCTCCACCGGAATCGCCTTTGCCTTTGGCCGCCAGCTCAGCGGGCCAGTTACCGGCGCCGCCCAGGCGGTTCAGCAGATTATGGACAAAGACTATGACCAGGAGATCCAGGGCCTCACCCGAAAGGACGAAGTCGGCAGCATCGCCCGCAACCTGCAAGAGCTGAAGGAAATCCTGCGCACGGCAGAGGAAACCGACGCAAGAAACCGCGCCGAAAACGACCGTCGCGTGGCGTTGTTCCAAACCATGGGCGCAGCCATGAGCGGCCTGACGCGCGGAGATCTGGGGCAACAGATTGACGCCGAAGACTGGGCCGACCTGGGCGACACCTACGTCACCCTATGCGAGGATTTCAACGCACTCTCAAGCAGCCTGTCCGGACTGGTGGAGGAACTCAAACAAAGCTCCGCCGCAGTCGAGCGCAATGCCCGCGAAATGGAGCAGATGTCAGACCAGATGTCGCAGCGCGCCGAAACCCAGGCCGCGACGCTGGAACAATCCGCTGCGGCGCTGGAACAAATGTCAGCCAGCGTCCAATCCAGCGCAGCCCAGGCGCAGGATGCCGACCGCGAGGTCAAGGAAGGCCGCCAGCACGCGGAACAGGGCGGCAAGGTCATGGATCGCGCCCGCGAAGCGATGAGCGCCATCGCGCACTCGTCCGAGCAGATCAGCCAGATCATCACCGCTATCGATGACATCGCGTTCCAGACCAGCCTGCTGGCCCTCAACGCCGGGGTCGAAGCAGCCCGCGCAGGCGAGGCAGGCCGTGGCTTTGCCGTCGTTGCCTCCGAAGTCCGCAGCCTCGCGTTGAAGTCCGCGCAATCGGCGAACGAGATCAAAGAACTGGTCACGGAAGCCGCGCAACAGGTGAGCGCAGGTGAGCGTCTGGTGCAGGACACTGGCGACACCCTCAGCCTGATTGCCAGCAGCGTTACCCGGGTCTCCGGCATGGTCTCGTCGATCGCCAATTCCTCCAGCGAACAGGCCCAGGGGATCAAGGAGATCAATTCCGGCGTCGCCCAGTTGGACCGGGTCACTCAGGACAATGCGGCGATGGTACAGGAAAGCTATGGCGCCAGCCGCCAGATGCGCGCCGAGGCAAGCCGCCTGAGCGAGCTGCTGCTCAGCTTTACCGGGCAGGCGCAGGAGGAAGCAGCCGTGGCTGGTGCGCTTGATGAGGCGGGAGAATTCGCTGAAACCGCTTGGCTTGATGAGGCCGATAACGACGAGCTGCTTTCCGCCGCCTGAACGCAGAAACACCTGATTGCGGCCGGTCCCGCACCGCGCTGCGTCAGTCAAATCAAAGAGTCGATACAAACCGGCCGGGACAACAGTCCCGGCCGGTTCTTCATTGCGCAGCGCCGCCCGCAGTCTGTCGACGGGCCTCTCACTGGAGCACGGTCTGTCCTTCGCTGCGGCCAGGGTCACAGCACTCCCCACAAGCCCTGGCTGCCGTTGCGATCATGACACAGGCGCGGACTGCGAAACAGAAACTGCCCGCGTTAATCATTTTTGGGATTCACAGAGTGATTCGGTTGTGGCATACAGGATGCAGACATCGAAACAATCGGTGCAAAAACAATACTTTGAGCAGTATCATACAGGCAAACTCAACGTGACCCGAAGCAATAAGCCGTCTCTCGGCGCATTCGCCTTCTTCTCCATCGCATTCGCGCTGAGCGCGTATTTTACCTTTGCGGCGGTGCAGGGCGATTTCGGGTTGTTCAGAAGGGTCGAGATCCAGGCAGAAGCCGAAGAGCTTCGTCAGGATCTCGATTTCCTTCAGGCTGACATCGATCGGATGGAAAACCGCACCCGGCGCCTGTCTGATGATTATCTTGATCTGGATCTTCTCGATCAGCAGGCCCGTTCCGTTCTGGGCATGTTGCGCGCTGACGAAATCGTCATTCGCTGATCCAGCACCTGCCTCAAAAGGCTTACCCTCCCTTTACCAGTGCATGAAACCGGTTGTTGCTGCAGGCTCTTTGCCGTGCAACCATGGCGTCACGAAGATATGACCGCCCGGAATATGGGATTTTTATGCATTGTTGTGACCCCGCGTCATAAAAGCACTCGCCAGTCACAGCAAAATCGAATATGGATTAGTTTAACACTAAACTATCTGGCTTTGAGGGGAGTCCGCCATCATGGCTGCTAGGAAAAGCACCAAGAAACCAAATGTTTCCGCCGAAGACCTGACCCGCCACTATCGCGAAATGCTTCTGATCCGCCGATTCGAGGAAAAGGCCGGTCAGCTTTATGGCATGGGTCTGATCGGGGGCTTCTGTCACCTCTACATCGGCCAGGAAGCCGTCGTGGTCGGTCTGGAGGCCGCCGCGGAGGAAGGCGACAAGCGCATCACATCCTACCGCGACCACGGCCATATGCTGGCCTGTGGCATGGACCCGGATGGCGTCATGGCCGAGCTGACCGGCCGCGAAGGCGGCTACTCCAAAGGCAAAGGCGGCTCCATGCACATGTTCTCGAAAGAGAAGCATTTCTATGGTGGCCACGGTATCGTCGGTGCGCAGGTACCTCTGGGTGCCGGGCTTGCCTTTGCCGATAAATACAAGGGCAACGGCCGCGTAACGTTTGCCTATTTCGGCGATGGCGCCGCCAACCAGGGCCAGATCTACGAGACCTTCAATATGGCCGCCCTTTGGCAGCTGCCGGTGGTCTTTGTCATCGAGAACAACCAATACGCCATGGGCACCGCCCAGGCCCGGTCGACCTCCACACCCGAGTTGTTCACCCGCGGCGAGGCCTTTGGCATTCCCGGTGAGGCAGTGGATGGCATGAACGTGCTGACCGTCAAGGACGCAGGCGAGCGCGCCGTGGCCCACTGCCGCGCGGGTAAAGGTCCCTATATCCTTGAGGTGAAGACCTATCGTTATCGCGGCCACTCGATGTCGGACCCGGCCAAGTACCGGACCCGCGAGGAGGTCCAGAAGATGCGCAGCGAACGCGACCCGATCGAACAGGTCCGCGAAATGCTGCTGACCGGCAAGCACGCCAGCGAAGACGATCTCAAGGCGATCGACAAAGAGATCAAGGACATCGTCAACAAGTCTGCCGATTTCTCCAAGGAAAGCCCTGAGCCCGCCCTGGATGAGCTGTGGACCGATATCTACGCCGACGAAATTCCGCAGAAGAGCGCCTGAGGGAGAGATCAAGACTATGGCAACTGAAATTCTGATGCCCGCCCTGTCGCCGACCATGGAGGAAGGCACGCTGGCCAAATGGCTGGTCAAGGAAGGCGATACCGTGAATTCCGGCGATATCCTCGCCGAGATTGAAACCGACAAGGCGACGATGGAGTTCGAAGCCGTCGACGAAGGCGTGATCGGCAAGATCCTGATCGCCGAAGGCAGCGAAGGTGTGAAGGTCAACACCGCCATCGCCGTGCTGCTGGCCGAGGGCGAAAGCGCCGATGACATCGCCGACGCAGCGCCTGCCGCCAAGGTAGAAGCGCCGGCCGCAGAGGCACCTGCGGCGCCCGCTCCGGCCGCCGCTGCTGCCGCGCCCCAAGAGGCCCCGCAGGTGGACGAAACACCGGATTGGCCCGAAGGCACCGCGCTCAAGCAGCAGACCGTCCGCGAGGCGCTGCGCGATGCCATGGCCGAGGAAATGCGCGGTAGCGAAGACGTCTACCTGATGGGCGAGGAAGTCGCCGAATATCAGGGCGCTTACAAGATCTCGCAGGGCCTTCTGGATGAATTCGGCGCCAAGCGCGTCATCGACACGCCGATCACCGAACACGGTTTTGCCGGGATCGCCGTTGGTTCGGCCTTTGGCGGGCTGAAGCCAATCGTCGAATTCATGACCTTCAACTTTGCCATGCAGGCGATCGACCAGATCATCAACTCTGCGGCCAAGACGCTCTATATGTCCGGTGGTCAGATGGGCTGCCCCATCGTGTTCCGCGGCCCCAACGGCGCCGCCGCCCGCGTGGGCGCCCAGCACAGCCAGGACTATGCCGCCTGGTACATGCAGATCCCGGGCCTGAAGGTCGCCATGCCCTATTCCGCCTCTGATGCGAAGGGCCTACTGAAATCCGCGATCCGCGATCCCAACCCGGTGATCTTCCTTGAGAACGAGATCCTCTACGGCCGCTCCTTCGACGTGCCGGACATGGATGATTACACCGTACCCTTCGGCAAGGCGCGCATCTGGCGGACCGGCGACGATGTCACCATCGTCTCCTTCGGGATAGGCATGCAATACGCGCTCGAAGCGGCGGATAAGCTGGCCGAAGAGGGCATCAATGCCGAGGTGATCGACCTGCGCACCCTGCGTCCGATGGACCTGCCCACGGTGATCAAATCGGTAATGAAGACCAACCGCCTTGTCACCGTCGAAGAGGGCTGGCCGCAGGGTTCGGTCGGCAGCTACATCGCCTCCGAAGTGATGCAGCAGGCCTTTGATTTCCTTGATGCGCCCATCGTGACCTGCACTGGTAAGGACGTGCCGATGCCCTATGCCGCGAACCTCGAAAAACACGCGCTGGTCACTACGGATGAGGTGATCGCCGCCGTGAAACAAGTGACCTACCGGTAAGGAGAGACAGCGATGCCCACAGAAATCCTGATGCCCGCCCTCTCTCCCACCATGGAGGAAGGCACGCTGGCGAAATGGCTGGTCAAGGAAGGCGACACCGTCGCCTCTGGCGATCTTCTGGCCGAGATTGAAACCGACAAGGCCACGATGGAATTCGAAGCCGTCGACGAAGGCGTTATCGGCAAAATCCTGGTGCCTGAAGGCAGCGAAGGGGTGAAGGTCAATACCGCCATCGCCGTTCTGCTCGCCGATGGTGAAAGCGCTGATGACGTGGACGCAGCGCCTGCCGCGAAGCCGGAAGTTTCCGCGCCAGAAACCGGCGTTGGAAACGATAATGGCGGCCCCAAGGAAGCCCCCGCCCCCACGACGGCGCCCGCTTCCCCTGCCCCGGCTGCGCCTGCCGCCGCCGACGGCAGCCGCATCTTTGCTTCGCCTCTGGCGCGGCGCATTGCGGCAGACAAAGGGCTCGATCTGGCTGCGATCAGCGGCTCCGGCCCGCGCGGTCGCATCGTCAAAGCCGACGTCGAAGGCGCTACAGCAACACCAAAGGCCGAGGCCCAGCCTGCCGCTGCCCCCGCAACCGCCGCTCCGGCTGCTGCTGCCGCGCCTGCTGGTCCTTCTGCGGATGCCGTGGCCAAAATGTACGAAGGCCGCGACTACGAAGAGGTCAAGCTCGACGGTATGCGCAAGACCATCGCCGCGCGCCTCAGCGAAGCGAAACAGACCATCCCGCATTTCTACCTGCGCCGGGATATCCAGCTGGACGCCCTGCTGAAATTCCGCGGTGAGCTGAACAAGCAGTTGGAAGGACGCGGCGTGAAGCTGTCGGTCAACGACTTCATCATCAAGGCCGTGGCCTTGGCGCTGCAATCGGTGCCCGAGGCCAACGCCGTCTGGGCCGGTGACCGGGTACTGCAGATGAAAGCCTCGGACGTGGCGGTTGCCGTCGCCATCGAAGGTGGTCTGTTCACGCCTGTGCTGCAGGACGCCGACATGAAGTCGCTCTCCAGCCTGTCGACCGAGATGAAGGACCTGGCCACCCGCGCCCGCGACCGCAAACTGGCGCCCCATGAATACCAGGGCGGCTCCTTTGCGATCTCCAACCTCGGCATGTTCGGCATCGACAATTTCGACGCCATCGTGAACCCGCCGCATGCAGGCATCCTCGCGGTTGGCTCTGGCGTGAAAAAACCGGTTGTCGGTGCCGATGGCGAGCTGAAGGTCGCCACGGTGATGAGCGTTACCATGTCCGTCGATCACCGCGTTATCGATGGCGCGCTTGGGGCAAACCTGCTCGCAGCCATCGTCGAGAACCTGGAAAACCCGATGGTCATGCTGGCCTGATCCAGGCAGCTGTTCCTATCACACCAAACAAGGGTCGGGCGGAAACGTCCGGCCCTTTTGCATCCTCCAGCCCGGTGCCGGCGCCCAAAACAGCCTAGGCGAGCTTGTCGACCAGAATGGCATTCAGCGTTGATCCGGATCGACGCAGGACTGCAAGCCTTTGAAACTCATCCGAATTCCAGAACCGTTGCGCATGGGCACGGTCGGGAAACTCAAGGATGAAAGCCGCATCGGGCAGCGGGTCGCTGCCTTCCATCATCTCCGGCTCGCCGCCGCGGACCAGAAACTCGCCGCTATGCGCCTCAACCACTTTGGGGATTTTGGCAAAATACTCCTCCATCCAGTCGCGGCTGTGGATTTGCATCTGCCCGATAATAAACGCTGTCATGCTGTAACCTCCCAAACCAGCAACACTGGACGAAAAGGCTAATGGCAAATCACCTCTGCACCAAACGGTCCTGACAAGCAGGCGGAGGAAATACCCTGCCGAAACACCGGGCCTTGCAGACCATAAAAACAAAAACAGGGCGGCTTCCATTTGGAAGGCGCCCCGCTCCGTGCCCCATACGGAGCCTGAATTACTCGCCGCTGGCCAGAACCTGGTTCATGCTGACCGAGGGCTGATCGCAACCAGCCTCACCAACGATCTTGGCCGGGACGCCTGCCACCGTCTTGCACGGGGGGACATCGTTCAGAACGACAGAACCGGCAGCAATGCGGCTGCAGTGGCCGATGCGGATATTGCCGAGCACCTTGGCTCCGGCACCGATCAGCACGCCATCCTCGATCTTGGGGTGACGGTCCTCTTCTTCCTTGCCGGTGCCGCCCAGAGTCACCGAATGCAGCATCGACACGTTGTCGCCAACCACTGCGGTTTCACCGATCACGATGGAATGGGCGTGGTCGATCATGATGCCCTGGCCGATCTTTGCGGCCGGGTGAATGTCGACGCCGAAGATCTCCGAAATCCGCATCTGGAAGAAATAGGCCAGATCGTAATCGCCCTGTTTCCACAACCAGTGCCCGACCCGATAGGCCTGAACGGCCTGGTAGCCCTTGAAGTACAGGATCGGCTGCAAAAGCCGGTGGCAGGCCGGATCGCGTTCATAGACCGCCATCAAATCGGCCCGCGCCGCTGCAATCAGCGACGGGTCGGACGCGTAGGCTGCATCGACGATCTCGCGCAGAATCACCATCGACATCTCGTTCGAGCACAGCTTGGCCGCCACGCGATAAGACAGCGCCTTTTCGATGGTTGGATGGTGCAGGATGCAGGCGTGAATCAGACCGCCCATCAGGGGCTGTTTATCAACGGCCTCCTGCGCTTCGGTTGCGATGCGGTCCCAGACAGGGTCCAGCGGAGTAACGGCTTTGCGTGTCTTGATCATGGTGAGGCATCCTTTTCTCACATCAGACTACGTATCTAACGCAAGTTTGGCCAAACGCAAATTTGTGAAGAGAAGTATTTTCATTATGAATGGATCGCGGGGCAGACGTCCTATGCGTGGCGCACAGGCTTACCCTATTCGCCCATGCACGGCGCGCAGGACCCGGATCGTGCAAGCAAGGTATTCGACATCATCGAGCGGTGGCTCATCCGCCAGCGGAAACAGCCGTGCTGCCGCGCTGAGCGTGCCATCGCCCCACCTGGGGTGCAGCCCCGTGCCCTGCTCCATATGGGCACAAGCCCGCGCGGCACCCGCAAACAGGCAGGCACAAAGGCGGGCGCGCTTTGCCTCGGGGACATGCAACAGCGCGCGGGCGGCGGAGGAGATATCGCCCGGCAAGACCGGCCGCCTCATATCAGCGCCGCCCCGGCAGCAGGCCCGGCGCCGAACCGGTCTGAAACCTGCGCCACCTCAATCCGGTCCCCGGGCAATGCCTCATCCGCCACCTGCATCACCGCCGAGTAACTCCAGCCCGGCGCTGATAGAGTCACTTCCCGCAGAACCACGGGCCCACGCAGGACGCGCAGCAGATATTCCTCACGCGCCTCTCCCAGCGGTACCTCCTGCAGATCCCAGCTGTCGCCCTCGATCCGGGTGCGGCGGATCCAGCTGACCTGTATTGCCCCGCCCAGCGCGCCCTCTAGGCGCAGATGCACTGGCGCATAGGGGCGCAGGCCGTTGCCGTCAAAGGCCTCGATCCGGTGCACATAGCTTGGGTCGTCATAGCCTCGGCGCGCGGGTCCGATCCGGTAGTGACGCGCCCTTCGCCGCTGCGCCAGCGGCAGGTCGAGCTGGCGCAGGGTATCATCCAGCAGCACCACGAATGAGCCTTCGGGCCAGATATCGGGCATCAGCCCATCGCTGCCCAGCTGGCCGCGCAAACGCCCGCGCAGCAGATAGGTCTCGGGGGCCACCAGTTCGGCACTGCGGAACTGGAAAATCTCCCAATTGCCATTGCTGCCATCGCCGATTGCAGCCGCATTGGCCCCGTTCAGCACCGCCAGCACATCGCGGCTTTCCAACGCCCCCGAGATCAACTTGATCTGCAGATCGGCGCCCAGGTCCCAGCGCCCGACCGGCCCGCGCAGCAAGGGCGCCTGGGTGATCCCGACGACCGACCGGGCTGCGATCACCTCTTCCAGCGCGTAGCCTTCGTCGGCCTGGGCGCCATAGACCGCGACACTGCCTGGCCAAGGTTTGGCGGTGATGGCCAGGTGCGGCGCATGCGGGGTTTCCTCGCCCGTCAGCAAGGGTAGGTCCATGAACAGCGGCAGCACCGGCACGGGCGCTGCGAATTCATTGATGCCGGGCAGCTCCTCGGTGCTGGGGGATGGGATATAGACACCGGGATCGATCCGCACCGCCTCTACCAGCTGCGCTTCGGCCATGTCGATACGATCCACCCGGTAAAGGGCGGGCGCGGCCTCGGCGCTCTCACTGCCCTGCCCCGAGGTCTCCTCCTTAGCGCCGGAGTCAACAAGTGTCAGGGCGATCACATCCCCCACCGCAATATCCAGCCGGGAAGGCGGCAGCACAAAGCGCGCGCTGTCGCGGGCGATGCGAGCCTCGATCAGCCAGCGTTCGGCGATCTGGCGGGCCTCTGCCCCAGTCAGTACCATCGGCAGGTCGTGCTGGCCTACCGCATGGGTCGCCTGATCGGGCAGAACGGCCTCTTGCGCGGCGAGATCGTAATTGCCGCCCCATTCCGCATAGCGCAACCGTACCCTGCCCGTCAGCTCGGCCTCCGCGGCGCGCTGATGGGCAATCTCTCCTTCCACCTCGGAGCTGTCGACCAAATGCTGCGGCTCCAGCAGACACGCATCGGTGCCCGTGCGCGGCAGGAAGCGCAGGAGCCCATCCTGTTCGATCACATCAAAGCCATGGCGCAGCATCAGGGGTTGCAGCGCGGCGCGGGCAGTCTCTGTTCCTTCAAGGCTATAGCCATGCACGATCCCGTAAAGCGAGCTGACATCGGTCTCGCTCACGCCGGAGCGGGTGCAGATCTCAGTCACCGCCGAGGACAGCGTGCGCTGACCAATGCGGCCATTCAGCCAGTGCCCCCGCAGGTAGTTCTCCCCGTCGCTCCAGACCTCGCTCGCGGCTGGAAAGGCCGGAAAGGGCCGCGCGTCCCAGGCCCAGACATAGGCGTTGTCCATATCCAGCATCGGCGCGTCATATTCCGGCGAAATGGGGTTGTTGGCCGGATCACTCCAATAGCCAAGCATCGCACGCAGGTATTGCAGCTGGATCAGATCATCGCGCTGGCCATTGGAATACTTCGGCAATCTCGATTCCGAGCTTTTGGGATCCAGGAACTTGTTTGGCTGATTGGTACCCCTGTCGATGGCGGCGCAGCCGAGTTCCGTGAACCAGATCGGTTTGCTCTGCGGCTCCCATGCCGTGGGCAGCGGCTGACGCACGCCGCCGATCCGTTCGTGATGGGTGTTGCCCCACCAGTTGCGCAGATCCTTGTAGCGCCAGATCCAGGGTTCCTGATGGGCGCCATCCGTGATTGGGGTGCGGATCTGGGCGGCTTCGGCCTCGGGCGAGTGGTAATACCAATCGTAACCTTCGCCCCCCTCGATATTGCCACGTAGGTAATCCAGATCATAAATCGCAGGCACTCCGGCTGCGGCGTCCAGATGGTCCGTGCCCTGCCGCCAATCGGACAGCGGCATGTAATTGTCGATCCCAATGAAATCCACCTCCGCATCGGCCCAGAGAGGATCCAGGTGGAAATAGCGGTCGCCTTCCGGGCTTTGGTAGCCCCAGTATTCCGACCAATCCGCCGCATAGCCGATCTTGACCTCTGGCCCCAGGATCTGGCGTACCTCGGCGGCCAACGCCCGCAGGGCCGTCACAGCCGGAAATCCGCTGACGCCCCGGATCTGGGTCAGCCCCCGCATTTCCGAACTGATGCAAAAAGCCGCCACCCCGCCCGCTGCGGCGCAAAGCGCGGCGTTGTGCAGAATGAAGCGCCTCAGCCCCCAGTCCTCGGGTCCACTATACGTGACCGTGCCATTGCCAATGGTAAAATCACTGGCCGAGGCCTGCCCCATAAAGGCGGCGACTTCGGCATCGGCAGCGGCGCTTTGATCCGGGCTGCCCTCACGCCCCGGCGCCACCGACAGGGTGATCCGGCCCCGCCAGGGCAGATGCGGCTGGTCCGGGCTATCGCTCCAGGGATCCGGCAGACCGTTGCCTTCGGCCTGATCCATCAGGATGAAGGGATAGAACATCACCCGCTGCCCGGCGGCGTTCAGCGCCTTGATCGCCTCCACCACCGCCCCATCGGCCGGGGTGCCACCATAAAGGGGGTTACCCGCTTCGTCCTTCAGCACCTCCTCGGCACTGCTGCGATCCGCTCCTGAGACCTGCCAGGGCATGCCGACACCCTCGGCCAGTTTCTGCTCCACCTTGGGTTTGATCCGGCACTCCCCGCAGCGCAGGTCATCGCCGAACCACGACACGATCAGCGAGGCGGCCCCGCAAGCCGGGAGTTCGTCCTCAAGCGCCGAAAGCGAGGTCAAAAGGTCTGTCTGTCCCGACGGCGAGTGGGTATTGGCGGCGCGCATATCACCGGGGCCGCCGGAGTAGTTCACCGGGCTGCTGGCCAGCGCGTATTCGCCTGTCCCCGGCATCAGCGCCACGCCCCGCACCAACTGCGCCGGATCAAGGGCGAATTCCGCGCTACCCGGCTGCACACCGCGTATCACTTCGAACGAGAACTGCGGCACCCGGTTGCCAAAGCCATCCAGCGCGATGTCTTCCATCACCACATAGGCGGTGCCGCGATAGGCAGGTACCTTGCCGGCGCCCTCGATGGCCTCCATCACTGGATCGGGCGCTTGATCCGGGGTACCGCGATAGACCGTCATGTTGAGATCCAGCGGCGAGACTTCCTCCCCATCGGCCCAGATCCGCGGCACCGAGGCGATCTCCCCTTCACACAGCGCAATCGCCAGCGAGACCGAATAGCTGTAGCGCGTGACGCTGGGCTGCCTTGGCCCGCCCTTGCCGCCGCCCGTGGTGGTGGTGCTTTCCTGAAAATCTGAGGCCCAGATCACCTGCCCGCCAATGCGGGTGCGGCCCAGAACCTGCGCGATGGGTTGGCCTTCGCTGGCCTGGGTCAGGCGGAACTGGCTGACCTTGCCGGTTTCCACCGGGTCCGACCCGGCGCCAAGCAACCGTTCATCAATGGCCCGCCCCAGCGTCGCGCCCACCGCCCGGCCAATCGCCACCGAGGACAGCCCCGCGACCGTGCCACCCACGGCCCCGCCGATTGCGGCGCCCGCCGCAGAAAGAAGAATGGTCGCCATCAGCTCACCTCATCGGGAAATGCAAAACGCGCCACGATACGGCGCTGCCAGGGGCCGGTCAGCGCGCTCTCAACGACGCCGCGCGGGCTATAGGCATGAATGAAACGGGGCTGCCCCTGTGGCACCTCTGGCGCGCCCGTTGCGGATTGAATGCCAAGGTGTTTGGCCACGGCCCCGGCGCGCATGCGAAACAACAAGACATCGCCGACCTCGCAGGCGGAGAGCGGTTTTGCCCGCAGATAACGCTGGGCCGCCTGCCAGAGGGGTTCCTTGGCCTGCGGTTCGGACCAGTCCATCGTATAGGGCGGCAGCGGCGCCGGTTCCTGCGCGCAGTGTGCCCGCCAGATCCCCCGGATCAGCCCCAGGCAATCGCAGCCCGCACCCCGGCAACTGGCCTGATGCACATAGGGCGTACCGATCCAGTCCCGGGCGGTCTTGGCAATATCCGCGCCTGTCACCCTTCCGCCCGTCATCGGCGGCTGCCGCCGGTATTGGCGCCAGTCGAGCGCGGCACCGACATCACCCAGCCCTCTCCGGGGATATCGGGAAAGCCCTGAAAGTTGATGAGGTTGTTGAATTTGAAGCGGCAGGTCTCCATCCGCTTGTCGCAGCCCGCATCAAGCCGCAGTAGATCACCAGGCGCCACCGGCGCGCGCAGCGGCTCCCACAGTTCGATCAGGCGGCCCGTGGCATCGCTGCGGTCCTGTTTGATCGCGCTCCACAGCCCCTCAGCCGCGCCCGTCAGCACCGTCAGGCGCCCACGGGTAAACCAATCGGGTTCAAAGCCTGCCAGATCCTCCCAATAGAACAGGCGACCTTCCTCGCTGCGCTCTATCGCGCGGGTCTCGCTATAGCCGGGCAAGTCCAGATCGAAGCGGCAGGTGTCATCGCCCAGAACCGCGCTGCAAGGTTTCTGATAGACCCGGCCCAGCGGGCGGTTCAGTGCCTCGCTCAGCCCGCGCAACTCGGCCTCAAAGGCACTGCCCGCGCGGCGCAGCTCTCCGATCGATCCGCGAAACTGCAGCCAGCGCAGCGACAGGTCCTGCCAGTTCACCAGCCAGCAGCACACATCCGCCGCGTCAAACCGTCCCGCCTCGATATCCTCGGCCCGCAGCGTGGTATCGGACAGCGCCCCCAGCGCCTCGGTATTGTCCACCGACAGGCCCGTCGCCTGTTGCAGCGCTCGTGCGGTCAGCCCGCTGCCCGCCTTGAACGTCATCCCGTCAAATGCCAGATCGCAGTCGTGATCGGTAAAGCCAAAGAATTCGCCATCCCGGCAGGTCAGTCCCCAGGCCCGGCACAGTGTTGTCACCCCAGTGGCGAGGTGCTCCAGAAAAGGTTGCGACGGCCCGGCCATCAGATCCGCACCTCCACAATCGGCACATCCGGCACATCGCCCGCCTGAAAGGAGGCGACGCTGGTCAGGATCTGATCGGTGTCAAACCGCACCGGCACATCGAATTCAAAGCCCGCGACGACCTCCAGCCCGGCCTCGGGCGGATAGGCCAGCGTGATTTCACCCGTCGCGGTGTCGAGTTCGTAATCGACGCTCTCGCGCAATTCCTCCTGCTTCACGCCCACGCGCACCGTTCCCGCCACCGGTTTGGCAATCGGGCGATGGTAGACCGAGGTGCCGGAGCGATAGGACTTCACCAGTTGGAAGCGCGTGGTTTGCCCATCGCCGGTGCCGATCACCTCGTCCCGGAAATCCACCTCTGCGCTGGCGCGGGCCGATTTGTAATCCGACCAGTCCTTCCAGCGAAAGCCGTACATCTGCCCCTGACGGGCCTCGAAAAAGGCAATCAGAACCTCGATATCCTCAAGCGAGCGCAGACCAAGCCCGGCATCATAGCGGCGCCGCGAATGCGCCCAAGGGGTGTTACGCTCCTCATGGCCATTGGCGAGCGTGACGATATCAGTGCGCCGCTGCGGACCGCCGACCGAGCCGAAGCTGAGCGAGGCGGGAAATCGGACATCGTGGAAATTCATCGGAATACCCCCTTTTGGGATCTGTCGTTGGGTAGATCAGGCGCGCGCAGATCAGCGATTGCGGTTGCCACGCGACAGGGCGCGGGACAGGCGCGCGGCGATCTGCCCTTCGCTGCGGCGGAACCCGGCCACATCCGGGGTGGCAATGTTCATCACCACCTGCGTTGCACCGCTGCCGGAACTGGTGACGCCAAGCGATCCGTCGGCGGTGCGGCGCAGCGGCAGGATCGCCTCTGGCCCCGCTTCGCCCATCAGCCCGGTGCCGCCGCGCATGGGAAACATCGTGGCGCCGCTAACCACGCCGCCCCGGGCAAAGGGCATCACCCGCCCCTGCGAAAAGGCTGCGCCATCGGCAAAGGGCAGTATGTCGCTGACCAGATTGCCAACACCGCTGGCCAGCAGCCCGCCCACGTGATCGGTGACCGGGCGGATAGCGGCGTTATAGCTGGTTCGGATCATCGAGCGCGCAACGGTATCCAGCGCGTCCGACAGGCTCTTGCCATCAAACACCACGCCTTCAAAGGCGCGGCGCAACCCGCGTGACATGCCGCGTTCAAGGCTTTGCACATCCTTGCCCGTCGCGGCAAAGGCCTGGCGCACCCGGCGCAATTCCGTGTCGAAACTGGCCGCCATGCCGGCGGCATCCCCCAGCGCATCCCCTAATGTCTCGCTGCGCAGTTCCAATTCGGCGATTTCACTCTCCGCCATGGTCAGGGTCCTTTGCTCTCGGAGTGTCTGGAAAGGCGGCCATCAGATCCTCAAGCCCGGCACGGTCCAGCGCGCCGCCAGCGCCCGCAGGAGTCAGTATCAACCGCAACTCGGCCGGGGTCAGGCGCCAGAAGGTATCGGGGCTGAGGCGCAGACCAACCAGGCCGACACGCATCAACGCGGGCCAGTCAAAGCTGCTCATGCTTCTGGCCTGGGAAGGGAGAAACTGCGCGCCAGCAGTTGCGCCGCCACCCGCGCTGCGCCCAGCGGTCCCGCCACGATATCGGCCTGGGCCAGTTCCTCGGCGCTTAACGAATGGCCGCCGCCCTCAAGACCCGCCGCCAGCAGGGCAAGGATATCGCGGGCGGAAAACCGCCCCGCTTCGAACCGTTGCACCAGATCGACGAGGCTTCCCTCTGCAAGGCTTTGCTCCAGTCCAGCCAAGGCGCCAAGGGTCAGCTTCAACGCGTAAGGCTTTCCATCGATGGTGATTTCCACCTCGCCACTGTAGGGATTTGCCATGGATCACACCGCAGTAAAGCTGAGCATCCCGGCGCTGGCCAGCGCCAGCTCGTAGGTTGCCTCGCCATTGTGGGTGCCCGCATAATCCAGCGAGGTCACCTGAAACGGGCCTTCGATGATCCCGAAATCGGGGATCACCACCTGAAAATCCGGGGTGATCCCGTCAAAGAACAGCTGCCGCGCCCGCTCATCCGTGCCCGCATCGCGAAACACCCCAGAGCCCGAGATATTGGCCGAGCGCACCCCAGCGCCAGAAAGTAGCTCGCGCCAGCCGCCCTGGCTTTCAAGGCTGGTCACATCGACGCTTTCGGCGTTGAAACTGATGCGGGTGGCGCGCAGCCCCGCGATGGAATCGAATTGCCCATCGCCGGTCATATCCACCTTGATCAATAGATCCTTGCCATTCTGTGCACCCATGAGGTCACTCCACTATTGTCTGAATTAAAGAACCGGCAGAGCAGCGTTCAGCTGTCTTCGACGCGGGCCGAAAACCGCAATACGATGCTGCGCCCGCCGCCACTGAGCCGCTGTGCCGCGGCACGGTCGAACCAGAGGCCCACCAGTCGCCCCCGGCTGAGCAGCAGCGGCGCATCGCTCAATGCATCACAAACCGCCGCCGCCACAGATTTTGCATGGGCAAATCCGGCGGTGTCAGAAAACACACTAACCGTGAACCGGTGCCGCGCCCCGGCTCCTGTAGCATCCGAGCGATCGTCGACCTCCTCCGGCCCCAGAGCCACGTAGGTCTGTGGCAGGGTACCCGACGGCAGTGCGTCGAACAGATCACTACCGATGAGCGCACTCAGAGCCGGATCCGCCAAGAGGTGCTGATAGACCGCGGCCTGCAGTGCGGCAGAAATGGCATAGCTCATGCGCCCAGCTCCTCTACCGCGAAACAGGTCAGATAGCGGGTACCGGGATCAGATTCGCTCACCGCGTCGATGCGAAACCGGCGGGTGCCTTCGCGAAGCCGTTGATCAGGACGCGGCCGCGCCGTCGCCCCCACCGGGGCGGCCCGCACAGTGATGCGATAGCGTTGCAGCGACAGGCTGCCGCCATGCAGGTCTGCGTTGCGCCCGCTGAGCGCCGTGACCTCGGCCCAGAGGGTGCCAAGCGCACTCCAGCTTTCGATATATCCGCCAGCGCCATCGGGCAGACGCCGCGGGTCCTCCAGCACCAACTGCCGGGACAGATGCGGACGGCGCGACGCCGCGGTCATTGCACCGCACCCACGGACAGGCGTATGGCGCGATAGCGTTCGATCAGGCTGGTGACGCCAAATGGCATGCACCCCCCGTGCAGGCCGGTATCCTCGCGGTATTCGTAGTAATGCGCCGCCAGCATCAGCACCGCCTGCGCCAGATCGGCAGGCAAGCCGCCCCAATCCGGCGCCAGCCCAGCCGCGAAACTGACCCGCACCGAACCGCCCTTGGCCACGATGGGCAGGAACCCGCGCTGCGGGCAGAGTTTGGGATGATGGGTATCGCGCTCCAGCCGGTAGAGTGCGGGGTCCACGATCACTTCGCTGCCCTCGGCATCCCGCATCACAATCTCGGTCACCGAGGTCACCGGCGCGACGGGCAGGATCTCAGCCTCTGCGTTGCGCCAGCGCGTCTGCTCCCAGGTGAAGCTGCGTGTTATCAGTATCTTGCCAGTCCGCGCTTCGATGGCAGAGAGCGCCGCACGCAAGAACCCGTTCAGAACACCATCCTGAAGGCTGTCTTCGGAAAACCCGGTGCCCAGCCGCAGGTGCGCCTTAAAGGCCTCCAGCGGCAAGGCGCTGTCCGGCAGCGGCGCCACATCGGTCAATATCATCACATTTCTCCGCACTTCCCGGCGTCCTCATGGCTTTGTCTCATCGGCTGCAGCGGGCGCACATCCTCCCTGCCGCTCGGACGGAGGGGGAGCAGCTGGACGACAGGGAGTATCTGACATGCGCCCGCCGACGGGTCCGGGCTGCCGGTCCCGTCATCGGTCCCGGGCGGTTAGCTCAGGCCGAATTTCATCAGTTTGATGGCCGCAAAATCGCTGACATCACCGCCGATGCGTTTGGTTGCGTAAAACAGCACATGCGGTTTGGCGCTGAAGGGATCGCGCAGCACCCTGAGGTCGGGCCGTTCGGCAATTGTGTAGCCGGCCGCAAAATCGCCAAAGGCCACCGCGTAGCTGTCCGAGGCCACATCGGGCATGTCCTCGGCCACCAGCACCGGATAGCCCATTAGCCGCGCCGGTTCGCCCGCAGCCAGACCGTCGGACCACAGGAAACGGCCGTCAGCGTCCTTCAGCTTGCGGATTACCCCGGCGGTCTTGGAATTCATCACGAAGGTCGCATTGGCCCGGTAGCGCGCCCCCAGCGCATAGACCAGATCGACGATCGCATCGCCCGTGCCGATGCCGCCATCGGTGCCCGTTGCCACATAACCAAGGCTGCCCCAGCTCCAGCTGCTATTGTCGACCGCCGGATGGGTCAGAATCCCGGTGGGTTTGTCGATCCCGTCACCACTCAGAAAGGCCGCCGCCTCGGAGCGGGCGAATTTGTCGGCGATACGCCCGGCCAGCCAGCCTTCGATGTCAAAGGCACTGTCGTCCAGCAGCCGTTGCGAGGCCTTGGGCAAGGCGCTGAGTTCATGCAGTGGGATGGTGATCCGGTCAATCGAGGGCGTGCCGGTTTCGACCGTGGGATCAGTTTCACTAGCCCAGCCTGCCTCCACATCCGTATGATCGATCAGCACATCGAACGAGGTCGCTTCGACATTCACGACCGAGGCCACGGCCCGGATCGAGGCTGTCGATTGCAGCACCGATTTCACCGTGTCCGCCGTTTGCGGATCCGCCAGGTAGCCGCCATCGCTGTTGACCACGGTGGACAGGGATTTACCGTCAAGATCCAGCCCGCGCAATGCGCTCTCATCCCCCGAGCGCAGATAGCTGCCAAAGGCCTTTTGATGCGGGGCGCCAATGTCTTCGCCTGCCGCCAGCTGTGGCCGGTTCACCACTAGAGATTTTCGATCCAGCATTGTCATTCGCGCGTCCACCTGTTTCAGTTTTTCCTGCACTTCCCCCCGAAACCCCCTGAAGTCTTTGACAAAGCCGGAAACCGCCTGCCGGACTTCCTGCGCCAGAGGCGCCGTTTCTCCGGTGTCAGCCGGACTGTTGTGATTGCTCATCTGCCTGTCCTGTGTTGTGAAAGTCTTGCGCGCCCGGGATCCCCTCGGCATCCGCGCAGGCACCGCGCAGCTCCGCCGCAAGGGTCCGCAGAGCCTCATCTGCGCAGCGCCGCGATTTTGCCGCCACCCGGGCTGCCGCCAGCATCGGGAAGGTCACCAGCGAAACCTCCCAGAGATCCAGCTCGGTCAGCTGCCGTCCGCCCCCGGCCCGCCGGGTCGCCTTGACCGTGCGATAGCCAATCGACAGCCCGTCAATGGCCCCGGCCGTGATTAGGGACACCGCTTCGGCACCGCGGCGGGTATCGGTCAGGACCCGGCCGCTGACCCAAAGGCCACGCGCATCTTCGCGTACCTCGTCCCAGACCCCAATGGGCTGCGCAGGATCGTGCTGCCACAGCATCTTGACCTTGCAGTCCCGCGAAGCCAGTGCCTGCAACGAGGCACCATAGGCCCCGGGCATCACCACATCGCCGCCCTGATCGACCTCGCCAAACAGGCTGGCGTAGCCCCGCACGACATTGTCCGCCGCAAGGGCAATCCCGCCGCCGCCTTTGGCAAACTTATGCTCCAATTCCATTTCAGGTCGCATGCAATACTCCCGATAACACTTTGAATTTGTGATCAAAGACCAACCAGAAAGGATTGAAACGCCTGCGCCAGGATCACCGCGGCGACGCCGTAAACAGTCAGCCACAGGCGTTTTTCCAACCGTTCCATCATCTGCTCCATCCGCTCCAGCCTGCGGTTCATCGCCTGGTTCTGAATCTCGGTGACGCGTTCATGGGCCGACAGCCGCAATCCCGGAGAACAATCAAACGGAGGCAAGGGTATCTCAGACATCCGTCTCTCCCTCTGCTAGCGGCGGCAGGCCCAGCAGGCGGCGTTTTTCATCCCGGCTCAGGAAATCGGCGCGGGAGATCCGGCGCCACTGCGCCTCGCGCTCGGCCGCAAGGGCCGTCACCTGATCAAGGTCTGGTTTCAACTCCAGCGCCTCACCCGTGAATCCCGACAGCCAATCCGACAGCGCCGTTGCCACGCGACCCGCAAGCGGCAGCACGGTCAGCCGGTAAAAGGCGCGGTTTGCCTCTTGATAATTGGCGTAGGCAGCATCGCCGGGCAGGCCCAGCAGCATCGGTGGCACCCCGAATGCCAGGGCGATTTCCCGCGCGGCGGCCTCCTTGGTTTTCTGGAACTCCATGTCCGAAGGCGAAAACCCCATCGGTTTCCAGTCAAGGCCGCCTTCCAGAACCATCGGGCGGCCAGCATTGCGTGCACCCTGGAAATTCGTTTCAATTTCATGGCTTAACCGTCGAAACTGATCTTCGGGCATCATGCCTTGCCCATCGCTGCCGGACCAGACCAGCGCCCCAGATGGACGGGCAGCGTTATCCAGCAGCGCCTTGGACCAGCGCGAGGCAGCGTTGTGAACGTCCACAGCCGTCGCGGCGGCCTGCAAGGGTGCAAGCCCGTAGTGGTCGTCCTGCGGGTGGAAACTGCGGATGTGGCAGATCGGGCTGCGGGTGCCAGTGGCGGCAAACCGGTGCTTGCGCCCGCCCACCGCATAGTCATAGGCCACCGGCCAGCCATCGCCCCCGGGAACGACGCTGATCCGGTCCGGGCGCAGCACGTGCAGTTCTGCCGGTAGTCCCTCATCCCCGGCTACCGCCTCAACGTAGGCATTGCCAGACAACAGGGTATACCCGATCAGCGCCTCGATCAGGTCCGAGCGGGATTGCGCCGGGTTTGGCCGTGCGAGCAGGGTCAGCAGCGGATGGTTGTCATAGCGTTGCGTCGCGTCCTGCAAGATCAGCGGCAAAGAGGCGGCTGCCTCGGCGATCAGTTTGACGGCGCGAAAGCCAACGGGATTGCTTGCAAATCCGCTGCGGGTCAGCGAGACGGCGTCGCGCGGGCTCCAGTTGACACCGCCCAGCCCGTGCCAGTTCACCACGCGGGCCGCCGCGCTCGCTTTCTGCTGCACCGGGGGTTCGGCTGCCCGTGTCTTGCGCCGCAGGAGGTCAAAGACCATGCTGCACTCCTCATGCTTGATCGGGCCATTCCGCCCTTTGCTGAGAAACAGTTGTGCCTGAGCGATATGAAGATCCACAAAGTGTCGCGCCCGCCGGGGGCGCAACACCCCGGCCCCCGGATCAGAGCAGGCGCGCCCGTGGCAGGCGCAGAGAGGCGGCAGGACGGATCATCAACTCATGCAGGGCCCAGACCAGCGCATCCAGCCGATCCGGCGATCCCTGCCCCAGATATCCGCGCGCCGTCATCTGGCACATCTGATCCTCCAGCGCAGCGAGCCCCGGCAGATGCGCCACCCGTCCCTGTTCATAAAGCGCCGCCACTGGTTCCGCCCGCGCCGCCTTGCCGCGCGCGGCGTGCAGGGCGCGAAAGGGCACCATTGGATCCACTTGCCGCAATACGCTTTCGACCAGTGCGCCGCCCTGATTGACCTCGGCCACCAGCCGGTCGGCGTCGAAATCCTCGCGCGCGCGGATCGCCGCCTGGGCCCAGGCCAGCGGTTGGGCGCCCTCCTGGGTGCGGTCGGCCAGCACGAAAGCCCGCCAATCCTGTGGCGGCCCGTCGGTGATGGCACCGGCCACCACGATACCGCAGGCGTCCGAGGATTTTCCGGCGCTGACGGCAGGGTCCACCGCCACCACCACGCGGCTCAGCCGCGGCGCAGTCTCGACCCGGCCCCTCTCCAACTGTTCCGCCGACCAAAGCGCCCCCTCCACATCCGAGAGCAGCACCCCGTCCAGTTCCTGCCGCCCCAGCCGCGATCCGGCATAGCGCGTGCGGACCTCTGCCAAGAAAGAGGGCGCCAGATGGGCCCGGTTAACCTCGGTCGCGGCGTGGCTTTGGACCGTGCTGTCCCGCGCCAGCAAATCCCGCAGCAGCCGTGTGTTGCGGGGCGTTGTGGTGACGCAGACCTGAGGGTGCGTGCCAAGCCGCAAGGCAAATTGCAGCATGTCCCAGCAATCCCGGCCCTTTTTCCACTTGGCCAGTTCGTCCGCCCAGGCCGCATCGAATTGCGGGCCGCGCAGGGCCTCGGGATCGTGGGCGGAAAAGGCCTGCGCCATCGCGCCATTGGCCCAGATCAACTTGCGCTCGCTCGGCTTCCACATCGGACGGCGATCCGAGGGAGAGCAAGCCAACAGCCCGCTGTCGCCGTGGATCATTACATCACGCACCTGATCGTATGTCTCGGCAATCAGTGCAACGCGCCGGGACTTTCCTTCGGCCAGGGGCGTCGCCCCCTCGACCTGCGCCCGCAGCCATTCTGCGCCGGCCCGCGTCTTGCCCGCCCCGCGCCCCCCAAGGATCACCCAGCAACGCCAATCGCCCTCTGGCGGCAGCTGATGGGGATGTGCCCAGACCTCAAACAGATAGGGCAGCGCCCGCGTGGCCTGATCACTCAGTCCCTCCAGCAGGCGGCTCTGCAACTGCAGCGGCCCGGAGGCAATCCAGGCGGCGGCAGATTTCAGCCCGGGCCTCTTCAAGGTCGAGTTCAGCATCCCCTGCGGCGGTGTCATGGGTTCGCTCTGCAATCAACTTCTCCACTTTCTGGCTGTCCCGGATCAGGCTTTCGAGCTTCGCCACCTGCTGCCGCTCTCCCTGTGTCAGCGCCTCTGCACCGTTCTGCATCAGGGAAACGTGCAAGCCCTCCGCCTCGTTGCGCAGCCGCAGCAGCGTGGCCCGCAAAGACCGCAACAGATCGCGGACAGGCCGATGGTCATCGGCGGGGTCTGATGTTGTCATGGGAATCATCGGGCCTCATACGGAAATGCTCCGGATGAGAGAAAGAAAGGACGGCCGCCGACATGCGCTGCGGGGCCGCCAAGTTTCCTTCCAACTGCAGCTCAACTTATACGGGTTTCTGCCCATCATGTCAAGCGCTGCAGCAGGTTGGCAGAACGGCGGCGCCAATCCTTGTTAGGCTTTGCGGCCCGTCGGATGCAAAGCGACCGGGTATCCCGCGGTCCGCACGCAAAGAAAAAGGGCGCCGAGGCGCCCCTTTGTATCACTGTGAATGTGTCGTCCGCCGCTGGGTGCCAGCGTCAGATAAAGGACACCTCAATCGCTGCTACGCTCTGCCTCGATCTGGCGCCACTTGACCACGTTGCGGTTGTGTTCGGCCAGGGTTTCGGCAAAGGCATGGCCACCCGTGCCATCGGCGACGAAGAACAGGTAATCCGTTTCATCCGGATTGACCGCGGCCTCCAGGCTGGCAAAGCCAGGGTTGGCAATTGGGGTCGGCGGCAACCCTTCGATGACATAGGTATTCCAAGGCGTTACCCGGCGCAGCTCGCTTTGACGCAGACCACGTCCCAGCACGCCCTCGCCTTGAGTGACACCGTAGATCACCGTCGGGTCGGTCTGCAAACGCATGCCGCGTTTCAGACGGTTGGTAAAGACGCTGGCCACTTGCCCGCGTTCCTCGGCAACACCGGTTTCCTTTTCGATGATCGAGGCGAGGATCAGCATCTCTTCGGGCGTTTCCACAGCAGCATCCGCAGAGCGGCCTTCCCAGGCGGCATTGATGCGCAGGACTTGACGTTCCTGCATTTCTGCAAGGATCGCTGCCCGCTCATCACCGGGCGTGACCTCATAGCTGTCCGGCGCCAGCATGCCCTCGGGCGGGCGCTCACCGGGATCGCCTTCAAGGATATCCATGGACTTTAGCGCCTCGGTCACCTGCCAGCTGGTCACACCTTCGGCCAGTGCGATGCGGAACCGGGTGTCGGCTTCGGCCTTTTTCTCAAGGTATTCGGCGGGCGCTTCATCCTCGGCGGGGTTGAACTCTGCCCGCTCCACGAACCGGTTGCTGGCCGGATCCAATTCGCGCACCTCGGCCAGAACCCGGGTGACGCCGACGCGATAGACGATCTCGGTGCCGCAGGTGCTGGCGCCGCCACGGGTGATCTGATCGACGATCTCCTCCATCGAGGCGCCGGGCTGTACCAGGTAGCTACCTGCCTTCAGCAGCGATGCCTTGTCGCTGTATTTCACACCAACCCGGAACAGGGCCCCGGAGGTCACCGCGCCCTGATCCTCCAGCGTGCGGGACACGCGGGTCATGTTGGAGCCGCTTTTGACGCGCAGGCAGATGGCCTGCTCTAGCGGTCCCTCAGAGGTGTATTGCGACTGGCCCCACATGATGACGCCGCCCAAGAGGAACAGCGCCACGATGAGGACCGTCAGCATGTTGGAGGCCAGTGCGCGCCACATTTATTTCGGCTTTCCGAAGATCACCGAAGCATTGGTGCCGCCAAAGCCAAAGGAATTGGACAGGGCCACGTCGATCTTGCGTTCGCGTTTGGCGTTGGGCGCCAAGTCCACCCGGCTTTCGATGGCGGGGTTATCCAGGTTGATGGTGGGCGGGGCCACCTGATCGCGGATCGCCAGGATCGAGAAGATCGCCTCGATCGCACCGGCCGCACCCAGAAGGTGACCTGTCGACGATTTGGTCGAAGACATGGTGACATTGCCCGCGTGATCGCCCAGCATCCGCTCAACCGCGCCCAGCTCGATGGTGTCGGCCATGGTCGAGGTGCCATGTGCGTTGATGTAATCCACGTCTGTCGGCTTCAGGCCCGCATTGGACAGTGCCGCCCGCATGGCGCGCTCGCCACCCTCACCCGATTCCGACGGGGCGGTGATGTGATAGGCATCGCCCGACATGCCGTAACCCAGGACCTCGGCATAGATCTTGGCGCCGCGCGCCTTGGCGTGTTCGTATTCTTCCAGCACCACCACGCCGGCGCCCTCGCCCATGACGAAACCATCGCGGTCCTCGTCATAGGGGCGGCTCGCGGATTGCGGATCGTTGCCGTATTTGGTGCTGAGCGCCTTGCAGGCGTTGAAGCCCGCGATGCCGATCTCGCAGATTGCCGCCTCGGCACCGCCGGCGACCATTACATCGGCGTCGCCTGCGCGGATGATACGGCTGGCATCACCGATGGCGTGCGCGCCGGTGGAACAGGCCGTGACGACCGAGTGGTTCGGGCCGCGGAAGCCATAACGGATCGACACCTGACCGGAGGCAAGGTTGATCAGCGAACCAGGAATGAAGAAGGGAGAGACCCGACGCGGACCGCGTTCCTTGATCAGAACCGCGGTGTCTGCGATCGAGCTGAGCCCGCCGATGCCGGAGCCGATCATCACGCCGGTGCGCAGCAGGCTTTCCTCATCGCTCGGGGTCCAGCCCGCATCCTTGACGGCCATATCCGCAGCCGCCATGCCATAGAGGATGAAATCATCCACCTTGCGCTGTTCCTTGGGGGCAAGGAACTCATCGGGGTTGAAGGTACCATCGGTGCCATCACCGCGCGGGACTTCGCAGGCATAGGTGGTGGCGACGCCGCTTTCATGGGCATCGAACAGGGTGATCGGCCCGGCGCCGGATTTACCTTCCAGCAGACGCGACCACGTTTCTTCTACCCCGCTGGCCAAAGGGGTAACCAGGCCAAGTCCGGTGACAACTACTCGACGCATTCCATGCTCTCCTCTGCCTCGGCATTTTTCGCCCATCCAGATACCTTGGATTTACCAAAAGGTGCAAGAGCGCCGACGCAGGTCCGCGCAGATGGGCCGGTCGGACTGTATTGTCGAAGAGCCACCAAAGAAAAACACCCTACGGCCTGCTGCGCCGAAGGGTGTTTTCATTTCTTTTCAGCAGACTAAGCGACTGACCTATCACCTTGGTAGCCCGGAGCATCCGCCGCCGGAGCCCGCAGAGCGCCGAAATAACGACCGCGTCATCGGTGCTTTAGCGAAATTCCGCGACGGGTTCGGGTTGCGGACGCGCGGTTTCCAGCGCTTCCTCAAGAGTCAGCGTCTTGCGGAACAGCGCCCGCCCGACCAGGGCACCGGCAATATTGGGGATGTATTTCAACCGCGAAATGTCATCCACGTTGCGCACCACGCCGCTGGCGATGACCGGCGCTTTCGCCTCGGCTGCCAGGCCGGAAATCAGACCCATCTGCGCCTCGACCTCGGACATGTCGCTGTCGATATCGGTGACCAGGATTGCCGCGAAAGGCGCGTTTTCAAAGGCGGCGATATAGGCTTCAGGAGAGAACGCACCGGATTGACGCCAGCCTTCGGTCATCACCTGCCCCTGCCAGACATCCACCGCGAGCACGATCTGATCGGGGTGTTGCTTGGCCAGTTCGCTGACCAGCGCCGGATCCCGCGCGGCCAGGGTGCTGACGGTGACCCGCCCGGCACCAAGGTCGATCCAGTGCTCGACCTGCTCGCGGCTTCGCAGGCCGCCCCCCAGTTGCACCGGAATGCCGACGCTGCGGATGATTTCCTCGACAAGGGCGGCATTGGAATCATCGCCCTGCACCGCATTGAAGTCGGTCAGATGCATCCATTCCGCTCCGGCGGCCGCAAAATCCTTGGCCGTCTTGACCGGATCCACATGCCAAAGAACCGGTTCCTCCAGGCGCCCCTTGTCCAGCGTTACGCAACCGCCGTTCATCAGCTCCATCGTGGGGTAGATCATCATGGCATAGGTCCTCCTAGCGGGTTGGATCAGGATATCGCCCCCAGCATACCACAGACTGGGGACGTCCATGATCACCTCGCCACAAAACCGTCCACCCTCCATGACGCAAAACGGCGCTTCCCGGTAGGAAAGCGCCGCCTTGGCATTCACAGATATGTGAATGACGTATCTTAGGAAGCTTCAGTGATGAATTTCACTGCGTCGCCGAAGGTCTGGATGGTTTCGGCTGCATCGTCCGGAATTTCGATTCCGAACTCTTCTTCAAAGGCCATAACCAGCTCGACCGTGTCCAGGCTGTCTGCGCCCAGGTCGTCGATGAACGAGGCATTCTCGGTCACTTTGGCTTCTTCAACACCCAGGTGCTCTACAACGATCTTTTTCACGCGGTCTGCGACGTCGCTCATATCCATTCCTCGTTTTTTCTTCAGGGCAATCTGCCCGGTTTTGCCCTTACCCGCTCGGGCTGGCGTGGTTTTGCCCGATCCGGGCGGTTGTGCCCCCGCCGGGCGGGGGCTGACCGAGACAGGGGTCAAACCCCTTCGTCAGCGGAAATATGGGCCGCCTATAGCACAGACGCGCCCAGAGGCAAACGTTTTCGCGCCGTTCCGGGTGATCCAGAGAACGGGTTAAAACGCGTGCTGCACTGGCAAATGGAGGTTGTGGGGAACGCCCTCAAGCCCCGCGCCGCGGATTTCACCATAAAGTTTTTGTTAACAGATGCTTGTGAAGGAGATCACCTCTGACAGACGCAAAAAAGGAGCCCGAGAGGGCCCCTTTTTCATCATTCTGCAACGCCGCAATCCGGCGCGGCAAGGCTATTGCCAATCACAGCATCGCCATACCGCCATTCACGTGCAGGGTGCTGCCGGTCACATATGCGGCCTCGGCGCTGGCAAGATACAGAACCGCGGCAGCGATCTCTTTCGAATCTCCCATGCGGCCTGCCGGGATTTGTGTCAGGATCGCGTCCTTTTGGTTGTCGTTCAGCTTGTCGGTCATCGCCGTGGCAATGAAACCGGGGGCAACCGCATTGACGGTGATGCCCCGGTTGGCCACTTCATAAGCGAGGGATTTGGACATGCCGACCATACCGGCCTTGGAGGCTGCGTAGTTGGCCTGGCCCGGGTTGCCGGTCGCACCGACCACTGAGGAAATATTGATGATCCGGCCCCAGCGCGCCTTCATCATGCCGCGGAGCACGCCCCGGCACAGGCGCATGGTGGAAGTGAGGTTCACGTCCAGAACGCTCTGCCATTCCTCGTCCTTCATGCGCATGAACAGGTTGTCTTTGGTGATGCCTGCGTTGTTCACGAGGATATCAACGGAGCCCATTGCCTCGGCCGCCTGTTTTGGCAGCGCTTCGACGGCGTCCGCGTCGCTAAGGTTGCAAGGCAGCACAAAGGCGCGCTCGCCCAGTTCCTCGGCCAGGGCCTTCAACGGCTCTTCGCGGGTGCCGGAAAGGGCAACAGTGGCGCCAGCAGCATGCAGCGCGCGGGCGATATCGCCGCCAATACCGCCGGATGCGCCGGTGATGAGGGCAGTCTTGCCAGTCAGATCAAACATGTTCTTTTCCTCAAGTCTTTGAACGGCCTCATGCAGAGACGCTATTTATGGTCTTCTCCCGGCGCGCAAGCGTCGGGACGCGTCCGCCCGCCCCATGGCGGGCGCGTTTGCGCCCACCAGGGCGACCACGTCCCGCCGGGCAACCGGCAGACATATCGCTCAGGCCGCGCGTCAGCCTTCAACCGCTGCTTTGACGCCCTCGGCGGTGCCGAACTGACGGCAAGTCAGGCTGCGATCGATCTTGCGGATCATACCGGACAGGGCCTTGCCCGCGCCGATTTCCCAGAACTCGGTCACACCTTTGGCGGCCATCGCCTGCACGCTTTCGCGCCAGCGCACCGAACCGGTGACCTGCTCGACCAGCAGCTGGCGGATGGTATCGGGATCGGTCACCTCATCAGCGCGCACATTGGCGATCAGCGGCACGGCAGGGGCTTTGATCTCAACACCAGCCAAGGCCTCGGCCATCACATCGGCGGCAGGCTGCATCAGCGCGCAGTGGAATGGGGCACTGACCGGCAGCATCACGGCGCGCTTGGCGCCCTTTTCCTTGGCAATCACTGCGGCGCGCTCAACAGCGGCCTTGGATCCGGAGACCACAACCTGCGTCGGGTCGTTATCATTGGCAGCCTGGCAAACCTCACCCTGAGCGGCCTCTTCGGCAACGGCCCGCACTGCGTCAAGATCCAACCCCAGGATCGCGGCCATGGCGCCCTCGCCCACCGGCACGGCGTCCTGCATGGCAGCGCCGCGGGTGCGCAACAGACGCGCGGTATCGGCAACCGAGATCGCCCCGGCAGCAGCCAGCGCTGAATACTCACCCAGCGAATGCCCGGCGACAAAAGCGGCCTTGTTGATGGTGATACCTTCGGCCTCAAGTGCGCGCATCGCGGCCATGGAGGTCGCCATCAGCGCCGGCTGGGCATTGCGAGTCAGGGTCAAGGTTTCGATATCGCCCTCCCAGATCAGGTTGCTGAGGGATTCCCCCAGCGCCGCGTCGACCTCGTCAAACACCGCTTTTGCGGCGGGATAGGCCTCGGCCAACTCCTTGCCCATACCGATTGTCTGGGCACCCTGCCCGGGAAACACGAATGCGACAGTCATCAAAGACCCCATCATTTTTTGCCATTTCAGCCGGTTTAGACGCAGCTGACCCTGCGTACAAGGGATCTGCGCTCGATGCCGCGTCAGCGCACCTCCCATGTGCACCGGTTGACAGCTGCCCGCATTGCATGCGCGCCCCCGCACGGTAGGCTGTCGTCGTATCCCGTACCCAAGGAGGGTTTGTCCCCGTGTCCCGCCGCAATTCATTCTCCAGCTATGGCAGTGTCGCCAAGACGTTTCACTGGCTGACAGCCTTGCTGATCCTTGCCGCCTTCCCGCTTGGCTATTTTGCCAACGAGCTGGCACACACCATCCAAAGCCCCGGCTTTGACGGCGCGCAGGAAACCATTTCCCGCGCCACGCTGTTGTTTTCCCTGCACAAGACGGTCGGCGTTGCCGTCTTCTTTGTGGCCCTGGCCCGGATTCTCTGGGCGGTGACGCAGGAGAAGCCGGGGCTGCTGCACCCGGACAACAAGCCCGAAGCACTGGCGGCTGAAATCGTGCACTGGATGCTCTATATCTCTCTGGTGGCGGTGCCGCTGACCGGCTGGATCCACCACGCCGCGACAACGGGCTTCGCACCGATCCTCTGGCCCTTTGGACAGTCCCTGCCCTTTGTCGCCAAATCCGAAAGCGTTGCCAGCCTATTTGGCGCGGCACATGGTCTTCTGGTCTGGACCCTGCTGGCCGCCCTGGCCCTGCACGTGGCGGGCGCGCTGAAGCATCATGTGATCGACAAGGATTCGACCTTGCGTCGTATGCTGCCCGGATCCGGTGATATGCCCGTGCCCCCAGCGCAAAGCCACAGCGCCCTTCCTGCCCTTGCCGCCATTGTTGTCTTTGCAGTGGTACTTGGTACCGGTGCGTTCCTTGGTCTCGACGACGACCAAACCGCCACAGCCACGCAGGCCGCAACCTCTGCACCGCAGCCCACCGCGAGTGCGGAAACCGAGACAGCAGATACCTCTGGCTGGCGCGTCGAGAGCGGCACCCTTGCCATCTCGGTTGTGCAGATGGGCAGCAGCGTAACCGGTCAGTTCGCCGACTGGAACGCCGACATCAATTTCGAAGAGCCTACTGCGCCGGGACCGGCTGGCGATGTTTCCGTCACCATCTCGATCGCTTCGCTGACCCTTGGATCGGTCACGGACCAGGCGATGGGCCCGGATTACTTCGATCAGGCGACCTATCCCACCGCAACCTTCGAAGGTGAGATCGAAAAGACCGCAGACGGCTATCAGGCGGTTGGACCGCTCACCATCCGCGATCAAAGCGTGCCCATCACCTTGCCATTCGAACTGACCCTGGACGGAGACAAAGCCAGCATGCGCGGACAGACCACCGTCAACCGGCTGGATTTCAATATCGGTCAGGGCACCCAGGACGAAGGCACGCTTGCCTTTGCGGTGGAGATCTCGGTGGAGCTTGAGGCAACGCGCAACTGACGGCTCGGCTTCCCCCGATCAAAGCGCTTCTTTACGCGGGCCTCACCAGTGGCCCGCGTTTTCGTTTTGGCCATCGATAATCGTATACGGGTACAAAAGGACGGCAGAGCCTCCGCATGGGGGCGGCCCCGACAGGTACAGCCTCCACGATGCAATGAGGCCAACGGAATGAAAACCCGTACCTGTTGTCCTCCACGCCATAAACGGGGACGCAGCAGGGATCCTACGGCTCCTGCTGAGATGCCTCCCTGCCCGCGGCTCCTACGGCCATCGCTCCGAGAGCCTATTGACGCCACCCCAGAGCGCACCACACCAGCGCGCACAAAAAAACCGCCGGTCCCAGACTGGAACCGGCGGCGGATCTTACGATCGAGTCAGTAGCTTATTCAGCTTTCATCGCTTCGATGGAGATCTGAACCTGGACTTCATCGCTGACGTAAGGAGCGAATTTTTCCAGACCGTAGTCGCTGCGCAGCAGCGTGGTGGTTGCATTGAAACCCGCCCAGGGCTTGCCCGCCATCGGGTGATCACCCGACTGGTTCAGCTTGGCATCCAGCACGACAGATTTGGTCACACCGTTCAGTGTCAGATCGCCGGTGATGTGCGCGGTGTTCTCGCCGGACACGTGGATCTCGGTGGAGGTGAAGGTCACCATTTCATCTTCGGTTGCCGCAAAGAAGTCATTGGACATGAAGTGATCGAAACGCGCCTGCCAGCCGGTCAGCATCGACATCACGGGCATCGACACGGAAACGCTGGAGGCTGCCGGATCTTCCTTGTCGAACATGATCTCGCCTTCAAACCCCGAGAACATGCCCCAAGTGGTCGAAAAGCCGAGGTGGTTGTAGTTGAACACCACCTGGCTGTGGCTGGAATCCAGCACGTATTTTTCAGGCGCGGCGACAGCGGCGGTGGCGGCGGCGCCGGTCAGGGCGGCGGCAAGCAGAAGGTTTTTCATCGTCAGAGGACTCCGTTGGAACGAATTTTGTATGCCCAACACCTGTGCCACCGGGCAACGAAATGAAACTGGCAATTTTCCACATTGTCTGTTCCTAACCGAACAGTTACCCGCGAACCGGGAAGTTGTCTGTTTGATTGCAAGACCTTACCGAGCAACCGCGAAAATCCTGCGCCCATTTTTCAAGCGGTTTTCAGGTCAGCAGCGGCACAGATCCGCTGAGCTGATCGCGCAACAGGCTGCGGGACTGCACAGTACTCAGCGGCACCTCGAACAACAGGCTGCCATCCGCCTCGAACAACTGAACCGTGGCCGAGGTCAGCCGTGCTGCACCAAGGCTGTCGTAGCGGCGGCGCAGAATAATCCGGACCGCGCCTTGGCTATTGGTTCTCAGGACCCGCAATTCCCGCCGCACCGGATCGAAACACACTTCTGTGCCGGGCCGCAGGGGCCGTATGGTCAGCAGAACCATCCCCAGAAAGAAAAAGACCACGCAAACGCCCACCCGGATCACTTTATCCCCCGGGTGCATCATTTCCGCGTTCATCATCCACAGGCCTGCTGCGCAGAGCAATAAAGCCACGCCCAGCATCTGCAGCAGCATCCTCCGCATCGGCCAATTCGCTTTGAACCCCAGCACAAGCGACCCGCCCCTCATGGCGCCAGGGGCTGTGGCAAAGGATCCGGGAATGACGGGGTGCGGGATCTGGGCTAGGCGCATGGGGTCCTCACTGTAGCTGGCCGGGCAAACCGACGCTCGTTAATGCTTGATTAACCACGTTGAAGCCGATGAATGCGGCAGTATTTTGACCAAACCAAGGGGGTTTCCCGCACGCCACAGTGGCCTTAAGCATGACCTTAGGCCGGGCCACGAGTGATTGCAGGCGTAGCGCTGCGTTTATCCCTTGCTCTTATCGGTAAAGCCTGTATATCGGGGCTTCCTTCCGCACGACATTCGATCCGCGCAGACTCTCGTGACAGGGCCGCGGAAGGCTACATCGCCCCGTCTATGAAATGCGCCTAGACACAAACAGGAGTTCGCATGCCCCTCTATGAGCATGTAATGATTGCGCGTCAGGACCTGTCCAACTCGCAAGCTGAAGGCCTCATCGAACACTTCGGTGCTGTTCTGTCCGACAACGGCGGTAAGCTGGTCGACCAGGAGTACTGGGGCGTCAAGACGATGGCCTACAAGATCAACAAGAACCGTAAAGGCCACTATGCCTTCCTGAAGACCGACGCACCGTCTGCGGCGATCCAGGAAATGGAACGCCTGATGCGCCTGCATGACGACGTCATGCGTGTTCTGACCATCAAGGTCGACGAACACGACGAAGGCCCCTCGGTCCAGATGCAGAAGCGTGACGACCGTGAAGGTCGCCGTGAACGCCGCTGATCAACGCTTGAGAAAAGGACGCTCAACCATGGCAGCCAAACCGTTTTTCCGCCGCCGCAAAGTGTGCCCCTTCTCGGGCGACAATGCGCCGAAGATCGATTACAAAGACACCCGTCTTCTGCAGCGCTACATCTCTGAGCGCGGCAAAATCGTTCCCTCCCGTATCACCGCCGTTTCGGCGAAGAAGCAGCGTGAACTGGCCCGCGCCATCAAGCGCGCCCGCTTTCTCGCCCTGCTGCCCTACGCCGTGAAGTAAGGAGACCTGACATGCAAGTTATCCTTCTTGAACGTGTGGCCAAGCTGGGTCAGATGGGCGACGTCGTAGACGTCAAACCCGGTTACGCCCGTAACTACCTGCTGCCGCAGAGCAAGGCCAAAGTTGCTTCCGAAGCCAACATCGCCTCTTTCGAAGCCCAGAAAGCGCAGCTGGAAGCGCGCAACCTGGAGACTAAGAAAGAAGCCGAAGCCCTGGGTGAAAAGTTCGACGGACAGCAGTTCATCGTGATTCGCTCCGCTTCCGATGGCGGCAACCTCTACGGCTCGGTCACTCCGCGTGACGCAGCTGACGTTGCCACCGAGGAAGGCTTCTCGGTCGACCGCAAGCAGGTCATCATCCGCGAGCCGATCAAGACCCTTGGTCTGCACGTGGCCGAAGTGCACCTGCACCCGGAAGTCATGGTCACCATCAAGCTGAACGTGGCCCGTTCGCCGGAAGAAGCCGAACTGCAAGCCTCGGGCAAATCGATCCAGGAGCTGGCCGCCGAAGAGGAAGCCGCTGCTGAATTCGAAATCTCCGAGCTGTTCGACGACATCGGTTCCGCTGCCTCCGACGATGAGGACGAAGGCGAAGCCGCTCCGGCCGCGACCGGCGACGAAGAGACCAACGCCTGATCCCAGCGGATCACAGCGAGAGAACACGAAGGCCGTGCCCCATATGGGCGCGGCCTTTTCCTTTGCCAGACAGCACACTGGCCATGATGGACCTTCCTGCCTACAGTGAATGGGCAAAAGATGCATTTGGACAAAGGAGAAACCCGATGATGCTGAGAACCATCGCGATTGCAGGGCTATGCGCCGCGACCCTTTCCGGATGCGACACGCCATCGGTTGACGCACCCTTGTCGCTGGCCGGAACTCCGGGCCCGAACTATCAAACGGATCTGGCACAATGTCAGGCCTCGGCCCGTCAGATCGGACAAGGCCACATCGGAACAAGCGCCGCACTTGGAGGTGCAGGCGGTGCCTTGGTGGGGGCGACCGAAAATAGCGACAAGGCGCTAGTTGGCGCGATTGCCGGCGCCATGGCTGGTGCCGCCGTAGGCGACATCCAGGTCAAACAGGCCCAGCGTGACTACGTGATCCGCTGCATGCAGAACCGCGGCCATCCGGTGACCGGCTGATCGCGGATTTCCGCCACATGGGCTGATGAGGTCGGCGGGAACCAGCTGGGTCCCGCCCCCGGCAATCGCGCCTGCTGCGCTGCGCGGGGGCCTTGCACGCCCTTTCAGTTCTCGGGCGGCGTCTGCTCTGGCGGGTTCGGCTTTGATTCAGCCGGTGCTTCAGCCAATGATGCGAAACTCATTTGCGCTGTTATTATGGACCGCTCAGCTTATTGGGACCGCGGAAAGTGGGAAACGGCCGCGGCCCCTTTTTACTGCTCGTTTACGGGCACCGCTACAGGCGAAAGCAGGGCACCCTTCCTGAGGTATTATTTTTGCCTCAATGCGCATGGGTATTTTGGCGTTTCCAGCGAAAATTAACAAAGCCTTATAAATTAGAATTGTTTGCACTTTTCCGGATATCGGCGGAGGCCCGCCAAAGCTGTCGACGGTAGGTGCGAATGGCTCGATAACGGGACTTTAGCGCGCCTGTAACGGGCGCTCACCCCCCTTTCAGCAGCCCTAGCCCCCTTCATGGATCGGTGAAGATTTGCCGATGAAACAGCGCCGCGCTTCCGCCCGATTGTGGCCATTCTCAAGCATGACTAGTCTGCCGTGACGGATCCCCCAGTGCCCATCGTCTCCCCAGACGGAGCGCCCTTCACGGATCCATTCTGTTCCTGTTGCCCGGAGTTCCCCGATGCACCGACGTCATGTCTTCTCTCTGCTGGCCTTGCCGCTGCTTGCCGCGGGCTGCGGCGCTGCCCCTCAGGCCGTCAGCCGCAACGAGCCGCCACTGTTTCCCAATGAAACCCCGGACCTGCGCAGGAAGATCAATTACTGGTCCGACCATTACGAGGTGCCACGCTCTCTGGTGCACCGGCTGGCGGTACGGGAAAGCACCCATCGCCCAACAGCCGTCAACCGGCCCTACTACGGCCTGTTGCAGATTCTGCCCGCCACCGCGCGTTCGATGGGCTTCAAAGGCAAGCCACAGGACCTGTTGGACGCAGACACCAACCTTGAATTCTCGGTGAAATACCTGCGCGGCGCCTGGCTGCTTGCCGATGGTAGCGAGGACACCGCCGTCAAACATTACTCGCGTGGCTACTACTACGAAGCCAAGCGCCGCGGCATGCTGAAGGAAACCGGCCTGAGGACCTGAACCAGCTTGCGCTGTCCATGTGGCCCGCATTCCCTGTATCAGAATGAAAAAGGGCCGCCCCTGACGGGCGGCCCTTTCAATAACCACTGGAGGGAGAGGATTACTCCTCGTCCAGCTCTTCAACAGCTTTCTGCAGATCGTCTTTCGAGACTTCTTTCTCGGTCACGGTCGCCTGATCAAAGACGTGGTCGATGACCTTGTCTTCGAAGATCGGCGCACGCAGCTGCTGCTGCATCTGAGCGTTCTGCTGAATGAATTCAAAGAACTGGCGCTCCTGACCCGGGTACTGACGCGCCTGCGCCATGATCGCCTGGGTCATTTCCGCGTCGGTCACTTCGACCTCTGCCTTCTGGCCCAGCTCGGCCAGCAGCAGGCCAAGGCGCACGCGGCGTTCGGCCAGTTTGGTGTGCTCTTCGGTCGCTTCGATCTCACCGTGGTTGTGGTCGTGGACGTCCGGGTTGTCCTCGTGCCACAGCTGGTGCGCGATCTGCTGTGCTTCGGCCTCGACCAGCGACGGCGGCAGGTCAAAGGAGACCAGCTCGTCCAGCTTGTCCAGGGTGGCGCGCTTCATCACGGCGCGGGCTGCACCTGCGTATTCCGCTTCCAGACGCTCACGGATCTGAGCCTTCAGGCCTTCCAGATCTTCGGCACCGAATTTCTTCGCCAGCTCATCGTCGATCTCGGCGGCCTTCGGCGCCTTGACCTCTTTGATGGTGCAGGAAAACACGGCTTCCTTACCGGCCAGGTGATCGGCCTGGTAGTCTTCGGGGAAGGTGACGGTAACGTCTTTTTCCTCACCGGCCTTCACGCCGACCAGCTGCTCTTCGAAGCCGGGGATGAAGGAGTTGGAGCCAAGCGCCAGCGGGTAATCTTCGGCGGAACCGCCTTCGAAGGCTTCGCCGTCAACCTTGCCGACGAAATCGATCACGACCTGATCGCCATCTTCCGACGCAGCGCCCTCTTCGCGGGCTTCGAAATCCTTGGCGGTGTCGGCCAGGTTCTGCAGCGCTTCCTCGACGGCTTCGTCTTCGGCTTTGACAACCATTTTCTCAACCGAGATGACGGAGAGGTCGACTTCGGGAATCTCAGGCAGTGCCTCGTAGGACATCTCGACGTTGACGTCGTCGCCTTCTTTCCAGTCTTCGTTGGTCATCTTGACTTCGGGCTGCATCGCCGGACGATCACCGCTGTCTTCGAAGTGCTTGTTCATGGCGCCATCGACGGCTTCCTGCATCACTTCGCCCAGCATACGCTGACCAAACTGCTTGCGCAGCAGGGCCATCGGCACCTTGCCCTTGCGGAAGCCTTTCAGCTCCACTTCAGGCTGCGCTTCTGCCAGCTTCTCGTTGACCTTCTCGTCCAACTCGGCGGCTGTGACAGTGATGGCGTAGCCGCGTTTCAGACCTTCGTTCAGCGTCTCGGTGACCTGCATCCTATACCTCATAGAGATTCGGGGCGCGCGCGCAGGCTCCGCCCCCAGACAATTTGAGGCCTTCTATGTGTCTGGGGCCTTCGGTGCAAGAGGCATTGCCCCCTTCGGTGCGACATTGGGCAGGTTTATGAGGGTTTCGTTGGGTGAAACCGACCCCGAAATGAAAAACACGCCCCGCAGGGCGTGTTCTCGTCTTTTAGCAGTCCGGATACCCGGGACTTAGAATTTCCAGCGCGCACCCGCCAGGATCACGTTGCTGTCCTGGTAGTTGGTCGCGGAAGTGTCCGCATAGGAGTAATCGCGGTAGGCCAGATAAGCTTCGACGTTGTACTTGTCGACTTTCTGAACGGCTGCGATGCCCCAGGATTCAGCAGAATCGCCCGAAGTAACCATGTCCGAACCATCGTAGTAGTCGACGGAGACGGAGGTGGAACCAGCCGAAATCAAGTTCGCGCTGTAGCCCAGTTTGGCGTAGGCATAGCTGCCAGCGATGTCACGCTCGCCTGCAGCAACGGTCAGCGACAGGCCGGTCGGCTTGTGCTCGACGCCGAAGGAGCCCGCAACGTCACGGATGTCTGCCTTGCCGGTTTCCTCGGTCCAGGCTGCGCCCAGAGCTGCGTCAAACCCGAAATCACCCAGCTCGTCGTTGCTGTAGCGCACAGCGACGTCATAGGTTTCGCGGTCGTTGTTGGTTTTCAGGATGTCGGTACCGTAGGACGCCGAGAAGGTGAAACCGTTGAAGTTCACGGAGTCATAGCGCACACGGCCAAGACGGCTGCCGTCATAGTCCTTGAAGGCGTCGCCGACGGACACAGTGCTCAGAGCACCACCTGCGGTGCGGAACGCATATCCGCCAGCCGGGTCGGCAACCGCTGTGCCAGCAGCCAGACCGGTGCCGGAGGCATCGGCGAATGCAATGCCGTCAGACGCCATCGAGCCCTGACCAGCCGAGAAACGGCCGTAACGCGCGGTATCGAATTGGAAGTCCACGTGGCGCAGGTTGGTGCGGGACCAGCTGACGTTGTCGCCTTTGGAGGTTTGGTTGACGCTGTAGGACGAGCGCAGACCAAATGCGGTTTCGAAGGCGAAGGTCAGCGTGTTTTCGCCATAGGCCTGCTTCAGGCGGAAGCCGATGCGGGAGTTGGAGCCGGAGTTGTCCACGAGGCGGCTGTAGGTTTCAGCGCCATCATCGTAGTACTGGAACGCCGGGTCGAACTGGCCGTACCAGGTGAACGACCCGCCGGTGCTGTTTTCATAAGTCGGGCCTGCAAATGCAGGAGCGGCAAGCATCGCAGCCACGGTGGCAGCAATGGCTCTGGTTGTGAGTGTGGTGGTCATAAAGATGTCTCCTGACGTTTCGACGCGGCACGGCAGCCCCATCCCCGGCGGCTGCACCTCATACGTTGATTACCAAGGGCGTCTTCGCCGCAGCATCCTTGAAATTCCGGATGGACTGACGGCTGGAAACCCACGGCATGAACTGCGCGGAATGTTGCCAATCGCGCCCAGTGCCCGGCACCTTTAGGCCGATATCGCGTCTGTTTATGTGAGGAAGATCACACATCGCATGCGCTCAGCGCATTCCTGCCTTGATGGAAAAGCAGAGCTCCTCGCGACACATCAAATGTGCGTTATCACACTGAAAAATATCACGAAAAAGTAACCTCCTCCAAGGCCTGATTCAGCCCCGCCTCACCCCGCCAGACCGTCTAAGGGGAGATGCCATGAGACGTGCCCCCAGGTCGGCTCCATGCAAACCCTGACCGCAAATAAAAAGGGGGCGGAGGCCATTTCCATAGCCCCCGCCCCCGGCATGTCATCTGACCCGATCGGGCCCGGTTAAGTCCAGCGCTAGATCCGGTCTGCCTGCGACAACACAAGCGTGCCGAGATCGCCCCCCCGGACCAGAGCGATCGGCGCGCGTGGCGGTGCCGCCTGCTCCGCAGCGATATCCTCTATGTCGTCAAGAAAGCTTTCCAGAGCTTGGGTCGGCTGGCCAAAGGCCTTGGACATCTTCAGCTGGTCGCGGGTCACCTCAATCAGGTCCATATTTGCGTTGCTGTTTCCACGGGAAACCTCATATCCGGACTGCGCGAAGTCCTCTTGTAGATGGGCCTGGAAGGCCGCGCCTTTGGTCGTCAGCATCATAATAAACTTCATGTCATCAAAACCTGCCGCCACCAATTCATCGGCCATCTGGTCAATTTCCTGCGGGGAGATATCGCTCAGGTCGTAGTTAGCGAAGATTGCATCAATCGCCTCTGCGTCAGGCGACTGCGGTGCAACATGGCTGGCAAAATCTTCTGTTTTCGCCTCTTTGGCCCCCCCTTGCCCCGCCAGAACATTGACAGACCTTGTGCTCGCCGGTGCATGGGTGGCAATCGTTGAAACCTGTGCGTAGCTCATATTGAAAACCTTCTGCCATTCAATGAACCGCACACTCAGCCGATATGGTAAAAACCCCCTAAAGCGCGCGGGTATAATCGGCGGTTTTCCAAGAAAATTATTGTCCCGCCACAGAGGAACCCGCGCCAGCCGCCCCAGGTCCCTCCCTCAGCTGCTGCAGAAACGCCTCGGCCGCCATCGTGGGCTGCTTTCCCTTTGGCCAAGCCACGTACCAATGACGCATGATCGGAAAGGACTTCACGTCAAGCTCCGTCAGATAGCCGTGGCGCAGCTCCAGCGCGACGGTAGCCCGGCTGAGCACAGACCAACCGAGGCCCGCAATCACCCCTTGTTTGACGGCCTCATTGGCGCCCAACTCCAACCGCACGGCGGGGGCTTTCCCTGCCTCTTCGAAACAGCGCTCGGCCGCCAGCCGGGTGCCTGATCCGCTTTCCCGGGTCAGGAATGGATAAACGGACAGGTCCGCCACGCTCAGCCCCTTCCGGGTGGCCAGAGGATGATCAGGCGGCGCAATGACGATCAGCGGGTTTTCGGCAAAGCGTTCCACTTCGGCAGCCATATTCTGCGGCGGCGTGCCCAGAATATAAAGGTCATCCGCATTCTGGGCGAAACGGCTTAGGATTTCCTCGCGGTTGCAGACGGTCAGGGCAACCTCGATCCCGGGATAGTCGCTGTTATAGGCTCCGATGCGGGCGGGGATGTCGTATTTCGCGGTCGACACCACCGCCAGCCGCAACCGCCCCCGTGCCATGCCGCGCAGCTCCGCGAGGCGCATATCCAGATCCTCGGCCTCGCCCAGCATGCGCTGCGCCGACAACAACACCACCTCTCCCGCCTCGGTCAGGAACAGGGTCTTGCCCATCCGCTCGATCAGCTTGTGACCGGTCTGCTCTTCCAGCTGACGCACCTGCGCAAAGACGGCCGGCTGCGTCAGATGCAGCGCCTCGGCAGCGCGAGTGTAAGAGAGGTGCTGCGCAACCTCTTGAAATATCTGCAATTGTCGAAGGGAATACCGCATATATACAGAATACTTTATTCTGAAACTAAAAACTATTCATTTCACTATATTTACCCTTTGTGGCCTTCTGATCCCAATGAAGTGGCCCGCCCCCGTCGGCGGCCAGGAGGAGGAAACAAGCCCATGAACATGCAAGCCCCAGCCAAGAAATACGATGCCGGCGTCAAGGACTACCGGTCCACCTATTGGGAACCCGCATACACGCCCAAGGACACCGATGTCCTGGCCGTCTTCAAGGTGATCCCGCAGGATGGCGTGCCGCGCGAAGAGGCAGCCGCAGCCGTCGCCGCCGAAAGCTCGACCGGCACCTGGACCACGGTCTGGACCGACCTGCTGACCGATCTTGACCATTACAAAGGCCGCGCCTACCGGATCGAGGACGTGCCCGGACAGGACGAGGCCTTTTACGCCTTCATCGCCTATCCAGCCGATCTGTTCGAGGAAGGTTCGGTCGTCAACGTCTTTACCTCCATCGTCGGCAACGTCTTTGGCTTCAAGGCCGTGCGCTCCTTGCGCCTTGAGGACGTGCGCTTCCCGATCTGGTTCGTGAAGACCTGCTTTGGCCCGCCGCACGGCATCCAGGTCGAGCGCGACAAGATGGACAAATACGGTCGCCCCCTTCTGGGCTGCACCATCAAGCCGAAACTGGGTCTGTCGGCCAAGAACTATGGCCGCGCCGTCTACGAGGTTCTACGCGGCGGTCTGGACTTCTCCAAGGATGACGAGAACGTCAACTCCCAGCCCTTCATGCGCTGGCGCGACCGCTTCCTGTTCTGTCAGGAGGCCATCGACAAGGCGCAGGCAGAAACCGGTGAGCGCAAGGGCCACTACATGAATGTCACCGCCCCCACGGTGGAAGAGATGTTCCAGCGCGCCGAATTTGCCAAGGAGATCGGCACGCCCATCATCATGTCCGACTATCTGACCGTCGGCTGGGCCGCGCATAACTCGCTGTCGAAGTGGTGCCGCGACAATGGCATGCTGTTGCACGTCCACCGCGCCATGCATGCGGTGATCGACCGCAACCCTAACCACGGCATCAACTTCCGCGTTCTGACCAAGCTTCTGCGCCTTCTGGGCGGGGATCACCTGCACTCGGGCACCGTCGTCGGCAAGCTGGAAGGCGACCGCAACGCGACCTTGGGCTGGATCAACCTGATGCGCGACAAATTCGTCAAGGAAGACCGCGAGATGGGCGTCTTCTTCGATCAGGACTGGGGCAGCATGCCGGGCGTCTTCCCGGTGGCCTCGGGCGGGATCCATGTCTGGCACATGCCCGCGCTGGTCTCGATCTTCGGCAATGATAGCGTTCTGCAATTCGGCGGCGGCACCCTGGGCCACCCCTGGGGCAATGCGGCGGGTGCTGCGGCCAACCGCGTGGCGCTGGAGGCCTGCGTTCAGGCCCGCAACGAGGGCCGCGAGCTGGAGAAGGAAGGCAAGGACATCCTGATGGCGGCGGCGAAACATTCGCCCGAGCTGAAATCCGCGATGGAGACCTGGAAGGAAATCAAGTTCGAGTTCGACACCGTCGACAAGCTGGACGTGCAGCACCGCTGATCGCGCCCCCTCGAACACATATCAAAAGGACCAAGACCAATGAGCACCATTCAGGACTACCCCTCCCGCCTGTCGGACCCCGCCTCGCGCAAGATGGAGACCTTCTCTTACCTGCCGGAAATGACCAAGGATCAGATCCGCAAACAGGTGGAATGGATCGTTTCCAACGGCTGGAACCCGGCGATCGAACACACCGAACCCAGCAACGCCACAGGCTATTACTGGTACATGTGGAAGCTGCCGATGTTCGGTGAAACCGACGTGGACGCGATCCTGGCCGAGTTGGACGAATGCCACGCCGCCAACCCCAAGCACCACGTACGCCTTCTGGGATATGACAATTTCACCCAAAGCCAGGGCGCCAACATGGTCGTCTACCGCGGTGAGATGATCTGATGCCCCTTTGCTGCCCGGCGCTCCCTCGTGCCGGGTAGCACATCCCAAGCCCAGCAGGAGGAGCCCGCCATGAAAGACATGCTTGACGAATTTCGCGTCACCGATGCGCCCTTCTGGCGGCAGACCGGCGACGAGGTGGAGCTGTTCACCGCCGCCTGGGATGCCCGTATCCCGGTGATGCTGAAAGGGCCGACCGGCTGCGGCAAAACGCGGTTCGTGGAACATATGGCCTGGAGGCTGGGCCGCCCGCTGGTCACCGTGGCCTGCAACGAGGATATGACCGCCTCGGATCTGGTCGGGCGCTATCTCTTGGATGCCGACGGCACCCGCTGGCAGGATGGTCCGCTGACATTTGCCGCCCGCCACGGCGCGATCTGTTACCTCGATGAGGTGGTGGAGGCGCGCCAGGACACCACCGTCGCCATTCACCCGCTGACCGATGACCGCCGTGTTCTGCCCCTGGAAAAGAAAGGGGAGCTTCTGCAGGCGCACCCCGACTTCCTGATCGTGATCAGTTACAACCCCGGCTACCAGTCCCTGATGAAGGATCTGAAACAGTCGACAAAACAACGCTTTGCGGCGATGGACTTTACCTGGCCCGAAGGGGAGACCGAGGCCGAGATCCTGGCCCATGAAGCCGGTATTGATCCCGAAACCGCAGGCAAGCTGGTCGAGATCGGCGCACGCTCCCGCAATCTCAAGGGGCACGGGCTGGACGAAGGGGTGTCCACCCGGATGCTGATCCACGCCGGTCGCCTGATCAAGGGCGGGATCGCGCCGCGCGCCGCCTGCTCCATGGCGTTGGTCAACTCCATCACCGATGATCCGGATATGCGCGATGCTCTCGATGCCGCTGTCGCAACCTGGTTCTGAGACCCTGCCGGAAGACCGCGCAGAGCTGCTGAACAGCCTGCCGGGTGAGGTTGCCGAAGTCCTGCTAACCGCCCTGCCCGATGCGCGGCGCAAACTGTCGCCGCGGGCGCTCGATACATGGCTGCGCGGCTGTGATGCGCTGATGCAACTGGGCCGGGGCGCGGATCCGGTGATCGCCTGGATCGAAGCTGCGCCCGCCCTAGCCCGCGATCTGGGTGAGGATGTACTTGGCGATCTCTTGCCGCTGCTTCTGGGGTTTGCCTCGCGCACCTCGGGCGCGGTGATTGCCCGGCTGCTGGAGACATCTCCGCAGGCCGCGATGCGGCTCGGCGATGCCACGCTTTTCATGGCTTACCTTCGCTTTCTGGAGCATCTTCTGGCCCGCGCGCCGCGTGCCGTGCGCCCCATGCTAGATCACCTTGGCGATCTTCTGGAGGTTCTGACCCTAGGGGGCTTGCGCCGCTGGGCCGATTGGGGCGTGGAGGCGCATCGCACCAACTTCAAGGAACTGCTCGCCTATTTCTCGCTTCAGACCGAGGAAAGCCGCGCCGTCATTCAACGTGAGCGCAAGGGCACCCTGCTGGTCGATGTGCAGCGGCGGTTGATGATGTACCTGCGCGCCCTTTGGGGGCGGGATTTCATGCTGACGCCAACGGCGGGCGATTTCGAGGATCGCACGGGCCTGCGCCCCTACTATGAGGGGTACAGCCTGCACCTGCCTGATGCGCTGGATGACTGGCAGGATGAGGCCGCGCTGGATCTTTACCGCGCGCAAGCCGCCCATCTGGCAGCGCATCTCGCCTGTCTGCGCAAACCCATTCAGGGCGAAGGACTGAACGCCTTACAGACGGCCATGATCGGTCTCATTGAGGACGCCCGCGCCGAGGCCCTTGCCATCGCCCGCCTGCCCCGGCTGCGCGATCTTTGGGCGCCGTTTCATCAGGACACCGCCCCCGGCATCGCCGGAGAATTCGACCGCATCGCCCGCGCGCTCTTGCTGCCGGATCAGCCCGCCGAAAGCGATTTGGCGTCCTGGGTTCAGGGCGAATTCGCCGGTCTTGACCTGACGGATACGCAGGCCGCCCGCGATCTGGGCCTGCGCCTTGCCGAACGCCTGCGTGGCCAGCCCTATTCTGCTTATACCGATCATCCCTCCTGCCCCTATCGCTGTGACAACCGGCTTTTGTGGGAGTTCGAGGAGCTGGAGTTCGACACGGAATTCGCCCCGCCGCCACAGGTGCGTAAATACGTCTCGGTCAGCGAAATGGTGAACGAGGTGGAGGTCGAAACCGCAGGCGAGGACGCGCAGGAGATCTGGGTGCAATCGGCGGAGTTCTTTGATGACGACGGTCAAAGCTTCAATGAGAAGGAAGGCCGGGAGCCGCTGGCGCCGCCGGTGATGTATGATGAGTTCGACCACACGATCCAGATGATGCGCCCCGCCTGGGCCACGGTGCTGGAACGGCGCCCGCGTCTGGGCGACCCGACCGGGGCGGAGGCGATCCTCGCTGAACATCGCCCGGTGATGGAGCGGCTGAAGCACCGGCTGGACGCCATGCGCCCGCAGGGCATGCAGCGCATTCGCAAGCTGGAGGATGGCGACGTCATAGACATCGGCGCCGCCATCACCGCCGCCATAGACATCCGCATGGGCCGCCAGCCCGACCCGCGTGTGATGATGCGCCAGGTGCACAAGACGCGCGACACCGCCGTCATGGTGCTGCTGGATCTGTCGGAGTCGACGAATGACCCCGTGGGCGATGGCTCCACCGTGATGGATCTGACCAAATCGGCCTGTGTGCTGTTGTCAGAGGCGATCAACCGGGTCGGTGATGCCTTTGCCATCCATGGCTTTTGCTCGGACGGGCGCGCGCAGGTCTACTATGAACGGTTCAAGGATTTCGACCAGCCGTGGGAGGATCTGGCCACCGCCCGCCTGATGGGGGCAAAGGGGCGGCTCTCGACCCGCATGGGCACGGCGATCCGCCATGCCACGGCGCAGATGAAGCGGGTGAAGGCCACGCGCAAACTGATGCTGGTGCTGACCGATGGCGCACCCGCCGATATCGACGTGCGTGACCCGCAATACCTGCGCGCCGACACCCGCCGCGCGGTGGAGGAAGCCAGCCAAAGCGGCATCACCCCCTTCTGCCTGACGCTGGATCCCGGCGCCGATGCCTATGTGCAGCGCATCTTTGGCCCGCGTGGCGCGATGATTCTGGACCGGGTCGAGCGCCTGCCCGAACGGTTGCCGCAGCTTTATGCAGCACTGACCCGCTGAGATCACGGCACCGAACGCTACAAGTCGAACTTTGGCAGGTAAACGCCTGACAAAGCGTCGATTTCCTGCGCGCACATTTCCGTCGCCGGAGACACATGATCTGCCTCTGCGGCGCCGGTGATCAGATACCAATGCCGCATCACCGGCAGATCCCGCCCACGCAAGAGCGCCAGTCGCCCCGATGTGACCTCGTCATGCACGGTGTGCAGCGACAGGAACGCAATCCCCAGCCCCGCCAGAACCGCCTGTTTGATCGTCTCGTTCGAGGGCATCACCACCTTGTTGGGACTATGCCCCTCCGCCAGCCGTTCAATGAACCGCTCCATCAGGATCCGGGTGCCTGACCCTTCCTCGCGGCTAAGGAAGGTTTCCTGCAGCAGCCGATGCGGGTCATATCCGTCTTCCTGCGCCAGCGGATGATCCGGCGGCAGCACGATGCCATGCGGGTGCGGCCCCAGCGGGATCGCCCGGTGGATCACCCCGCGCGGTGGCCGCCCCATGATCGCCAGGTCGTAATCTCCCCGGTTCAGCGCCTGCATCACCTCAGACCGGTTGGCCACCCGCAGCGAGATTTCCACATCCGGGATTCGGTCCTGCAACAGCCGCACCAGACGCGGCACGAAATACTTCGCCGTAGATACCGTTCCCAGCACCACATGGCCGCGCCGCCCCTGGGTCAGAGCAGTGATCTGCCGCTCTGCATGCGACAAATTCGCTTCGATCCGCTGCGCGGCGGCCAGCATCTCCTGCCCGGCAAGGGTGGGCTGAAACCCGGAGCCATCGCTGGCCTTCTGTAGCAATGCCTCTCCAACTGCGCCTTCCAGGTTCTTGATTTGGCTGTGAATTGTCGGTGGCGTTTGATGCAAAAGATCCGCCGCCATGGTCAGGGAGCCTGTGTCCGCCACCGCCAGAAGCGCGCGCAATTGTTTGAGAGTGATGGCGTCGAACCGCAAATTCGAAAACTCCTAATCGTTCTTTCTATTTTTTAAATTCCTTAAAAATTCATTTTTTGCAAGCTTTGTCGCGTCAGGGAGGACAACCACATGAAAACTCTTGATCAGGTGCCCCAGGGGGCCGAGCCTGCGCTTGTTGCAGAACTGGACCGGCTGGCCGGTGTCGCTGCCGAGCTTGCCCAGCGCATTGCGCGCGGCGGCATCGACGAAAACCTTGCCGGAGCGGCGGGCACCAACACCGATGGCGATGCGCAAAAAGCGCTGGATGTGATCGCCGATGAGGCCTTCATGGCCGCCCTGCGCGAAGGCGATGTCCGTCACTATGCCTCGGAAGAGCAGGACACTGTCGTCACCATGAACCCCAAGGGCCGGTTTGCCGTGGCCATCGATCCGCTGGATGGCTCCTCAAACATCGACACCAATGTGTCCATCGGAACCATCTTTGGCATCTATCCGGCGGCAGAGACGCCCGAGGCATCGTTTCTGCGGCCCGGCCGGGCTCTTCTGGCCTCAGGCTATGCGATCTTCGGGCCGCAGTGCGCGCTGATCGTTACCCTGGGCGACGGGGTGCTGAAATACGTGCTGGATCCGCAGAGCGGCACTTTCCGTCTTCTGGGCCAAGTCGCCGAGATCGCGCCGGATTCTAACGAATACGCCATCAATACCTCGAACTACCGGCACTGGAGCAAACCGATCCGCGCCTACATCGATGATCGCGTTGCAGGGACCGAAGGGCCGACCGGCGCCGATTCCAACATGCGCTGGATCGCCTCCCTGGTGGCCGAGACCCACCGTATCCTGACCCGTGGCGGTATCTTTCTGTACCCCGCTGATGGTCGGCAGGGCTATGGCCGGGGGCGGCTGCGCTATGTCTACGAATGCGCGCCCATCGCCTTTTTGATCGAACAGGCGGGCGGCCGGGCCACCGACGGGCAGGACCCGATCCTGGATGCGGTCCCCAATACACTGCATATGCGCACCCCCTTTGTCTTCGGCTCGTCCAACAAGGTGGCACGGGTCGCCACCTATCACGATCTGCCGGACGAGGAGACTTCCGCTCTCTTTGGCTTGCGCGGACTGTTCCGCGCCTGATCCCCATACCTTCAGGACATCGACATGAGCACCAAACACCCGATCATCAGTGTCACGGGGTCTTCCGGCGCGGGCACCTCGACCGTGAAAAAGACCTTCGACCAGATCTTCCGCCGCGAAGGCATTACCTCCGTTTCGATCGAAGGCGACGCCTTTCATCGCTACAACCGCGCCGATATGCGGGCCGAGCTGGAACGCAGACAGGCCGACGGCGATCACACGTTCTCGCATTTCTCCTATGACGCCAATGAGCTCGGAGAGCTGGAGCGGGTCTTTCGCGACTACAGCCAGACTGGCAAAGGGCGCACCCGCACCTATGTGCACGACGCCGAGGAAGCCAAGCGGACCGGCGTCCCCCCGGGGGAATTCACGGCCTGGGCGCCCTTCCCCGATGATTCCGATCTTCTGTTCTACGAAGGGCTGCACGGATCGGTGGTGAACGACAATGTGAACCTCGCTGCGCTGGCTGATCTCAAGATCGGCGTGGTCCCGGTGATCAACCTCGAATGGATCCAGAAGATCCACCGCGACCGGGAATCGCGCGGCTATTCCACCGAGGCCGTGACCGAGACCATCCTGCGCCGGATGCAGGCCTATGTGCATTGCATCTGCCCGCAGTTTTCCGAGACCGATATCAATTTCCAGCGCGTGCCCGTGGTGGATACCTCCAACCCCTTTGTGGCGCGCTGGATCCCCACTCCGGACGAAAGCCTGGTGGTGATCCGCTTCAAGAACCCGCGCGGTATCGATTTCCCCTATCTGATGTCGATGATCGAGGGCAGCTGGATGACCCGCGCCAACAGCCTGGTGATCCCCGGCGGCAAAATGGATCTGGCGATGCAGCTGATCTTTACGCCGATGGTGATCCGCCTGGTCCGCGAAGCCAAACGTGCCTGAGGAGACTTCTCATGAATGTTCAAACCCCGGTGAAAGCCGATGAAACCCTGATGGCCAATGCCATCCGCGCGCTGACCATGGATGCGGTGCAGGCTGCGAACTCCGGTCACCCCGGTGCGCCGATGGGTCTGGCGGATGTGGCAACGGTGCTGTTCAACCGCTTCATCAGGATCGACCCGTCCTGCCCCAACTGGCCCGACCGCGACCGTTTCGTGATGAGCGCGGGACATGGCTCCATGCTGGTCTATGCGATCCACCACCTGCTCGGCTATACGGATATGAACGCCGACCAACTGCGCAACTTCCGCCAGATGGGGGCGCGCACGGCGGGGCATCCCGAATACGGCCATGCCGCAGGGATCGAGACCACGACCGGCCCCCTGGGCCAGGGGATCTCGACCGCCGTCGGTATGGCCTTGGCAGAACGCATGATGCAGGCGCGATTTGGCGACGATCTGGTCGATCACTACACCTATGTGCTGGCCGGGGACGGCTGCCTGATGGAGGGGATCAGCCACGAGGCCATCGATCTGGCCGGGCACCTTGGCCTGTCGCGGCTGATCGTCTTCTGGGACGACAACCGGATCACCATCGACGGGCCCACGGATTTATCGACCTCGATGAACCAGAAACAGCGGTTCGAGGCCGCTGGCTGGCATGTTCAGGCGGTGGATGGTCACGCGCCCGAGGCAATCGCCGCCGCCATCGCCGCCGCACGCGCCGATGATCGCCCCTCGATGATTGCCTGCCGCACGGTGATCGGCAAGGGCGCCCCCAACATGGGGGGCAGCCACAAGGTGCATGGCGCCCCCCTGGGTGCCGAGGAAATCGCCGCCACCCGCGCCGCACTCGACTGGCCCCATGCGCCGTTTGTTATCCCCGATGGTGTGCGCAACGCCTGGGAAGACGTGGCAAAACGCGGCGCCAAGACCCGGAAAGACTGGCAGGCACGCAAGGAGCACTCACCAAAGGCAGCGGAGTTCGACGCGGCCATGGCCCCGCCGAACGCAGAGGCGCTACACGCCGCGATCACCGCCTATAAGGCCCGCCTCAGCGCCGATGCGCCAAAGGTCGCGACCCGCAAGGCCTCCGAAATGGCACTGGAGGTGGTCAATGCCACCCTGCCCAACAGCGTGGGCGGCTCGGCGGATCTGACGGGATCGAACAACACCCGCAGCAGCGCCATGCGCCCGGTGACGGCACAAGATTTCAGCGGCGATTACATCCATTACGGCATCCGCGAACACACCATGGCCGCCGCGATGAATGGCATCGCCCTGCACGGCGGGTTCAGAACCTATGGCGGTACTTTCCTCGCCTTTGCCGATTACTGCCGCCCCGCCATGCGGCTCTCGGCCCTGATGGGGGTGCCCGTCACATACGTGATGACCCATGATTCCATCGGCCTTGGCGAAGATGGCCCCACGCATCAGCCGGTGGAAACCATCGCCTCGCTGCGCGCGATGCCGAACATGAACGTGATCCGCCCCGCCGATGCGGTGGAAACCGCCGAAGCCTGGGAAATGGCGGCGACTTCGGACACCACCCCCACGGTCCTATGCCTGTCGCGCCAAGGCCTGCCCACCCTGCGCCGCAACCACAGCGCCGAGAACCTGACGGCGCGCGGCGCCTATGTGCTGCGCGGCGGCGGCGCGCGGGACGTGACCCTGATTGCCACCGGATCGGAAGTAGAGATTGCCATGGAGGCCGCCGATCTGTTGGAAGCAGACGGGATCAAGGCCGCCGTGGTCTCTGCCCCCTGTTTCGAGGCTTTCGCGGCCCAATCGCCGGACTACCGCGCCGCCGTGCGTGGCAGCGCGCCCCGGGTCGGCGTCGAGGCCGCCATTCGACAGGGCTGGGAGCTGTTCCTGGAACGTGGCGACGGCTTTGTCGGGATGAGTGGCTTTGGCGCCTCCGCCCCCGCCGAGGAGCTTTACCGCCACTTCAACATCACGGCCGAAGCCATCGCCGCCTCGGCCCGCCGACAGATCGAGAAAAGGACGAAGGCATGACCACGAAAGTCGCCATCAACGGCTTTGGCCGCATCGGACGCTGCACCCTGGCCCATATCATCGAAAGCGGTCGCAACGATATCGAGGTGGTGAAGATCAACGCCACCGGCCCGATTGAAACCAACGCGCATCTTCTGCGCTATGACAGCGTACACGGGCGATTTCCGCATCCGGTTGCGGTCAATGACGACACGCTGGATCTGGGCCGTGGCCCGATCAAGGTCTTCTCCACCTACAATCCCGAGGAACTCGACTGGGATGGTGTCGATGTGGTGCTGGAATGTTCCGGTGTCTTCAATTCCAAGGAACAATCCTCGGTCCACCTGAAACAGGGCGCGCGCAAGGTGCTGATCTCGGCCCCCGCCAAAAACGCCGACCGCACCGTGGTCTATGGCGTCAATCACCGCGATCTGCGCAGCGATGAGTTGGTGGTTTCCAACGGCTCTTGCACCACCAACTGCCTTGCACCGCTGGCCAAGGTGCTGAATGACGCCATCGGCATCGACAGCGGCATCGTCACCACGGTGCATTCCTACACAGGCGATCAACCCACCCTGGATCGGCGCCACAAGGATCTCTATCGCGCCCGTGCGGCCTCGATGTCGATGATCCCCACCTCCACAGGTGCGGCCAAGGCCATTGGGGAGGTTCTGCCGGAACTCTCGGGCCGTCTGGATGGATCCGCCATTCGGGTGCCCACCCCGAATGTATCAGCCGTCGATCTCACTTTCATGGCGGGTCGCGATGTGACCGAGGACGAGGTGAACGCCATCATGGCCGAGGCCGCGGCAGGAAACATGCAGCAGATCATCAGCTACGAGACCGAGCCCAAGGTCTCGATCGATTACAACCACGACAGCCATTCCTGCAATTTTGCTGCCGACCAGACCAAGGTTCTGGGCGCGCGTCTGGTGCGGGTGATGGCCTGGTATGACAACGAATGGGGCTTTTCCTGCCGCATGGCGGATACGGCCAATGCCATGGGGAGACTTCAGTGATGGACCTGCCGCAGATCGATCTTACCTCGGTCAAGGGCCGCCGCATTCTGGTGCGCGCCGACCTCAACGTGCCGATGAATGAGGAGGGAGCCGTCAGCGATGACACCCGCATTCGCCGCTTTGCCGGGGGCATGAAACCGCTTCTCGCCGCTGGGGCACGGCTGGTAATCCTGACCCACTTTGGCCGCCCCGAGCCGGGCGCCGAGGCCGGGCCGCATTCCGTCGAACCCCTGATCCCAGCACTGGCACAGGCGCTGGGCCGCCCGGTCCGCTTCAGCCCGCACCTAATCGGAGAAGAGCCAGTCGCCCGCAGCCGGGGTCTGACGGATGGCACGGTCATGCTCTGCGAGAACCTGCGCCTGCATGCCGGGGAAACCGCCAATGATCTCGCCTTTGCCGCGCAACTGGCCAAGCTTGGCGATATCTACATGAACGATGCCTTCTCCTGTGCACATCGTGCCCATGCTTCGACCGAAGCCTTGGCGCATCTGCTGCCCGCCGTGGCAGGCCCGCTGATGATCGAAGAGATCGAGGCCCTGTCGGCGGCGCTGGAATGCCCCAAGCGCCCGGCTGTGGCGGTGGTGGGCGGTGCCAAGATCTCCAGCAAAATCGCGGTGCTGAAGAACCTGGTCCAGAAGGTCGATCACATCATCATCGGCGGCGGCATGGCGAACACGTTTCTTTTCGCCGATGGCGCGCCCATGGGCCGCTCGCTGCACGAGGCCGACCAGATCGACACGGTGCGGGAAATCCACGCGCTGGCCCAAAAGGCAGGCTGCACCCTGCATCTGCCCGAGGATGTGGTGGCCGCCTATGATTTTGCCGCCGGTGCAGCCCATGACATCACCCCGGCAGATGCATGCCCCGAGAACGCGATGATCCTCGATGCGGGACCGCGCGCGCTGAAACGGTTCCAGTTGGTGCTGACCTCCTGTAAGACGATCCTGTGGAACGGGCCCTTGGGGGCGTTTGAACTCTCTCCCTTTGACCTTGCGACCCGGCATCTGGCACAGACAGCCGCCGATCTGACCCGGCAAGGGCTGGCTGTTTCTGTCGCAGGTGGCGGGGATACGGTTGCGGCCCTGAACATGGCCGGTGTATCTGGCGATTTCACATATGTCTCCTCCGCCGGGGGGGCTTTTCTGGAATGGCTGGAGGGTAAGACGCTCCCCGGCATTGCGGCGCTGCAAGGCGCGGCAGAAGCGGCCTAAGAGGTTTTCATGGCACTTATCACTCTTCGTCAACTGCTCGACCATGCCGCCGAACACGGCTATGGCGTGCCCGCCTTCAACATCAACAACATGGAGCAGGGTCTGGCGATCCTGAAGGCCGCCGCGAAATGCGACAGCCCGGTGATCCTGCAGGCCAGCCGCGGCGCGCGCTCTTATGCGGGCGACATCATGCTGCGGCACATGATCCAGGCGCTGGTGGAAATGTATCCCCATATCCCGATCTGCATGCATCAGGACCACGGCAACAACGAACAGACCTGCCTGTCGGCGATCCGCCACGGCTTTACCAGCGTGATGATGGATGGCTCGCTTGAGGCGGACATGAAGACGCCCGCCTCCTATGACTACAACGTCGAGATCACCGAGCGCGTCTCGCGCATGGCCCATTGGGTTGGCGCCTCGGTCGAAGGCGAGCTGGGCGTGCTTGGCTCGCTGGAAACCGGCGAGGCAGGCGAAGAGGACGGATCGGGCGCGGTGGGCAAGCTCTCTCAGGAACAGCTTCTGACCGATCCCGATCAGGCCAAGGATTTCGTGGCGAAAACCCAAGTGGATGCGCTTGCCATCGCCTGCGGCACCAGCCACGGCGCCTATAAGTTCAGCCGCAAGCCCACCGGCGATATCCTGGCGATCAGCCAGATCGAGGCGATCCACGCCAAGATCCCCAATGTCCACCTGGTGATGCACGGATCGTCTTCGGTGCCGCAGTACCTGCAAGACCTGATCAACGAATACGGCGGCGAGATGCCCCAGACCTATGGCGTGCCGGTCGAAGAGATCGAGCGCGGCATCAAGTCGGGCGTGCGCAAGGTCAATATCGACACGGATAACCGCATGGCCATCACCGGCCAGTTCCGTAAGGTCGCGCAGGAAAAACCGACCGAGTTCGACCCGCGCAAGTTCACCATCCCCGCGATGGAAGAGATGGAAAAACTCTGCCTTGACCGTTTTGAACGCTTCGGCACCGCAGGCAATGCCGCGAAGATCACGCCGATTGATCTCGATGAGATGGCAAAACGCTACAGCAGCGGTGCGCTGGCGGTCTGATCTCTCCCGCGCAAAGCGAATCCGGGGGGCGTTCGCGCCCCCTGCCCCTCCCCGATATGACGAGGCCCCCGATGTCCTTTGACCGCAGCGTGAAGATCGCGCCCTCCATCCTCTCTGCCGATTTCGCCAACTTCGGCCAGGAGATTCAGGCAATCGAGGCCGAAGGCGCAGACTGGGTGCATGTGGATGTAATGGATGGTCACTTCGTCCCGAACCTCACCTTCGGACCGATGGCGGTGAAAGCCTTCCGCCCGCATGTGAAAACCGTGATGGACGTGCACCTGATGATCGCGCCGGTCGATCCCTATATCGAGGCCTATGCCGATGCGGGCGCCGATGTGCTGACCGCCCATATCGAGGCTGGACCGCATATCCACCGCACCCTGCAAGCCATTCGCGCATCGGGCATGAAGGCAGGCGTTGCGCTCAATCCCGGCACCCCGGCCGAGGCGGTGGCGCATCTTCTGGACCTCACCGATCTGATCTGCGTGATGACGGTGAACCCCGGCTTTGGCGGGCAGAAATTCATCGACATGACCGGCAAGATCACCGCCCTGCGCCAGATGATCGGAGACCGCCCCGTGCATATCGAGATCGACGGCGGTGTTGATCCCACCACCGCCCCCAAGGTGCGCGCGGCAGGTGCAGATGTGCTGGTCGCCGGATCGGCGGTCTTCAAGGGCGGCTCGGTCGACAACCCCAGCGTTTATGGCGAAAACATCCGCGCCATCCGCGAAGCGGCCAATGCCGCTTGAGGCGTTGATCTTCGACGTGGATGGCACCTTGGCCGAAACCGAGGACCTCCACCGGCGCGCCTTCAACGAGACATTCGCCGAAGAAGGCCTCGACTGGCACTGGTGTCAAGACGACTACCGCCGCCTGCTCCAGACCACCGGCGGCAAGGAACGCATAGCCCACCACATGCGTAACCTGAGCCTTGCGCCCGACGCTATCGACATTGCCGCATTGCACAGGGCCAAGACGGAGCGCTATGTGCGCCTGATGGGCGACGGCGGGTTAGACCTGCGCCCCGGCATTGCCGCGCTGATCACAGAGGCAAAGGATGCAGGGCTGACCACGGCCATTGCCACCACCACCAGCCACCCCAATGTCGATGCCCTTTGCCATGCCTGTTTCGGCGCGCCTGCCGACAGTATTTTCCCGGTCATTGCCTGCGGCGACGAGGTCGCTGCCAAGAAACCCGCGCCGGATGTCTATGAGCTGGCCTTGAAACGTCTGGACATCGCCCCGGACAACGCCCTGGCGTTTGAGGACAGCAGCAACGGTTTGCGCAGCGCCGACGCCGCCGGGCTGGCCTGTATCGTCACCCCCTCGATCTACACAAGCGGCGATGATTTCACCGGCGCCGAATGCGTGGTCCCTGATGTCACTCACATCGGCGGCATTGAGGCGCTCGCACCCCTTCTGCCCACGCCGCAAACCGTCTGACAAAAGGATCAAGATATGGCCGTCTCCCCTCCCGTTTGCGATTTCGGCTGGCGCGCGCCGGATTTCCGCCTGCCCGCCACCGATGGCAAGACCTACAGCCTTACGGATATCGCAGGCCCCAAGGGCACGCTGGTGATGTTCATCTGCAATCACTGCCCCTATGTGATCGCGGTTCTGGACCGGATCGAGCGCGATGCGCGCGACCTTCAGGCACGGGGCATCGGTGTCGCGGCAATCTGCGCCAACGATCCCGTCACCTATCCACAGGACAGTTTCGCAAACATGGCCGCGCTGGCACGTGACCGAGCCTTTCCCTTTCCCTATCTGCATGACGCAGATCAAAGCGTCGCTCGCAGCTGGAATGCCGCCTGCACACCGGATTTCTTTGGCTTCAACGCCGCAGGCGCGCTGCAGTACCGGGGCCGCCTCGATGCATCGGGGCGCAATCCGGCGCCGGAAGGCGCCCGGCGCGAATTGTTTGAGGCCATGCGACAGGTCGCAGACACCGGCCAGGGCCCGGCGGATCAAGTGCCGTCGATGGGCTGTTCGATCAAATGGAAGGATCCCGCATGAGCCGCGCAATCGTTTTCGACCTTGACGGAACGCTGGTGGACAGTGCCGCCGACATCCACGCCGCCGTGACCCAAATGCTGGCAGAGTTTGGCAAGCCGCCGCTGACGCTGGCGCGGGTGACCAGCTTTATCGGCAATGGCATACCGAACCTTGTCCGGCTGGTCATGCGCGACAGCGGCATCCCCGAAGCCGATGAGAACCTCGCCATCACCCGGATGATGGCGTATTACGCAGCGCATCCCGCCGACCTGTCGCAGCCCTACCCAGGCGTGACCGACTGCCTTACGCGCCTGCAGGAGGCTGGCATTCGCCTTGGCGTCTGTACCAACAAATTCCGGGCCCCGGCGCTGCAGATCCTCGAAGCGCTGGATCTGATGCAATATTTCGACATCGTCGTAGGCGGTGATACTCTGCCCGTCCGAAAACCCGACCCGGCCCCCTTGCACCACGCCTTTGAAACCCTGGGCGGGACCTCGCGGATGTATGTGGGCGACAGCGAGGTCGATGCAGAGACGGCGCAGCGAGCGGGCATCGACTTTGCCCTTTTCACGCAGGGATACCGGAAAACCCCGGTGGATCAGCTGGTCACGGCCTGCACCTTCGACGCCTTCCGGAATCTGCCCGCTATCGCAGACCGCGTCATGACGGTCAAAGCCGGGTCGGTCTGACCAGCCCCGCAGCCGCGCCCGGCAGGTGCTTCACCCGCCAAATGCCCCGGCCAGATGATCGATCAGCGCCCTGATGCGCGTGGTCAGATGCCTGTTGGGCGGGTAGACCGCATAAAGCGGAATATTCACCGTGCCCCGATCCGCAAAAAGCTGCTTCAGCTCGCCGCTCTCCAGAAATGGGCGTGCCGCGTATTCCGGCACCCGGCCAATGCCCCGCCCCAGCGCTGCCATATTGACCACCGCGCGGGGGGAATTCGCCCTGAAATCCCCAGTGACCGTGACCGCGATCTGACGACGCCCCTGGCTGAAGGTCCAGACCTCTGGCTGCGACGAGGCCGTCATCAGCAGGCAATTATGTGTCGACAGCGCGTGGGGTTCCTTTGGCTCGCCATGGGCCGCCAGATAGGTGGGGGATGCGGCCACGACCACCGGCATGTCGGTCAGCTTGCGCGCCACCAGCGAGGAATCCTTCAGCGTGCCGAACCGCACCGCAAGATCGACGCCTTCCTCAAGGATCGAAATATGCTGGTCAGAGAGCACAAGTTCGATCCGCACATCCGGATGCTCGGTTTGGAACGGCTGTAGCGCCTGCACCAATTCGCGGCTACCAAGCCCGGTCGGGGCCGTGATGCGGATCGGACCGACAAGCTGCTGCTGGCGCTGCTGCACCACGTCCTCCAGCTCTTCGAACTGATCAAGCAGGGCGATGCAGCGTTCCAGATAGGCCTGTCCGGTGTCGGTCAGAGTGACGCTGCGCGTGGTCCGGTGCAGCAATTGCGCGTCCAGTCTTTCCTCAAGCCGGGCCACATATTTGCTGGCCAGTTTGGTGCTGATTCCCACCTGCCGGGCACCCGCGGTAAAAGAGCGTTGCGCCGCCACGGCAGCAAAGGTGCGCATACAATCCAGCGTGTCCATTCTATGGAGTTCCTTGCATATTTTTTGTCGTCAATCCGTACATTATACTTCGTCAATTTCACCGGTTATCCTCACAATATGGCGAGTTTACCTTTGCCTTGTCCATAAGCCGCACAGGCATCAGACAAAGGAAGGAAACCCCAAATGTCCAATTCAATCCGTATTCACGGCTTCCCGCTCTCCGGCCACTCCCACCGGGTAGAACTGCTTGCGAACCTCGCCGGCATCGCACATGAGGTCATCACCGTTGACCTCGCTGCAGGCGCCCACAAGGAAGAGCCGTTCCTGTCGCTGAACCCCGCCGGTCAGGTGCCGGTAATCGAAGACGGTGACACCGTGATCGCTGACTCCAACGCCATCCTGGTCTACTTGGCGCGCAAATACGCACCGTCCTTCCTGCCCACCGATCCGGTGCTGGAAGCCGAGGTGCAGAAATTCCTCAGCCTGGCAGCTGGCGAAATCGCCTTTGGCCCGGCAGCAGCCCGTCTGATCAACGTCTTCAACGCACCCTTTGACGCAGAATTCTGCGCGGCAACCGCCGCCACCGTCTTTGGCAAGATCGAGGCGCATATGGAAGGCCGTGAATTCCTGGTGGGCACCGAGCCGACCATCGCCGACATCGCCATCTATTCCTATAGCGCGCATGCACCCGAAGGTGGCATCTCGCTGGAAGCCTACCCGAACCTGCGTCGCCTGCTGGCCAATATCGAAGGTCTGAAAGGCTTCAAAGCCATGCCCGTGACCAAGGTCGGCCTCGCAGCCTGATTGGTGTGGCCGTGGCGTCTATTTCGGCGTGGCGCCACGGCCCCCTCCATATGCCTGCCTCACTATCGGGGCATATCCTGCAGGCAAACCGGCATCTACGTCACCCAAATTGCCTGCTCCGAAGTGGTCCATTGGCCGATATCCAGACGCAAGGGTACCGCTCAACAACTCAGTTACCGCGCATTTCCGAACCGGTCGAAGGTCGCTTGAAGGTCCGGCAACCTTCCCTATAACGCGCGGCATGTCAGCAAAGATCTTTTCAATGGAGCCGCGAGAAGGCGGCGGCGCCCGGTTTGTGCTCAACTACAAACACATCGGTCGCAGCGGCATTCAGCGTATTTCCTGTGATCTGACACAGACCGACCTTCTGCAAATTGTGCTGTTCGCCGAAGCGCTCAACCTGCGCAATCGCCTCGGCCCCTCGGCTGCATCGGATGTAGCAATCGATGGGTTGCAGGTCTCCTTTGTCCCGGCGCAGCAGGAGCTCATTCTTGAGCGGCAAGCTGGCTACTCCCAAAAGACCGCCCGCATGCCGGTTGACGTCTTTCTCTCCGAAATGGCGGGTATGACCGACATTTGCCTTGCCCGCGCCGAGACGTCAAAGAATGGACCTACCCTGAAGGGCATGCTGGCGGAGTGCAGACCGCCAGCAGAGTTCGAAAGGCTGTTGGGGCTAGACCTAGCTGATCTGGCTATGCACCAGTTGCTGGAGATTGCGCTGCTGATCCTTGCGCAGGACGCCGCCACCCGCGGCTCTGCGCTCGCCCGCAAGCTGCGCGGAAAGAAATCACAGGATCAAGCGCGTGAGGCGGTCATCAGCCTTATTTTGACGCTCGCCGCTGAATGTGTGCCCGGTTCCACCTAGAGAAGCCCCCGAGGCGAACCGCCCGCTCTCGGCTCAGGCGCCGCCCAGCGTTTCTCTGCTCTGCGGCGCCATAATCCCAACGAGTAATACCGCCCCACACGACCGCCATATGCCGCGGTTAGGGTGAAAGGTCGATGCACCGCCGGAGTGTCGCGTCGCGGCGCACAACTGAAACGCCGACATATCCAGACTTGAGGAATTTCAAAAGGTATGGCAGCCCGGAACCTCCAACTGAGCGACCATCGGAAGTCGATAACAACAATGCCGCACACAGACCGTCTCCAAACCGATTGCTCGAAATGTGCAGCCCTTTGCTGTGTTGTGCTGGCTTTCGACAAGGGCGAAGACTTTGCTTTCGACAAGAACCCTGGCGAACCTTGCAGGAATCTCTCGGGGCATCGCTGCAACATCCACGAAAAGCTGACGCAGGAAGGCCTGAAGGGGTGCGTTGCCTATGATTGTCTGGGTGCCGGTAACCGCGTGATCCAAGACGTATTCGGGGGGCAGACTTGGCGAACCGAGCCGCGCCTGATGCGTGTGATGATGGAGGCTTTTCATGGTATGTGCGAGGTTCATAAGCGTATCGACCTGCTGCGTGCCGCCGGGACCCTCCCCCTGAAGCCACAGGACGAGCAGATCCGTTGCAGCTTCCTTGACCGCCTTGAGGATGACCACTGGAGCGGCCCCGACCTCCACGATTTCGAGGTCGGCCTGGCGCTTGAAATCGACATTTTCATGCATGGGGTTCAGCGAGAGTTTCCAAACTTTCTGCCCGAATCTCCTTAAACTTGGAACCTGCAACGTTTTCAGGAACTGTTTCGGCCGCGTGGGCATACGTGGGTCAGGTTCGTTAGTCGGGACCTGGACGAAACAACAGGACGTCAACCAGCCACCGCTACTGCCGCACAAAAAGGGGCAGCCCTCAATTCCCCCAGCGGAATCCTGACAAAAGCGACTTGGATTTTTTACTTGAAATCAAAATGGTGCGGGTGAAGGGACTTGAACCCCCACGCCTTGCGGCGCCAGAACCTAAATCTAGCGCAGGTTTAAATATATCATCACTTTATGCGCTAAGTTTCCCCAGACAAAAGTAGAACAAAATGTGAATTCGGGAAACCCCATCCCCCGAGAGATGCGCAGATAGGCAACGGATGTTGAACCATGTCGATACAGTATAAAAACAGAGCCATACGAGCTTCTACTCGCTTATAAGTACCGAGAACGAAGAGAGACGCTGGAAGCTACCTCTCTTCGCAAGCACCCCAAAGGCATAGACGTACTTCAATGAAAAGCCCCCGCTCTCTAGTTCGCTAAGGATAGGAGACTTTTCCTGCCTCACTGGTTGATCGCCAGCCTACTCGTCAGGTGAATATGAAATGATCCGCCATGCTCAGTTCACTGACCGTGATGTTTTCGACCAGCACGGTTACGTCAGCAAACGCCATCAAAACATCTCCCCCTGACTGAGTGAACTCAATCTGGCTCAATGAGCGCGCGCCGCTGGAAATTTCAACAACATCGGACCCGCGGCCGAAATCCGATATCGTGTCATTGCCAGCATTCCGACCGAATATGAACGTATCAGCATGAAGCCCGCCCGAGAGCAGATCATCTCCAGAGCCACCTATAAGCGTATCGTTCCCGCGGCCACCGTGCAGATCATCATCTCCGCGCCGACCGAAAAGCATGTCACGACCGTGGCCTCCTACAACTGTATCGTTGCCAGCCCCACCACGTAGAACATCGTCATCGCGTCTTCCAAAAATCTCGTCATGGCCGCGACCGCCTTTGAGAATATCACTTCCATCACCGCCCCGCAGTACATCATCTCCGCGGCGGCCGAAAAGCTCATCGTCACCATGGCCACCGACAAGAGTATCCGACCCTTTCCCGCCGTATAGGGTATCCCCATCACGTCCCCCGTTCAGCAGGTCAGAGCCACGCCAACCGCGCAGAATATCAGAGCCAGCATTCCCCTTGATGGAATCTTGTCCCCAGCCACCTATTACGCTGTCTTCGCCGGCACCGCCTTTCAGGAGATCATCCCCATAGCGACCGCGGATTACATCGTCATTTTCTGATCCCCCTATGTCAAAGTCCCCATAGCGAATCGCCTCGGTGGCAAAACTGGAACGCGTTTCCAACGTTCCCTCACCATCGGTGTAGCTCGCGACAACAGTGATAACGGTTCCCACATCGTCCTGTGTCAGAGTATAGGTCGCCCCTGTCGCCCCGGAGATGTCCACGCCGCCACGCTGCCACTGGTAGGAAATGGCGCCCAGGCCATCCTCATCCGCAAGCGTATTGCTGGCGGTCAGGGTCTCATCCATGGTCGCGATCCCGGAGACCGTGACGCTGCCGCTGGGAGCATCGTTGACGTTGGTCACGGCAGAGGTTGCTGCGCTGGAGACGCTTTCGGACGAGCCCTCACCATCGGTGTAGCTCGCCACAACGGTGATAACGGTCCCCACATCGTCCTGTGTCAGGGTATAGGTCGCCCCTGTCGCCCCGGAGATGTCCACGCCGCCACGCTGCCATTGGTAGGAAATGGCGCCCAGGCCATCCCCATCCGCAAGCGTATTGCTCGCGGTCAGGGTCTCATCCTCGGCCGCGGTGCCGGAGATCGTGACGCTGCCGCTGGGAGCATCGTTGACGTTGGTCACGGCAGAGGTTGCGGCGCTCGAGACGCTCTCCCCGGTGCCCTCACCATCGGTATAGCTCGCGACAACGGTGATAACGGCGCCCACATCGTCCTGTGTCAGGGTGTAAGTCGCCCCTGTCGCGCCGGAGATATCCACGCCGCCACGCTGCCATTGGTAGGAAATGGCGCCCAGGCCATCCCCATCCGCAAGCGTATTGCTCGCGGTCAGGGTCTCATCCTCAGCCGCGGTGCCGGAGATCGAGACGCTGCCGCTGGGAGCATCGTTCACGTTGGTCACGGCAGAGGTTCCGGAACTGGTAACGCTCTCCCCGGTGCCCTCACCGTCGGTGTAGCTCGCCACAACGGTGATAACGGCCCCCACATCGGCCTGTGTCAGGGTGTAGGTAGACCCTGTCGCGCCGGAGATATCCACGCCCCCACGCTGCCATTGATAGGAGATTGCGCCCAGGCCGTCCTCATCCGAAAGCGTATTGCTGGCGGTCAGGGTCTCATCCTCGGCCGCGGTGCCAGAGATCGTGACGCTACCGCTGGGAGCATCGTTGACGTTGGTCACGGCTGAGGTTCCGGAACTGGTAACGCTCTCCCCGGTGCCCTCACCATCGGTGTAGCTGGCCACAACGGTGATAACGCTCCCCACATCGGCCTGTGTCAGGGTGTAAGTCGCCCCTGTCGCGCCGGAGATGTCCACGCCGTCACGCTGCCATTGGTAGGAAATGGCGCCCAGGCCGTCCTCATCCGCAAGCGTATTGCTCGCGGTCAGGGTCTCATCCTCGGCCGCGGTGCCAGAGATCGTGACGCTGCCGCTGGGAGCATCGTTGACGTTGGCCACGGCAGCGGTTCCCGCACTGGTAACGCTCTCCCCGGTGCCCTCACCATCGGTGTAGCTGGCCACAACGGTGATAGCGGAATCCACATCGGCCTGTGTCAGGGTGTAGGTAGACCCTGTCGCGCCGGAGATGTCCACGCCGTCACGCTGCCATTGGTAGGAGATTGCGCCGAGCCCATCCTCATCCGCAAGCGTATTGCTCGCGGTCAGGGTTTCATCTTCCTGAGCGGTGCCGGAGATCGTGACGCTCCCGGTGGGCGTGTCGTTGACGTTGGTCACGGCAGAGGTTCCGGAACTGGTGACGCTCTCTGAAGTGCCACCTCCGTCGGTGTAGCTGGCCACAACGGTGATAACGCTCCCCACATCGGCCTGTGTCAGGGTGTAGGTGGACCCTGTCGCACCGGAGATATCCACGCCGCCACGCTGCCATTGATAGGAGATCGACCCCAGGCCATCGGCGTCAGAAATGGTATTGGATGCAGTCAGGGTTTGGTCTTCACTGGCAGTACCTGAAATTACAACGGAACCAGTTGGTGAACTGTTTACTGGTGGTGTGTAGAAGCTGGAATAAGCGTACTGAGTGATCGGCGAGCCCGACGTAACTGAATATGTTACCCCGTTGAGGAATGTATTATAGGCAGTGCTATCAAGCGGAACGACAATGCCACCTGAGTTGCCAACGCCAGCCATCCAAACCGCTTGGCCACCATTACTCATTGTAATTAAATACATCGAGTATGGACCATTATACGCTGTCGCACCGGAGGGAATGCCTGTGTAGGTGAACTCGGTGGTCGCGTTGACGTCGACCGTCCCGTTCTCATCCCCAATTATGGCATCTCGCGCGCCAGTGTATGTTTGAGGGTTTCCGGAAAAATCACCCCAAGTGCTGTAAAAAGTGGCGAAAACAATAAAATCAGACATCTTTGATTACCTAACTTATCAAAATATACTCATCCGGCGGCTTACAGACTGCCGAAACTACCTAGCTGCGTAACGAACTTTGAGCATCCTCACGCGAAACTCGTCGAAAGAGTGTTTGAGTGTTCCAGCTGTTCCTAGACCAGCTCGCGCTCAAAGGACCGATTCACTCCCCACTGATGCGATATGTGCCCTAACAAAGGCCTAAATAAGGCTATTGAGCCCTCCACAATACGGGCTACTGTTGCCCCCCTCCGGTCTCTCCCTCAGCCTCAGCCTCAGCCTCAGAGGGCAATGAAGATATTTCAGTTTCCCAAATACCCGCGAAATCTGCCCGCGTGGATACATGAGCAGATTTCCCATATCAAGTTAACGCCTCATCATACACCTCCCGTGTGTCCTGAAACGGGAAACGCGAGCAAAATCAATTCGATGGGCGGTAGACCTCGTTAACACTAAGGAGGAACGCCAGGTTTTACGATCCTCCTTTGTGAATGGTCTACTTTGCCCCGATCTCCTTCAGCTTGCCCATCACCAGGCGGCGCAGCACCGCCTCGCTGGGCCGAAGCCGCGCGATGGCATCGGGCACCGACTCGCGGGCATAGGTGACGGCCTGCTCGACCAGCACATCCTTTCCGGCGCCGGGTCCGTCCTCGATCGCGGCGCGGATACCGCTCATCAGGGCGCTGTGCAGGGCCTCGCGGTGGCGGGCCTCGATCTCAAGGCCGAAGCGTTGTTTGGCCACCTGCGCCGCGCCGCCAATCAGCACGGTAAGAAGCAAGCTCAGGCCACTGATCAGCGCAGGCTGAAGCTGTTGCAGAATGTCATTCCAGTTCATGGGTTAGTCCTCTGTTTTGGAGTGGGAAGGAAGCGGTCGGCGGATCAGCCCGCCAGCCAGGGCAAGAACCGCGCGAGGAAGGCGCGGATCCCGGTGGTTTCAGGTTTGGGTTTCGGCGGCGCGATCGGCGGCAGGTCCAGCAGGGCCGCATGCAGCGCCGCATGGGATTTCGGGCCGGGTAGACCGTCCACCGCCAGACCGGCAGCGCGCTGGAAGGCGCGCAGATCCGTGGCGCCGTATCCCAGCAGCACCAGCTGCGCGCGCAGGGTCCAGCGCTTACGCTCAGACAGATGGTTATAGCCGCCGTTAATCCGTTTCGTGATCAGGCGGACATTGCCCTCATCGGCCAGCAGGTTCAGCCTGCGAGTTGACCAGTACCAAAGCGGCCCCAGCCCCTCCCAGGGATCGAGGTTGGCGGCATCCGGATCCTTCTCAAAATCCGGGGCGGTGGGATCGAGGCGGCGCACCCAGGCAGTGAAGGCGCGGTAATTCCCCCGCCCGGTGATCTGCATGCCCGTGCGGCCCCGGAACCTGTAGCCGTCGCCATCTTGTTCCGGCGTGTTGCCAAGGTCGGTGCGGGTGTCATAGCGATCCTGCGCCGGGGTTGGACCCCAGATTTCCCGGTCATAGCGGAAGGCTCCGCACTCCAGAACAACCTGCCCCAGCAGGTAGCCCAGCCGGTGCGGTTGGTTCAGGCCCAGATCGTATCCGTGGCGGTTCAGCGCCAGCAGGAAGGACTGCGCATTGCGCGCCTGGTTGCTGCCCGCCGCGATCAGGCCGGTGATCTTCTGTAGAGTTTCAAAGGTGAGAATGTCAGGCATGGAAAGCCTCCAATGCAAAAGCCCCGCCGAATGGCAGGGCTGGTTTCATATTCAGGGGTCGGGGGAACAGGTCAGGGTTTGGCGCGGGTCAGCCATTTGGCCAGCAGCACCTCGGCGCCGCGCGGGCCGATGTAGGCGGCCAGTGCCACAATGCCGGTGCTGACCGTGGAACTGGCGCCAAGGTAGCTGGCAATCGCTTCACCGATGATGGCCATGCCGAAGGCCACCGGGACTTCCCAGAGAAGCTCCGGGCCGAAGAAGCGGCGCTGCCCTTTGCGCACCTCGCCGGAGTGCCACATCAAGCGCCCCAAAGAAGCGCCCACCAGCGTTGTTGCCGCGCCTCCGATCAGATTGGACAGCCAGTCCACCAGGCCGGTTTCATCCATCAGAAGTTCCCCGCAAGCTCGGCAGCGCCCGCAGGAACGGCGGGCCAGTTTGCATCATCGGTGACATCGGCACCGGAGGCGGCCAGCGCAGGCCATGCGGCGCGCATCTGCATGATCCAATCAAGCCCCTCCACATAGGCGGTGCGCTGTTCAGGGGTAAGCTGATCCTGACCTGCCCCCCGCAAAATCCCTCACCATGAAGTAGAGTCTGCCCAACCTATGTAGGAGCAGACAAATGCGTAAGAGCCGTTTCACCGAGGCGCAAATCATCGGGATGATCAAAGAGCAGGAAGCCGGGATGCCGACGGCGGAGGTGTGCCGTCGGCACGGCCTGAGCCCGGCGACCTTTTACAAGCTGAAGTCCAAGTATGGCGGCATGGAGGTGTCGGAGGCCGCACGGC